>DATEBV010000069.1:0-5053 GCA_035287205.1 Chthoniobacterales bacterium | reverse complement strand
GTATCACTCCTATAAAAATAGCCAAAGTCCAGAGAAAAGCTTTCCCCTAAACCCCTTAAACCCTTAAACTACTATTCGGCCTGTTGGCCGAATAGTTACTTAATTACAGTTTGACTATATCGACACAACTGGTAACATAATCCTTCAGTGGTAACAGTTTAGTTTGAGCTTATACACTTCGTTTTTAACATTGTCATGAAGTGACTTCGAGTGTAAAAAACTAAGGGCCAATAAAAATACAGCTTTGCTTTGGTAGGCTTTTGAGCGGAAGCGAAAAAGTCAACTAACAACCAAGAACTAACAACTAACAACTATTATTCGGCTTTTGGCCGAATAATTACGGCCTCTTGGCCAAATAATTTGCACGTGGAAATTAAAGAAATACGTACCCTGATCGACCTGATGAAGAAGAATGGCCTTGCCGTCTTCAAAATGGAACAAGGTGATTTTAAGATCACTCTCAAGACTCCAGAGGGAGCAACGAGTGGAGCCTCTTTTATTCAAGGAATGCCTTCGATGATGTCAGCTCCTGCGATGGCCCCAGCGCCCTCAGCAGCTCCTGTAGCAGCAGAGGCTGCTACTAATGCTCCAAAGGACTATAAAGAAATTCTCTCTCCGATGGTCGGTACCTTTTATAGTGCCTCTTCTCCTGAAGTTCCTTCTTTTGTTGAAGTAGGGAAGGAAATTAATCCCGAAACGGTCGTCTGTATTATTGAGGCGATGAAAGTGATGAATGAAATTAAGGCAGAACTTTCCGGCAAGGTCGTTGAAGTTGTTGCCGAGAATGGAAAGCCAGTACAATTCGGAGAAGTGCTCTTCCGTGTTCGTTAGAGGCAGAGCAATAACCACAAGGAATACAACAAACAGAAAGGTAATAGCCACAAAAGAACACAAAAAAACACAAAAAAGAAACTAGGCGGTAAACTTAATTGATTACCGATGATATAAAAATTCTTTGTGCTTCTTTGTGTTCTTTTGTGGCTATTTTCTTTGGCCTTTTTTTCACATGATAAAAAAAATTCTTATTGCTAACCGTGGAGAGATTGCTCTGCGTATTATTCGTGCCTGTAAAGAGCTTGGGATTGGCACGGTTGCCGTCTATTCAGAACCTGATATTGATTCACTCCATGTCCAGCTTGCTGATGAAGCCATTTGTATTGGACCAGCGCTTAGTAGCGAGAGCTATTTAAAAATTGATCGGATTATTAGTGCTGCTGAGATTGCTGATGTCGATGCCATCCACCCTGGGTATGGATTCTTGGCGGAGAATGCTCATTTTGCAGAGGTTTGTGCTTCAGCTAATATTAAGTTCATTGGACCTCCCGTTTCTGCCATTAAGATGATGGGGGATAAAAATAGTGCTCGAGAAGCGGCTCGCAAAGCCGGCGTGCCCATATCACCAGGAAGTGATGGGTTGGTGGAAAATGAGAAGGAAGCTCTCAAGATTGCGCGGAAAATTGGATTCCCCGTGATGATTAAAGCAGTTGCTGGTGGTGGTGGTCGAGGGATGCGTGTTGCTCGCAACGACGGGAGCCTAGTGCAAGGATTTCATAGTGCTCGTATGGAGGCTGAGAAAGCCTTTGGCAATGGAGCTGTTTATATTGAGAAGCTTATTGAGAATCCTCGGCATATTGAATTTCAGATTTTTGGCGATACGCACGGACGTGTGGTTCATCTTGGTGAAAGAGATTGTTCGATTCAACGTCGTAACCAAAAAATTCTTGAAGAATGTCCCTCCCCTATGATGTCGCCTGAGTTGCGTAAAACCATGGGAGATGCTTCTGTCCGTCTCTGTGAGTCGGTTGGCTACCATAATGCTGGAACTATTGAGTACCTTGTCGATGACAAAGGAAACTTCTATTTCATGGAGATGAATACACGCATTCAAGTGGAGCATCCAGTGACCGAGGAAGTCTATGGTTGTGATCTTGTTAAACAGCAGATTCAGGTCGCTGCCGGCGAACATCTCTCCGATTATGTGGTGAATGCTAAGCCGCGGCTTCATTCGATTGAATGCCGCATCAATGCAGAAGATCCTGAGAAAAACTTTCAACCATGTCCTGGTATCATTGAGGCCTATTATGCTCCTGGCGGACGCGGTATTCGCATCGATTCTCATGCTTATGCAGGGTATCCTATTCCTTCGAATTACGACTCGATGATTTCCAAAATCATTGCAACGGCTTCCACACGTCAAGCGGCTATTAATCGAATGAATCGCGCCTTAGGTGAATATATGATCCTCGGGGTTAAAACGACAATTCCTCTTCATCGAACGATCATGCGCGATGTCGACTTCTGTCGTGGACGGTATCACACCGGATTCTTAGAGCGCTTCTTGGAACATGGCGTGCCAGAGTTGAAGGACTAGTAAATAGCCACAAAAGAGCACAAAGAAACACAAAAAAAGAAACCTGACGATGAACTTTGATTGATTCGTCCAGCTAAGCTGTTTCGCAGCTATTGGTGTTCTATGTTGAAATAGGATCTTAACCCGAATATTTTATACTAAATCTATTACGGCTTGTGGAAGCATCATAATTACTACGTTGGACTCAGATTTCTCCTTGGGCAGTATGAAGCATACAGCCACATCGTCAAAATCTTTCGTCTGTCTTGTATTTACAAGCCTTGCACAGCGCTTCATAACGATTCAGTATAAAATATTCGGGTTAATTCCTACTTCCCTTATTTTTTACGATAGTGAACATTCTTTATCTTGAGTTCTTAAATTCGTTAAGGAATTTTTATAAAAATTCTTTTTTTGTGTTCTGGCTCTTTGTGTTTCTTTGTGTTCTTTTGTGGCTATTTTCTTCCTTCTTCCTGTTCTTCCAATTCAGTTTGAGCTTACGAAAAAGTCAACTAGCGACTAAGAACTACGAACTGGCGTTGTGAAACAACGCCGTTCATAGTCTGAAAGCTGTTGAACACGTCGTTCATGACGTCCTCCTTCGAAGGGAGTATTGAGCCAGAGGGTGACAATTTTTTGAGCCATTTCTAAAGAGATCATTCGTTCTCCAAGGGAAAGGACGTTAGCATTGTTATGTTGACGAGCAAGGAGAGCACTCTCTTCATTCCATGCCAAGGCACAACGAATTCCTTGGACTTTATTGGCTGCGATCGCTTCCCCGTTTCCAGAACCGCCTAGAACAATGCCTCGTTCACATTCTCCATTGGCTACTTTTTCAGCAGCTGGAATCACATATAGGGGATAATCTGTAGATTCAGGAGTAAAGGTACCGCAATCAACTAACTCATGCCCTTGTTCTTGAAGCATTGTTTTAAGTGTTTCTTTGTAGTGGAAGCCAGCGTGATCAGAGCCAAGGGCGATTTTCATAAAAATTTAAGAGTAGAATTTATTGGATATCAGAAGATAATTTTTGGAAGTCATCACTTTTTGCAGATTTTAAAAAATAACACTTCTCTTCGTCATTCCAGCGTGCGCTGGAATCTAGAGGAACGTCACTACAGAATTGATGATCCCATAAAATAAAGTCTCATTTCCCCTGTTTCAGAAAAATAGTGACTATTGGACATTTCATATTTTCTTAGATTTTCGTGCAGATAGCCGTCTGGATTCCAGCGTCCGCTGGAATGACGGTTAAGGTGTATAGACTGTTTTTCTGAAATTACCCATTCTATTTTTTGATAATATTAAAAAACTGATGCCAATAATGTTACTCATATAAAAATGGACAAAGTCCAGTGGGTTACAAAAATAAAATTCTAATTCAATTCAGAAAACTTCAGTTCAGTTTGAACTCACAAAAAATGTATTCCTTACATGCCTCCACTATTCAGAATTTTGAAGAAATGTATTCCTTACATGCTTCCACGATTCTTCCTATAGGGGAGTGGAGGTTAATTGAAATATCAGTTCCTAGACCAGATCCTAATAACGCTGCAAATAATGTTTGTAAAGGTGCTTCTTTAATCGCTATTGTTGTTGATCTTACAAATAAGGATAATGGGTCGCATTCATTAACTACTGCGGTAGCTACTGCGGTAACTACTGCGGTAACTACTGCGTTAGCTATTGCTACTTCACTAGCTGCTATGTTAGCTGCTGCGATTCTAGCCGCTGCCGCGATTTCAACAATGTCTGCAGCGGCCCAACTAGAAAGTGTTACTGGTCCTGCCGCTAAGCCAATAGATAATAAAAGCCAGCCTATTCCTAGTGCTAATAAGGTCGATAACAAGAGTCTTATTCCTTGTGCTAGCAAACTATCTGGCACCTTTTCCCCTTGTGCTTTGAGCATTTCCCTATCTGCTGCTGATCGAGCGGCAAGCATGGCTCCCATCCATGGCCCTATGACTTTTATAAATCTTCCTAAGGTCAAAATGACTCCTCCAGCTACGGCTGCAGCTATTAACGTAATCAGGAATATCATGAATGAATCTTCGAGAGGAGCATTGGCAAATACTTTTTCATAAAATGTTTGTGTGCAGCCATTTATTATTAGTGAAGGAGGAAAAATACTCTGATTTGCTGCAACTCTAAACCCTATTTGGTTAGACTTTGTCCATGGATCGCATCCTTCGCGATAGCAAAAATCATCCTCACGAGGAAGATACCATGTCGCATGAGGAGAAGGGTTACTTATTTTAGTATCACTTTCGAGTGCATAGGTTCCTATTTCTGTAATGGAGTCCTCCTTACCTGCTATAGTACTTAAGGGATGCTCATGCTCTAACCAATTACAAAACCGTAGAGAAGAAAAGAGATTCACATAGGTGATTGGAAAATCCTCTCGCCCATCAATGACCGAGTAAAAATAGTGTCCAGGATTTCCCGTGCGATCAATAGAAGCAATCGTAGGATCTGATGCCATTCTTTCATCATAGAGATGATGGGTATCACTAACTGCTGCCACGGCATTGAGGAACGTACAATATTGAGCCACTGTTACAGGATATACGCTTCGCGTATGAAATTTAGGAATTGACATTTCCCCAGAAAAATTTTAATTGGAGAGACCATCATATTTGGTATGAACGGATTGACACTTACAGCATCAGAAAGTCAAGCACTCAGGCAAGCGCATCGCCTGTG
>DATEBV010000068.1:0-3243 GCA_035287205.1 Chthoniobacterales bacterium | reverse complement strand
AGTCCCTTTCCAGGAGAAGTTGCCATTGCTTTAGGTGCTGTAATGGCAATGCTCTTTCTTCAAACTGCTGCAGGATCTCGACAGCCGCTGTTACAACGTCTCTTTGGTCAACGCCTCTGTCGATCGACCTTTCAAAGGCTTGTCGATGGAGCGATGTCGCTTGAGTTTTTAGGAGAACTGAAAAATGGAAGTATTATGGTGTGTTCGATTAATAATCATAAAGAACTCATAGAATCGCTAACACCAGAAGAATATGTAGAAATGACGAATCTCTATTTAATAACTGCATCTGATTTTCTTGTCGATGCTGGTGGTTATCTTGATGAATGTTCAGGGGAAAGTCTGCGTGTTGTTTTTGGTGTGCCTATTGCTGTTGAAGGCTCCATGAATCATGGAGCTAAGGCAGCCTCTATTGCTCTTGATTTACTGACCCGCCTTGATGAGCTCAATCGTACCTGCGATGCTCGTTGGCAAAAGCGCCTTAGTGTTTGTATTGGTATTAATTCTGGGGAGATGGTCGCTGCTGCTTATGGAGGAAATAGGGTAGGGCATTACAGTGTTGCTGGACCAACGGTAGAATTTGCGCGTTATCTCTGTGCTGCCTGTGCCAGCTATGGATGTCGTATTTTAGTTGGTCCTGCAACGTATGAGATGGCAGAACAAAGTGTAGAATGTCGTCCAATTGATCTTCTGCAGCGCAAAGGCTTTCGCCGACGTGTGGAACTTTACGAGATTTTAGCGCCTAAAGACACTCTCTCTTCAGAACGTGAACGGAGTCGGGATCTTTTTTGGCAAGGAGTTATTTTCTTTCGTGAACAGGAGTGGGAAAAGGCTGTTGCCGCTTTTGCCTCCGCTCGTATTTCAGGACTTCCTGATAAGGTGTTGGATCTTTATTTAGAACGTGTCGACCGAGCTCGTCGTGGCGCTAAGGAATTAACGCCGGAACAGGCTGTTCTCGCCGAGTTATTGTAACTATCCCGTAACTACCAACGTAGTCCCAGCAGGAAGAAATTCACCACAAAGATCACAAAGCCGCTAAAGCGGCATCACAAAGAGCACATAGAAAAATTTTTTTATGAAAAAATTTAAGATATTTTCTTTTTTCGTGTTCTTTGTGAATTCTCTGTGATCTCTGTGGTAAATTCGTTCAGTCTTTCATTTTAGTTTGAGCTCACTCACTTAAAAAATAGAAAACTGGAGAAAAAATGAGAGCCCCGAATTAGCCAGGCTCCTCTTTACTTCTTCTTTTGTGTTCTTTTGTGTTCTTTTGTGGTTAATTTCTTTCATGCCTTATCTCGATTATCCTGATTCTTTTCGTGAACTGACGAAGCAATTACGTCGTCTTCCTGGTATTGGTCCTCGTGGAGCCGAGCGTATTGCTCTTTGGATGTTTTCTTCTCCTCATGCTCATCCTGAGTATTTATCTGAAGCACTTAAAAATGCCTCTACACAATTAATGAGTTGTCGTCTTTGTGGTTTTTTTTCCAGTGGACCCTATTGTTCTCTTTGCAGTGATACAAATCGTGCTAGTAAAGAGCTATGTGTTGTTGAAATGATGACGGATATTTTACCATTAGAACGATCAGGCGCCTTTCATGGACGTTATCATGCGCTCGGTGGAAAACTTTCACCTCTTGATGGAGTGGGACCTGAACAACTACGTATTGCTGAATTAATGGAACGAGTCGTTCAAGAACAGCCTCCAGAAGTGATTTTAGCATTAGGTTCTGATGTCGAAGGAGAGGCCACTGCTCACTATCTAGCCGAATTACTAGAACCTACAGGCGTAAAAATTACTCGTATTGCTCAAGGTCTTCCTGCAGGCGGTGGGGTGGAGCAGGCCGATCCACTGACATTACAGCGTGCTTTAATGAACCGTGGGGATTATTCGACCAATAGGACGAATAATCAGGTGACAGGTGACAGGTAACAGGTAACAGATTAAAATAATTCTGATCAAAAATCTTCATTAGATTATTTTCTTTTGTGTTCTTTTGTGCTCTTTTGTGGTTAATTTCTTTTTCAGTTTTTTTGTAGTTATTCTCTAGTTCCTTTTTATGCTTTCGAAAATCGATCCCTCCCTTCATCAAACTAAAAAACCAGACTGGATCAAGGTCCGTCTTCCCTCCAATCCTGTCTTTTTTTCAACGAAGGCTCTTATTTCTGATTTGCGCCTTCACACTGTTTGTGAAAGTGCTCAATGTCCTAATCGGTGGGAATGTTGGAGTGGCGGAACCGCAACGTTCATGATTGCAGGGGAACGTTGTACGCGCGCTTGTGGTTTTTGTGCTGTTGATACGGCAAAGCCACTTCCTCTCGAGCAGGATGAGCCAGAGCGTGTGGCAGAGGCCATTCGTCGGATGAAGCTTAAACATGTCGTTATTACAGCAGTAGCACGTGATGATATAAAGGATGGGGGAGCAGAACATTTTGCGAAGACCATCGAGGCAATTCGGACTCTTGATCCTTCAATAGTTATTGAAATCTTAACGCCTGATTTTAATGGGAAAGAATTTGCTCTGCAGATAGTCATTGATGCACGTCCTGATATCTTCAATCACAATTTAGAGACTGTAGAACGGTTAACTCCTTTAGTTCGTTCTCGTGCAAAGTATCGCCTCTCACTCAATTTTCTCAAGCGTGCAAGGGAACTGGCTGAGATTGCCGGGTTCAAAATGGAAACTAAGAGTGGGCTTATGCTTGGCCTTGGTGAGACAGAAAGTGAGATATTTCAAGCTATGGATGATCTCAGAGAAGCTAATGTTGCTGTGTTGACACTTGGACAATATCTACGTCCAACACCAGCTCATCTTCCAGTGATTGAATATATCACGCCAGCAGTTTTCGATTTTTATGGAGAGGTTGCCCGACGTAAAGGATTTACTTTTGTCGCTAGTGGTCCTCTGGTACGGAGTTCTTACCATGCTTCGGATTTTAATCCAAGGGATTGAGAAACTCTAACGAGTTGGAATCTAAAAAATTTTTTAATTCTTGGAATGCTTGTTCACTAAGTTCGTGTGCATCTAAGCTCCCTCCTGCCGAAATTTGAAAATAAAGATTCAAGACTGTTTGTAATTGAGGAAAATTAGATAATATTTTTACCGTTGTGCTTTCTGGACCAGCCTTCTCTAAATAGAAGTTTAAAATATTTTGAGGAGCTATATCCACGAGTTCATCTGTAATGGGCGAAGGGAATCGCTCTTTAGTAAAACTATTAAAATCTTCTTCGCAGATAAGACGTAA
>DATEBV010000067.1:0-12631 GCA_035287205.1 Chthoniobacterales bacterium | reverse complement strand
GATTCCATTGGTTAAGATTCGAGACCCTGACCCCATTTTCCTAACTGGGTTAACCAAAAATTTACAGGCAAAGAATATTCGCTATCGTGAAAAATAAGGAGGGTAGGAATTGAGATCCTGCTTAGAGTACCAGTAGCTGCGAAACAGCTTGGCCTAACTAATCAATCAAGTTCACTGCTACGTTTCTTTTTTTGTGTTTCTTTGTGTTCTTTTGTGGCTATTTTTCTGCTTGTTACGGTGACGTTGGCAGGATCATTAAAGTCGCAAGCATATTTCCTGTTTGTCCTTTTTCCCGGCGGTAGGAGTAGTAACGGTCAGGATGGCATGCAGTGCAGATCTTTTCATCATGAATCATAGTAACTCCTAAAGCAGAGGCTTGTTCTCGAATGGTTTGAGCGAAGTCAATTTCATAACAGGGTGGTCTAATGCAAGGGCCTATTGTTACGATGAGATCTTCAGGAGGTATCTGAAACTCCTGAGTGATGCGAACGATTGTTTTTTGAACAATCCCCGCTTCTGTTCCTCGTTTTCCTGAGTGGAGGAGAGCTCCTATTTTCCCCGTCTTTTCAACAATCCAGACAGGAGCACAATCGGCGACCATAATACCTAAGATAACATCTTGGTGCGTTGTGATGAGTCCATCGACACCAGTAATCTTCATCCTTTCTGAAAAAGGAGGCTTAACAAGAGCAACTTCGGAGCCATGAATTTGCTCTGCTGTTACAAAAGGGATTTGTGTTGAAAAGGAAAATGGTTCGTAAAGTTTCTTTAGTATTTTTTCGTGTAGTGGAGCAACAGTAGCTAATGCCTCTTTGCGATCCGGTGGCAATTTTAAATCAGGAATTCGCCCTATGAAAAACGCAGCCATTTTGTCACGGTCTGCAATTGGTATGGTGAAAATCATAGAAATACGGTGAACTCAAACCGAACTGAAAGACTGAAGGAAGGAATAGCCATAAAAGAACACAAAGAAACACAAAAAAAAGAAACTTGGCGATGAACCTGATGAATTAGTTAGGCTAAGCTGTTTCGCAGCTACTGATACTCTAAGCAGGATCTCAATTCCTACCCTCCTTATTTTTCACGATAGCGAATATTCTTTGCCTGTAAATTTTTGGTTAACCCAGTTAGGAAAATGGGGTCAGGGTCTCGAATCTTAACCAATGGAATCCTTTATTTTAGGGCTATCCGAAAGTGCAAACTTCTCTGCAGTTAATGCGATGGCATCATGTTTTGGTCAAGATTACGAACCCTGACCCCAATTTTCCTATGCCTCCTCAGTCGCTGTAGCAAAGGATTTCAACATGTTTAGAAAAAATTTACGGACTGGATTAACCGAACACTTACCTTTGCCTTAAGTTTTAAATTCTTTTTTTGTGTTTCTTTGTGCTCTTTTGTGGCTATTCCTTCTGCTTGTTATGATGACGTTGGTAGTTAGGCACACATTGCAAATTAATTTAACGAGCTAAAATTACTACGAACAATGAACTACGAACTGATCCCCTACTGACATTGAGGAGTAGTCGTTTTAGCAGGTAGAATAGGTCCTTGAATCGCTCGTATTTCTTTCTTTGATTTATTGTGAGCTTCTTGAGCAGATTTTTTATTTTTAAAAGCACAAGGAAGAAGATCGGTGGAGCGTAAGGCCCTTGGTAAAAGCGGTTGAGGCTTGCTATTAGAATTAAGAGTTTTATACCGTCTTCGCTCACGATGATTCATTGGATCGTCAAAGAATTCTTCGTACTGGGTGTTCAGAGAGAGAGCTTGGTCATATTGAGATGCCGCTACAATGTAGTTGTATTCTGATTGAAGAACCACTTCTTGTGTGAGAAGGAGCTGTACTTGGGAATTCAAGACATCAAGCTGGACGCCATCGCCTGCATGAAGCCGTTCTTGAGCAAGGCGTAGTGATTCGGCAGCTTGGCTTGAATTAATTTTCAGACTATTTACGGTTTCTTCAGCCTGCTGCATGTTGGAAATAGCCTGTTGGACGCTTAAGATAACTTGCCTAACACCATTGTCATATGTTGCCTTGGCAATCATGAGGTTTGCCTTCTGCTGTTTTACATTACCATAAGTTGCTAAACCATCAAAGATAGCCCAGCTTCCCTGAACACCAAAAAACCATCCACTGACAAATTGACTAAGATCATGATCAAAAGTAGTAATACCTTCATCATTAACAGAGGTAGTATCAGCGGAAACAAGCTGATAACCAGCTGTAGCTGTTAATGTTGGTAAGTATCCGCCCAAGGCAGCTCTAACATTTTGGGCTACGATGAGAATATTTTGACGCTGCGCTTTTAATGTAGGACTACGTTGAAGGGCTGTATAAATCGACTCATCGCTATTAATCTTACGTGGATGATAGGACAATTCTCCTACAATATCGAAAGGGACCTGAACGGATTGCATGTTCGGATAATTTATTCCAATAAGTTGAACAAGTTGAAAGAGTGCAAGGCGTAGATTGTTACGTGCTGTGATGAGAAGAGGTCGAGCGTTAGCCAGCTGGACTTTAACTTGGAGTACATTAAAGAAAGGTACCGTACCTGCTTGAAATCGACTTTCTTGATCTTGGACTTGGCTGCTCAAAACAGCAACGGCGATTTCATTGGCGACAACAAGAGCGCGGTTGAGGATTACTTGATAATAGGCAGCAATGACTTGAGCAATCACTGAGTCAATTGTTGTCCGTAATTGATAGTAGGCCATCTGTTCAGACAACTTCGCCGCTTTAATATTGGCCATAGCTGTTCCTCCATTATAGAGGAGCTGAGATCCTCCTAAGGTAAGTCCCCATGATTGGTTAATAGGAATTTGGCTTAAGGGAGAACGAGACGTATTACTAAGTTCAGGTTGTTGCCATTGGTAGGCAGCATTGGTTACGCCGAATTGTGGGATCATTGCTGCGCGAACAGTAATAAAATTACCACTTTGCTGACGAACGGTATTAATAGCCGTGAGGATGGTAGGATTTTTTTGAAGAGCTATTTTTACACAGTCATCAAGAGTGTATCGTGGTGCTCCTGGTGCGATGACACTTGTTTGTATTTTATCACCTGCCTTGGCGAGAGATTCTGCTGTAATAGGAATATCTAATCCTTTTGTTTTTAATGCTGCTAGTGCCTTTTCAATGGCAGTTTGTGCAATATTTTTTGCATTAGATGTATCTGTATTAGTTTCTACCGTATTGTTGGTAGATCCATTAGCAGGATTTGAGGAAAGTGAATGCTCTGGAGTAGCAGCTTCTGACAAAAGAGCAGCGAATTGCTGAGGTAATGGAGACGAGTAAGAAGAGAAGGCTTCTGCATTAGTCTTTGCATTGATGAGCATCTCAACAACAGTATTATTTGTAGAACCTTGGGCAGGAGGAGTTGCTTCAGGTAATAGCGCGAAGAGAGGAGAGTTAACGCCCAGAAAGGGAGTTGGTGCTGGTTGTGGTGGGGGCGTGTTATTAGAAGAAGGAGTAGGAGTTGGGGAAGGGGTTACAACATTTGTTGCGATTGCTGTAGTATTAGTAACAGCGGTAGTTGTAGGACTGAGAGAGGGTGTTGGTGCGAGAAGATCCGTACTGTTGCTTGGTGTAGAAGGCGTAGCTTCTTCAGTAATAGTATTGGTGGATATAGCAGGAGCAAGATTAGGGGAGGAAAGAAAGTGCGCTGATGGTGTCCCCTCACTTGTAGGAGAAGAGGTTGAATTGTCCTGCGCTAAGATGGGAGAAACAATGAATGCTATTACGATCCCAAGAAGGGAAAGAATTTTAATAGGATGCATTGGCAAAAGATAGGTATTCAGATCCCTCTCCTTTGGAGAAAGATTCTGAATTAAATGACCGGACTGCGAAGCAGTAATGTGAATGCATTGCATAATTGGCTATTGCTTCGGACTAAGATTTTATTGGCTGGGTTAGTCGAATATTTACCTTACGTTTTAAGATATACTCATCAGGAATGAAAATTGGTTTTTTTGCGTTGAAATTGTTGTCTCTAGCAAGGCGGAAGAGTGAGATGCTATGCGAACATAACGTAAGTCCTAACAACGAAGCTAAGGGCAACAAGAGTAAGTAAAAATCACTCATTTTTATTCGTGATGAATAGAGACGGTCAGTATAGGCTAATTATTAAGAGAGTGCAAATTTAGATTAAATTTTACTTTTAAAACACGACGGCCATCGCTTTCGGTGACTGTTGCAAGATAATGATCAATAGGCACTTGATCTCCGCGTTGTGGTAAGTGGCCTAGAAGCTGTGTTACATAACCACCCACGGTACTGACCTCTGTATCATCAAATTTTAATCCTATCATTTCTGCTAAATCATGGAGAGCTAACGATCCGGCAACATCAAATTCTTGATCGTTAATACGATGGAATTCTTCATCCGCTGTATCAAATTCATCACAAATAGAGCCAACAAGTTCTTCCAGGACATTATCGAGAGTAACGATACCTACAGCGCCACCATATTCATCAATAGCAATAGCAAGGTGGCCATGCTTGCTTAAGAAAAAATTGAGAAGTTTTTCCAGAGGCATCATCTCAGACACGTGAAGAAGAGGGCGTTGAATGGTGATGAGTTCGAAGCAATGAGTATGGACGAGTTCCAGAAGATCTTTAATATGGACTAAGCCTGACGCATCATCGAGTTCGCCGCTACAAACAGGAAAGCGTGTATGGCGCGAGGTAATCGCTTTGGCCAGTTCTGTTTCAAAGGATGCTTTAGGATCAAGATAAACAACATCACTTCTAGGTGTCATGATGTCACGGACGACGCGATGCCTCAGATCAAGAGCATTGAGGGCTAATTGTTGGCCAAGAGGAGTCACTTCTTCTGCTTTAGTACTCTCTCCAAGAATGAGTCTCAGTTCTTCTTCGCTATGAAATAATTCTGATTCATTAGCAGGTTCCAGACGAAATACGTAACGGAGTAACGCATTCGAGGTGCTATTAAGGAGAGCAATTGCGGGGCGAAAGAGAGTGTAAAATAAGGCGAGTAAAGGACTCAACCAGAGAGTCACTTGAACAGGGTTGCGAATGGCTAGGGTCTTGGGTGATTGTTCTCCAAGAACAATGTGAAAAAATGTAATAAACGTAAATGCTAGTACAAAAGAAATCGACGTGATGACTGGCTCCGAAGTGAGCCCAACGAGATAAAAGAGAGGCTTCAACATCCCATCGAGAAAAGGTTCTCCGATCCAACCAAGGCCGAGGCTTGAAAGGGTGATACCAAGCTGTGTTGCTGATAGGTAAGAATCCAGGTGCTGGGAAATATGCCAGACTAAGGAAGCCTTTCCTTGTTTTTGCTCTAAGAGCGCTTCAATTTGACTTGGACGAATCTTAACAATGGCAAACTCAAAGGCAACAAAAAGCCCATTAAGGAGGACAAGGAAGAAAATGAGAGCCAACTTAAGAACGATCACACCTGCGGAATCGAAAGTAGCAACAGCTAAAGCAGAGGGGAAGCAAGAAGCAGGAAGCATGGTGAGAAGATGGAAGATAGAGGATGGAAGATGGAAGTCGAGGGCCTACAGATTGCAGGCCAATCGGAGATTATCATAACAGAGTATCTCCTATCTTTCTAACGTCGTCTTTTTACTCTTGTTTCGTCGAGTTTTCAATGCATGAATGCATTAAACGATTGGCCAAAGGCCTCGCTCCTATCTTCTATCTACCAGCTTCTATCTTCGAATTTTACCAACTCGATTTTGTAACCCCAGGAATAAGACCATTAGTAGCCATTTCACGGAAGGTAATACGAGAGAGTTGAAAGCGTCGTAGGAAAGCGCGACGGCGTCCTGTGATCTTACAGCGATTAGCAAGACGGATAGGACTTGCATCACGAGGTAATTGGCTTAAGCCAATGTAATCTTTTTTTGCTTTGAGTTCAGCGCGCAAATCGGCCCATTTTGCAACGGTTGCTCTTTTACGTTTATCGCGTTCTAGCCATGAAGTCTTTGCCATAGGGGAAAGGAATGTAGCGGGAAAAAGATATTTGGCAAGAACTTTTTTAAGAATAGCCACAAAAGAATGGCTAGAAAAGAGTGACTAGAAAAGAGTGAGTTCAAGCTGAATTAAAACAACAGAAAGAGGGAAGAAAATAGCCACAAAAGAACACAAAGAAACACAAAAAGCAGAACACAAAAAAAGAATTTTTATAAAAATTCTTTAACGAGTTTAAGAGTTCAAGATATAAAATATTCGGGTTAAGATCCTGTTTCAACATAGAGCACTAATCGCAGCGAAACAGCTTAGCGGAACTAATCAATCAAGTTCATCGCTAAGTTTCTTTTTTGCGTTTCTTTGTGTTCTTTTGTGGCTATTTTTTATCTTCATTCTTCACTCTTCCATTTTCTTCTTATGACTTCCGACCTCCAACCTTCCACCTTTCGCAACACTCCCACCCGCCTCATAATTTCTGAAAGTGAACGTGGGGCTGATATGTTCTATGCTACGGGATTTCGTGCGCCGGATGATTTTGTGTTTGTGGAGCATCGTGGGAAAAAAAGTATTCTGCTCAGTGATCTAGAAGTGGATCGTGGGCGACGAGAGGCCAAGGTTGATGCCGTTGTTTCCTTCAGCGAGCTTGAAAAATCGCTTGAGAAAAAACTTCAGAGGAAACCAAATTATGCTGAAACAGTTGCTGCTTTTGTGAAGAAACAAGGTTCTTCCAAGGTTTTCGTTCCCTCTTATTTTCCATTAGGAATCGCTCGTGCTTTAGAAAAGAACGGACTAACTCTTAAGGCTTCGGAAGGAAATTTTTTTCCTGAGCGAGAGATCAAGCGTCCTGAGGAGGTTCGTCATCTTCAACAGGCTCTACGCACAACAGAAGCAGGGATGACACGCGCTTTGGAGATCCTCGGCAAAACCACGATTGAGAAAAATCATCAGTTGAAATGGGATGGAGCTCCGTTGACCTCCGAGCGTTTACGCAGAGAAGTCGAGGGAGCTATTCTTCAAGCAGGAGGCATTCCTGCCGGAGATTCTATTATTGCCTGTGGTATGGAAACCTGTGATCCCCACGAACGAGGTCACGGAGTTTTGAAAGGTCACCAACTCATCATTATCGATCTTTTTCCGCGCGAGGCTCGCAGTGGATTCTATGGTGATATGACCCGTACCGTAGTTCGAGGAAAGGCTTCTGAAGCACAGCAGCATCTCTGGAATACTTGTCTTAAAGGACAAAAATTAGCACTGCGTGCACTCAAGCCTGGTGCCTCAGGTGCAACCATTCATCAAGCCGTACAAGATTTTTTTACAACAGAAGGATATCCTACGGAGCAGAAAGAAGGGCGTTGGAGCGGCTTCTTTCATGGCACAGGGCATGGACTAGGACTTGATATCCACGAAGAGCCTCGCTTTGGCAAAGCGATCTTAAAACCAGGGAATGTTTTTACAATTGAACCAGGTATCTACATTCCAGGCCTTGGAGGAGTACGACTCGAAGATGTGGTGGTGATTACAGTAAGTGGTTATAGGATGTTGAGTAAGTTTCCAAAACAATTAGAAATCTAGAACCTATCTTCAAAATCTACTGAAGCTGCGGTGAATTCAAACTAAACTGAAAGACTGAAAGAAGGAATAGCCACAAAAGAACACAAAGAAACACAAAAAAGAAATTTGGCGATGAACTTGATTGATTCGTTAGTCTAAGCTGTTTCGCCGCTATTGGTGCTCTCTGTTAAAGCAGAATTTCAATTCCTATCTTCCTTATTTTTTACAATAGCGAACATTCTTTATCTTGAGCTTTTAACCTAGAATGAAAGCGGAGATAGGAAAAAACAGAATTAAGATTTTTCTAAGATGATTTTTTGTAAAAAATACGGTATATTACTTATTAGCAAGTCGGATTTTTTTGATTTGATAATATCAGATTTGTAACTAGAGCCTGGCCTAAATCATCAGATCCTTTATAGAAGAGGGAGTGATGGTAAATCTGACTTTGTCACAAAGTGACCAAAAATTAACTTAAACTTAAACTTACTGCAAAGCAGTATTGACCCTTCACTCTTTACTTTTCAGGCAGCATGAATTTCTCCACCTATTTCCTTCTCATCGGTATTCCTCTTATCTTTGGTCTTTGGGCACAATACCGAGTTACCACAACGTTTAATCGTTATAAAAAGATCACCGTTTCCTCTGGCCTTACAGGAGCTGAAGCGGCTGAGAAGATTCTTCAAGCCTCAAGTATAACCGATGTCGAGGTGGTGCCTATCGATGGTATGCTGGGAGATCATTACGATCCTTCGAAGAAACGACTTAACCTTTCTTCGGATGTTTTTTATGGTAATTCGATTTCTGCTGTTGGCGTTGCCGCTCACGAATGCGGGCATGCATTGCAACACAGCAAAGCCTACCTCCCACTCAATATTCGAATGACGATTGTACCGGCCACGCAATTTGCCTCAAAGATCCTACCTTTCGTGATCATTGGAGGTTTTCTTTTTCACATGATGAACTTGATTACGGTAGGTATTGCCTGCTATGCCCTCTTAATGGTTTTTCAATTAGTGACACTGCCTGTAGAGTTCGATGCCTCGGCGCGCGCCAAGGTTATCTTAAAGAAAATGAGAATTATTGAATTGCCCGCCGAAGTGACTGGAGTTAATGCTGTCCTTGATGCGGCCGCCTTGACCTACATTGCGGCTTTTGTGGCTGCTGTAGGAAATTTAATTTATCTTTTGATGATTCGTAGGAATGAGAGATAGAGGGTAACTATTCGGCCTGTTGGCTGAATAGTTAGTTTAAGTTATTAGTTTAAGTTTAAGTTGATTTTTGGTCACTTCGTGACAAGGTTAAAAGTGAAGCGGAAATTTTATTTGCTCCTAGTTTTTTGCTCTCGAAGACACTTCAGTAAAGGATCCTAATACGTTTAGACAAATTTTATCGACTGGGTTAACCCGAATATTTCATACTAACCTACTGCGAAAGTCGGGAAGGCCGATGAATGCAGCGTTAGGTTCCGGTTTTGGCCTTCGCTTAAAATCATGTCCTTCCTACAGCCCTGCGCCAAAATCCTCACCTGCTTTGCCTCATTAGCCTTCGCAACTTTCTCGTCACGATCAGTATGAAATATTCGGGTTAACCTAATAATTAGTTTCATTCAGAGTTCTCCTCCGCACGAGGGAGGATGCTTGGCAACTTTATACTTATGATTTCTGTTCGCCTTCTTCTTTAGAAGGAGACGAGCAATTATTATGATTCCTCCCGCTCGTTTTTTACTCTGTTTTCTCTTCCTTTTTTTCCTGCAGCGATGGAGACTGGCGGCATCAACTCCAGGGGGAGAAGAGATGTTAAAATCTCTCGCCGAAAAAACCTCCTCTTTTTTTGAGGATGGTGTGGTGGAAGAGAACCTCATCCCTTCTCCTCCTCTTGATACAATACAGGCAGCACCTCGTACTATAGAAGAAGGAGCATTCCGGGAAACTTCTCCTATGAATACTCATTCCACAACAGATCCTATAGATCTAGGAAATCGTATTATGGAACTCCCTTGGGAACTTATTGAGATATTTCTTAGATCACCTAAAGCAAAACAAGATGCCTACAAAGCCGATCATGAACAAGCAGTTCAAGAGCTCCTAAAACAATATTCACAAGATCCTGAATTAGCTCCACAGATAGTCACTTGGAGGAAAGCTGTGTGTAACTGGGATGTATCTTCAGGACAAGAAAAAGAGGATTGCTATCAACAAGCAGAAATATTGGTTTCAAAAATGCCTCAGGAGTTGTATCAGTTAGCCGCTTTGAGCCAAGCGATGAAAATCCTAGAGGATGCTACTGCCTATTCACGTTATTTGCCGCTTGCGCTTGCAAAATATAACGAGGATACAGAGAATCTGTCCTTAAAGTCTCTTGAAACATCGGATAGCTCCTACCATTCGAATGTTCAAGAACCGTCGATTCCTTGCTCTTCATCAGTCTCAGCGACTTTTCAGACAGGTTCTAACAACAAAGCCTATCAAGCTTATTTTTTGAGCAAGCTTGATACCATTAATAACAATATTAAAAAGCTAGAAGAACTTGCTGATACCATTGTTAGACTTTCACAGCAAAAAAACCATTATCTTACTTCTGCAGCTGCAGTAAGAGAAGCAGCAGCAGAGTTTAAAGAGGCGGCAGAAAAGGCCCAACAATCTATTGAATGTTACCTTCAATGTGGACAGAAGATGAAGGAGGGCGATGCTCCAGCGGCCTCTCTATTACGTTTGCAAGGGCGTAGTTCGGAGTGTGCTTCTCTCGAGAGCTGGTATAGGGGGAGTGCAGTACATGCAAACGTCGAGGGAGATTCCATAAGAGCACAGAATTTTTTAAAAGCAGCAGGAACAGTTTTCAGAGTATCAGTATTTCTTGAGAATGCACCTAAATATAGAAAATCGGGTGCCGTAGAAGCATTGGAAGCTCTTAAATTAGGAGTTCAATATTACTTTCAAGCCGCTCAAGCCTTTGCTAATGGGGATGAATCGCAGGCAGAGAATTTTTCAAAAGCAGCAGAAGGAGTTCTCAGAGCATCACTATTTCTTGAGAGCGCACTTGAATATAGAAAATCGGGTGCTGTAGAAGCATTGGAAACTTGTGAAAAAGATGCTAAATATTATCTTCGATGTGCTGAGGTCTATGCACAAGAGGGGGTAGAAAAGGGAGATGCTTTTACTCGTGATGTTTATGACGAAGAATTCAGTTCAGTTGGATTTTCTTTTTTATGAGGATCTTTGCTTGCTTGCAATAGTCTTGTGCTGTATATAAAATAGAGCCTTGAATTACCTAGAGCTTGTCCTGAATCATCGGATCCTTTATTGGAGATGATTCAGAGCTGAAAAATGAAAAATATAAATACTCAAAAACTCCATTTTGTCGAAAATTAATTGGTTATACTGATTTCTCCGAAGGAGGAAATCTGAACGCTTACATATTATCTTATGAAAAAAACTGCTCTTATTATTGCTCTTATTTTTCTTGCTGTTGGTCTTTGGGTTTTCTTGACGTTGCGTCATCTAGGACCAAATAATGCTTCACGATTAGTCCCAAGTGATACGTTAGCGATCGTTGAATTTCCTGATCTTGCCTCTACTATCCATCGATGGGATGCCTCCGCTTTAGGAAAGATGGGGACAGAAGCGGAGATTAAAGCTTTTCTCGAGCGCCCTCTTGAATTCTTTCACAAGTGGAGCGCTTCTTCAACAGAGGCTTCTCCTTCAGATTCTGTTGAAGCTCTTATCGTCAAGTTGAAAGTAGGTCGTACTTTTGCTGCTTTGGTACCACGTCCAGAAGTGAAGGATCAAGATCTGGGATGGGTTGTAGGATGTCAATTTTTTGGAGGTAAGGATCAAGCCGAAGCTGTTCTTCTTCGACTTCATCAGTTTCTTGATACTCATGCTGGTACCGGTGATAAGATCACGCTCGATATTAAAGAGAATCAGGGAGATATTATAACACGTTCTTCTCATGGTGCTCTTGTGCTGTATTCCGTGATCCATGGCAACTGGTGTTTTATCGGGAGTCAGGTAGAGCCTATCAAGAAGAGTCTTGATTTCTTGGCAGCTCGTCGTGCGGAGAAAGAATCTCTCGCAGCAAATGAGCGTTATCAAAAAAACAGGACCCAATTGCCTAAGGATTCTGATGCTCTCTTTTATACGATTCCTGGAGATATGATGACCATGGTGATGGGGGCTCATCCTATCATGGGGAACAGTTTTACAACAGCAGAGTCACTTGGCTTTGCACTTCGTTTTGTGAATGAAGAGATGCAGGAGACGCTTTTCCTTCAAGGCAATTTTCCTTCAACAAATTCTCTTTCACATGAAGGACTCGGCTTTAGTCACCTTGCAAGCGTTGGATATATCGAATGGATCAACGATTGGCAAAAAATGGTTGGTCATTTAGAGGAGAATAAAACCCTTCCAGCATCAGCGTTACAGTTTTTAGGTTCTTCTGGCATGGACCTTGCTTCTCTTACGGGAAATCTTAAGCCTGAGGGTTCCGCCATTTTTGATTGGCCAACAGAACAACCTTTCCCTACGGCGCTTCTTTCGGTTCCTCTGATGGATGCAGCGAAAGCTAATACCTGGCTTGATCAAGCGGCTCTTCATCTTAATGCAACCATTAAGCCATCTCAAGAGCAAGGGGTTCGTTTGCTTCCTTTGCAACAGATGGGTCCGATGCTGCAACCAACCCTTGCTATGACTCCTAGCGCTTTTTTAGTTGGTACTGATTCTAAAGTGGTTGAACAGGCAACTACTGCTAACAATAAAACTTCCGACGCAGGCAAGACGCTGAAAGACTCCCCTGATTTTGCAAAGGTTCTTCCACTTTACCGTGAAGCTAACGAAGTTTTTGCTTATTTTTCAACACGTGAACTCTTCGAACGCCTCTATGGAAAAGCTCGACCAGGATTGATCATGAGTGCTTCTATGGCGCCAGGGATGAGCACTTTTGTAGATCTTTCCAAGTTGCCTAAATCAGAAACCATCAGCAAATACCTTACACCAATTGTGTATACTCAAAGCCACAATAAGGAAGGTCTCTTAATCCATTCTCAGGGGCCTGTAAGCGCTACGCCTCTCTTGTTACTTGGAAGTACCATCTACTCGATCACAAAGCAGTCGCTTACGATGCCGGGAGCGCCTGGAGCGT
>DATEBV010000066.1:0-7594 GCA_035287205.1 Chthoniobacterales bacterium | reverse complement strand
AGTACTACCAGCAAACAAGACGGGATCATCTGCTTGCCAACCTAGAGAAGAGAAAATTTCACTAGCATTAACAGGAGGGTTTGCTGAACGCACAACCTCTTGGTCAAACTTAATATTTCCTGTAATTTTTAAGTGCGAAGGGTCTACACCTAATGATATCCATCGTTTCTGATCTTTGAGCGTAGGAACTCCTATGAGATCAATTGCATTAAGAAGAGGAGCAATAATCCAACGAAATTTCCTAAACCGCATCTCCGAACGAGGCGAAAGACGCGTTGTAATAATTGCTATTGGAATTGCTAATTTTTTACACCGTAATAATCGCTGTATCCAGACGTCTCCTTCTACCATAATAAGTGCCGAAGGTTGAAATTTTCGGATAATAGAATTAGTAATGAGAAAAAAATCGACAGGATTTGCCACAGGCTCTAACCAATCGGAAGCCTGTTTTTTAGCAATTTCTAAAGCCGTAGTAGTGGTAATCGACAAAAGGAATCGTGCTTCGGGATGGTGCTGACGAAACTGACGAATAAATTTAAGCGCCATAAAAGTCTCTCCAACACTAACGGCATGAACCCAAAGACGCCCCTTCCCAATACGCATTGCTGTTTTAGAATCAAAAATTCCTAGACGCTGTACAAACTGGTCTCGATATCCCCCTCTCCTAAACATACGAGGAAGATAAAAGGGAAAAAGAAAAAGAAAGACTATGGGAAAGAGAAGATTATAAAAAAATTGAAGGATTATCATGAAGGACGAAAAAAAGAAAAAATTAACCACAAAGAAACACAAAGAAACAGAACAAAAAAAAGACTTTTTATAAAAATTCTTTAACGAATTTGAGAACTCAAGATAAAGAATGTTCACTATCGTGAAAAAAAAGAAGAGGGTAGGTGTTGAGATTCCTGCTTCAACATAGAGCATCAATAATACCAAACAGCTTGGCTAACTAGTCAATCAAGTTCATCTCTAAGTTTCTTTTTTGTGTTTTTTTGTGTTCTTTTGTGGCTATTCCTTCTGCCTGTTACGGTGACGTTGGTATAAAAACACTTTAGTTCTGTTTGAGTTCACTCTTCTTTCGTGTTCTTTTGTGTTCTTTTGTGGTTAATTTCTTCTTCAGTTTTCTTTTGTGGTTATTACATTGCAGCCCGCATAATAAGAACTCGTGAAGCTCCATAAATACGATCGGTTAGAATTTCCAAGGAATCAACTTCTGGCAATTCTTGTTTCTTCTCACACTCAAGAATAAGAAGTGCTTCGGGAGCCATAACTTTCAAGAGAGAAGCAGAAGTTAAAAGAGAGGCGGCTAAATTGATATCTTCCTTGTTATGAGCATAAGGAGGATCAGCGAAAACCAGATCAAACAACCGTTCTTCTGGCATTTGATTCAGAACACTAAAAGCATCTCTTGTACTTACATCCCCATGGAGTTTTGTGAAGACAAGATTTTGCTTAATCAAAGCTGCCGCCTTTGCATTGTTGTCAATAAAAAGAGCACTTGCTGCCCCCCTACTTAATGCCTCAATTCCCATTGCCCCGGTACCAGCAAAAAGGTCTAAAACATGCGCTCCAGGAACACTATCACCGAGAGTTGAAAAAATAGCAGCACGCACACGATCCATTGTAGGTCGCGTGACTGCAGCCGCCGTTTTAAGAAATAATCCTTTCGCTGATCCAGCAATAATACGCATGATTAAAAGTTTAAGAGTCCTTGAATAAGTCCCTTGACATTTTTATTATTGATCACGGGAAGAGATATCTTGCTGAGAAGATCGCTTTGAGGATGGTCTACTGTACCCCTTATTTTGAAGGGAATCTCAGCATAGCCAATCTCAGCAGAGGGAAGTAATCCTTCAGGAAGAAACCCTTGAAGACGACCTTGTAACTTTGCATTAATTAACAACCTAGCATTGAGATCAAGTGCCCCATCAAAAAAGAGAAAACCATTGGCTCTAATCCTGAGATTTTCAGAACTAAGTTTGAGCGATTTTACAATAGCACGGTGTGGTATTATAGTATAGTCAGCTGTTGCTTCATGAAGTTTAAGAATCTGCAGTTCTTCAATCCGAAGAAGTTGGCCTAACTGAGCGAGAAAATTATCAGGCTTCAGCTGCATATTCATTACCTCAAGAGTACCAAAACCTTGAATTTTTTCAGAATTTCCCAAAATACCAGAAAGAGTACATTTTCCCTGAACAGTTCCCGCAAGAGCATTGATTCCTCCATTAACCATCAATTCCTTAAGTGATACTTCTGTAAATTGCGTTGTCAGTTGATAGGCAGAGCCGCCTTCTTCCCTTTGAATAAGGAGTGCTCCCTGAAGTTTGCCTTTAGCAACTTTTGCGGTCAAAGGATCAATAGAAAATCCCTCCTTAGTACTCGAAACGCTAGCCTTAATATGTTTGAGAAAAAACTGTTTGTTTAGCATGATTTTCCCAATACGTAGCCCCCCACTCCATTCATTAGACTGCTTTCCAAATTGACTCGCTCGCTCCCGCTCGGCTCGCCCTTCGGGCTGCTCGAGCTCTGCTCTTCGCAGTCTATCCCGCGGTCCCCCGACCACCTGGTATTCTACTTCTGCTGCGAATTGCTTCGTCGCGCCGGTGCTCGAAGCATCGAGTAGCTTCTGTACACTCAACTTCTGCGCGCCGTCGACTCCTTGCACTTCATCAGCATAAGCGAGTTTTGAAAGCAGTCTATTAATCATAGAAAGAGGCGCTGTTGAGGCGCGTTGCATAAGCGATCTATATTCCGGAACAAAACTAATCGAAAATGCTTCTACAGATCGTCCATGAGCAACATCTGTAATAATGAGTTGTCCAAGATGAAACCCTGTCCACGGAATAAAATAAATTCTACCCATCGTAACTGGCATACTAAGAGACTCTTCAATTCTCTTTTGAACATTCTCATGAAGGCTAGAAAACAAGAGAATTCCATTAATAACAAGCGTTCCTAAGAGAAGAATAGCTAGCAGAATCGCCAGAAAGGTTGCAAAAAATTTAGAAAGAAAGCGCATGGAAAAATAGTTGTGCACCGGTTCAGTCTCCGCTACGCGGCGACCGAAATAAAATAAAAGAGTTTTGTTGTATCGTTATCTTTTCTTTAAACATTAGTAAAAAGAACGGGCAATCAATTGAGCAATAGTGTAGGGATCAAGCAGATCGAAGGTCAAACCAAGAATACTAAAAACTCTAGTTAGTCGTTACCCTTTACCTATTACTTATTTTCTGCTATCTTTACTTCAGTTGCCACTCAAGAGGAACTGAACGACTATCTATGAATCAACACCACTATCTCTCTTACAATAATAATAAAATTCGTAATACCATTCATTTTATTTTCCTTCTCTTTTTAGGATTGTTTTTAATCTCACCTCTCCATGCAATAACAACACATCGAGAAAAACAGTTTGAAAATGCAGATGTTAGCGTTTGGAAAACCACGATTGAGCCTAATCAGCCTCTTCGTATGCACCGTCATGATCGGAAAAGAGTTGTTGTGGCTTTAACGAATGTTAATCTTACCGTGATTAATAATCATGGCAAAACTCATAAGATTCTTTTAAAACGAGGAGCAGCCTCCTTCCTCAATGCCGACAAACCAGGGGAGCTCCATGCTGATGTTAATGCATCCAATCATCCTATGGAAGTTATGGTGATTGAATTGAAAAAGTAATTATTTACGAGAAATCAACTTAATTTCAACAGCAGCGAATCAATTTAGAAGCACTAATAAATCAAAGTTCACCGCCAGGTTTCTTTTTTTGTGTTTTTTGTGTTCTTTTGTGGCTATTTTTCTACCCTTGAAAGATAAAAACATTACTGCATTGGATAGAATTTTAAGCGCAAGCGAAAAGGTTAATGGCGAATCAACTATTCAACCAACTGGTCGAATACTTCTTCCCACTTTTCTTTCTCTCTTTATTCATGTTCTCTTCATCCTTCTCTTCTTTTTTGGCTTCAAACATTTTTATTCTAAAAAAGTCTCTCAGAAAATAAAAAATGAAGAGCCTCCTCCAACAATCATTTTAGATCTTTCTCCAACTCTTTCACAAAAAAAAGCAACTGTAGATACAGCCTCTGAGCACCCTCTCGAAAAAGCTCCTCAGAATGCCTCTTTCGAAGCGCATGAAAATAATGAGGCAGCTAGTGAACTTCCCATCACAGGAAGCCTTCCTCTTCCCACTCAGCAAGGACGTGAACAGGATGTATTAGAATTCAAAAATCAAGAGCACTCCTTGGGAGAAAAACCAGAAACAACAACAGGATCATCAGCTAACTCACCTGCGACTGATCACTCTTCTCAAGCCCTGATTGAATCCCCTCAAAAGCTAGAACCCCATAGAGAGCCCTCTCCCTCTCCTACACCAGCAACAATAACTCCTAGCCCCTCCTCTTCACCTCTCCCAATAGCATCTGCCACTCCAGAAGTAATAACACCACAAACGGCATCAACGCCCTTACCTCAAAATCGTCCCGTGATGGGAAAACTTTCCTCAGAGGCAAAATCCAAAGGATATCAACCTGAATCACACTCTTCTGTTATCCATGGCGCTATTTCTAACAAAGGAAGAGCATCCGTAGCGACAGAGGCAACTCCCATCGGACGCTACAAAAAAAACTTGTCTGATGCTATTGGCTCTCGTTGGTATTACTACGTCGATGAGCGGATGGGGCTTTTAAGTATTGGCACAGCCACCATTGCCTTTTATGTTAATCAACAAGGACACGTAGAAGGCCTTCGCGTTGTCTCTAACACCTCCAATCAAACTTTTGCAGACTGTAGTATTAAATCTATTATAGAAGCTAAGCTTCCGGTTATTCCTCCTGAGGTTGCAGCGACACTCCAACACGGAAAACTTGAAATTGAATATAGCTTTACTATTTACTCGAATTAAGAAAGAAAAATAGCCACAAAAGAACACAAAAGAACACAAAAAAAAGATGCTTGGCAGTTAACTTGATTGATTAGTTCTACTAAGTTGTTTCGCACCTATTGGTGCTCTAAATTGAAACAGGGACTCAATTTCTCAATATGATGTTTTATTTTTTTGATTCGATTGATTATTAGATCTTAATTCCCTTTTATAAAAAGATTATCAATGATATAGAAGTTTTTTGTGTTTCTTTGTGTTCTTTTGTGGCTATTTTTTCCTTCTTCCTATTACTTCAATTCAGTTTGAGCTCACTCATCCTCTAATCCTATAATGCACACACCAGCTTCTCTCATCATGACTTCAGAACTCTTCTCAGCATTCGATTTTATTCTCCATGGAGGATTCTTCATGGGAATGCTCCTTATTCTTTCGATTGTTTCACTAACAATCATTATTCAACGTGCCTTAGCATTACGAATTGCTGATGTTATTCCACCTACGGTTGAACAAGCTGTTGATTCTTTTCATTCTGATACCTCGTTAGAACCTCTTCAAAAAATACTTCATGCCCATAGTTCTCCTTTAAGCCGCATTCTAAAAAGTTTACTTAAGCATGCCACATGGCCTCGTATAGAAGCCCTCGATGCCACTCAAGTCGTGGCGCGGCATGAAATCGCCCGTCTTGAATCAGGCCTTGTTCTCTTAGAAATCACCACAGGCATTGCGCCTCTCCTTGGACTTCTTGGAACACTTTCAGGACTAGTCGGTATTTTTGCTAATATTGGGGACAAAGGAGATCCTCAAATGGTCGCTTTAGGAATCTCCGAGGCACTTAACTCCACTATTGTTGGCCTTGCTGTTGCTGTACCAAGCCTCATTGCCTATCATTACTTTTGCCGTCGCATCGAGGTCATTGCTATCGATATGGAAGCTGTAACAGCAGAACTTATCACGAAACTCTATCTTACCAACAACACACAAACTAAATAAAGGAAAGAAGAAAATAGCCACAAAAGAACACAAAAAAACACAAAAAAAGAAATTTAGTAGTGAACTTGACTCGTTAGTTCGGTCAAACTATCTCGCAGCTATTGGCACTCCAAGTTGAAGCAGCACCTCAATTCCTCCTCTCCTTATTTTTCACGATAGCAAACATTCTTTGTCTTGAGTTCTTAAATTCGTTAAAGAATTTTTATAAAAAATATTTTTTGTATTCTTATTCTTTGTGTTTCTTTGTGTTCTTTTGTGGCTATTACTCTTTTACCCCTGTAATTTTCTTTTTTCCCTATGAAATTTTATACCAAAAAACGCCGTATTCCCTCTATTACGATTGTTTCACTCATCGATATCTTAGCCATTCTGCTCATCTTTTTTATTGTTACGACCACCTTTAGGCAAAAGCTCTCCCAGCTACAGATTAATTTGCCTGAGTCAAAAACAACTTCCCAAGCTATACCCTCCACGAAGCAAAAAATTATCCTCCAGATCAAATCAGCAGAAAGCATTACTCTTGACAATCAAGCAGTTACTACGGCAAATCTTGCAGAGGCTATTCAAGAACTTCAGAAAAAAAATCCTGGATGCACCATTACAATGCAAGCTGATAAAGAAGCCCCTTTTGGTACAGTTGTTACTGTCCTTGATGCATTGCAAGCTGCCGGCATTAAAAATATTCCTACAATGACACGGAATCAGGAATCAGGTGACAGGTGATAAATGACAGGAAATCAGGGAACAGGTAGCAGGTAGCAGGTTAAATTGGACTTTGGCCATTTTTATATGAGTGACATTATTGGCCATTAGTTTTTAATATCATCAAAAAAACAGAATGAGTAATTTTAGAAGAACAGCCAATACACCTTAACCGTCATTCCAGCGGACGCTGGAATCCAGGAGACTGTCGATCTTTATTCTTGCTTTCGTAGAAGTATTTCTTTTATTTCGTTGTTAATTTAAATTTAGGATCTTTTGAAGCTACTACCCAAATCAGAATTGACCTTCTTCTGGATTCCAGCGTCCGCTGGAATGACGAGAAGGAGTATTATTTTTTAAAGTCTGCAAAAAATGAGGACTTCCCAAAAAAAATTTTAAATACTTCTGCTCTAACAAAAAAGATCATATCCACTAAAAAATGCCTGAAGTCCAGTTAAAGGAAATAGATAGCCGGCTAAAGAAAATTTATTCAGCCAATTTACTTTTATTTCTGTCATCTTATTCTTACTCCGATTTTAGCCTTCTGCCACTTGTAACCTGCCAACCTGCTTTCGTTCCTCTGTCCCCTGCAAAACCTATAACCTACTTTTAGTCCCCTTTGTTCTCTGCCACCTGCCACCTGTAATCTGTAACCTGCTCCGTATGTCTCTCGAACTTACCTACTATGGACATCCTGCCCTCAGAAGCAAAGGACGTCGCATTGAATCCATCACACCTGAAATTTGCACTCTTGTTGAACAAATGATTGATACCATGTATGAGTATGATGGTTGTGGGTTAGCAGCTCAACAAGTAGGTCGTTCTTTACAACTAGCTGTTATTGACGTTATGCCTACCATAGAAAAACGTCCTAGCAAAGCTTGGAAAGATGGAAAAGCAATAGATGTAGAAAGTCTTATGCCACTGGTTCTCATTAATCCTGAAATTATTCCTCTTGGAAAACAAAAACTTTTAGATCAAGAAGGGTGTCTGAGTATTCCTGGTGTTTATGCTGATGTACTC
>DATEBV010000065.1:0-8014 GCA_035287205.1 Chthoniobacterales bacterium | reverse complement strand
TTTACCAGCTTCTTCGGCTTCAATTGCTTTGACATCGTAGAATGCTTTTGATTGGAGGGAAATGCCTCCCTTCTCCCAACTTTTACCTTCTGCTGTTTTTCCAACGCCATAAGCTATGGCTGATTTGATGTAATACTCTACCGAACTTGCTTGTTGTTCTGCTGCTTCGCGGTATTTCAAAGCAATGGCTGGCTTACCTGCTATCTCCACTTCAATCGCTTTTTCTAGTTTTTCTGCTGCATTAAAGAAACCATTACCTGCATTACTCCAACTACTACTTTCGGCTGTTTTTACTGACTTTTTGATTTTAGATGCTTTTTCAGCATAAAAATAAGCTCTGTCCATTTGTACTGCTGCCTTCTTCCAGAGTTCTGCTTGATCACTTTTCTCATCAATGACAGCTTTATTAGCTTTTTTTATATAATTAAATATTTTCTCATGGTAAAATCCATATTCATAAATAAATTTAATGCCCAAAGAAAGCTTATTTATTCTACTATTTAATTCAACCCAAGACAATTCAATTTGTTCTTTATCAAGTTCAGCTTTTCTTTCTTCAACAGTAAGCTGAGCCCAGCGAATGGCTTTCTGCCGCTCTTCTTCTGCTTCTTGTAGCTTGACTACTTTAGCCTCTGCCTGCTCATACTTGAGCTTATATTCGGCGGCTTCTTGAATCTCTCTTAACACGAACAAAAGAAAGCTATTTTGAATTTCATTAGTTTCCTCTTTAAGTTGTTCCATTATCCTTTTAGCGCTATTAATCTCTTCCTCCGCTGCTTTATTAATTATCTGATGACGCACTCGAATGGCCATATTATAGTCACTTCGCTCTTGAGCTGTGAGAGCAAACCAACAACTATCTCCTTTTCCCTTGAAATAACTTTTTGCTGCCTCCTCTTCTTTCTCTTTGGTTATTTTTGCCTCAGTTTCTAAATAATTAATCAAAGCAGTTTCAATAGGAGCAAGTCGTGCTGCTTCTTGTTTCAAAATCTCCAATGCTTTTTTATCAATGCGCGCAATTGTTGTTGCCCTATCTAAATCTTTCTGAGCTTTCTGTGACTCATTGGAAGCAGGTTCAAATTCTTTCAAATTTGCCTCAGCTATTTTAACATTGTTAGCAGATTGTTCAGATTTTTTCTTCCATGCCATTGCAGCCTGATAAATTTTTCCCCTAGCACCTTTCAAAGCAAGTTCTAAGGCTTTCTCTTCATATTGATTATCAACCCTACTATCATCCTTAATAGTAGTAGCATTTTTTGAAATATCAAGACTATTAAAAATTTCTGCGAGACTGCTTACCTGTTTCTCATATTCTCTAGCTTCTTTAGTAATTCTCTCTTTATACATCATAGGTGGTTCATAACTACTACTATATATACTAAGAAGCATCTCTAAAAAATTAAGAACAGCAATATCATCCTCTTTCAGCTTATTTTGAGCTATTTTAATAGCTTCATCTTTTTGTTCTTGATTAGGATCAGAATGCAGATATTCCATAGCCTCTTTCACCCATTCTTTTTCAAGCTTATCAGCTCGTATTCCTTCTGCTACTGCTGCTACTGCTGTATCAGCGGTTTTAGAATCATTATCATCAAAGCAAATCTTCTTGTGGCTTTGTTCTATAATTTCTATCATAGCCTCTTTAGAAGTGTTGTCTGTTTTTTTCTGAGCCTCATCATATTCAGCCATAGCGAGCCAACGTTTGGCATGAATAGCACATATTTTTTTTGCTTCTTTAATGGTCTCTCTTTTAAGAGCAGCTTCATCTGCTCTATACCAAAATTCTCGAGCGATCTCCCATGGAATCTTTGCTCCACCATTCTTAATTCTCTCCTTGTCTTTTTGATCAGCTAAGGAGTTCCAATCTTCCCTTTTCTTATCCTCACTCATTTTAAAAGGATAAACTTCTTCAAAAATAGAGCGCGCACCATGATTCATAGTCTTCATGGCATCATTAAACCAGTTCATAATACTAGAATCGGTAGAAGCTGTTCCTGTACTGCTTGTCTCATTAATACTCTGATCGTCTTGAGTTTCATTATTACCTTGACTTGAAAGACTAGCATTGAGAGCACGTTGTTCCCTTGCTACTACTATTATTTTTTGTTTTTTCTCCGTTTGAGATTGGTAAAGCTCTTTAAACGCTTCCCAACGAGCTATATTTGCATCAGTTTCTTGAAGTCCATCTGTCATGATTTCTAGAAAAACAGCTTCTTGAATAGGATCACCTATTTCGGGGGAAGAATCTTTCTTTTTAAGACCCAATATTTCTCTTCCGATGGACTCCCACTCTTCATCAGTACGAAGTGGAGGTTCAATTATCTCATAACTTTTATCTATTACTGGTGCTACCACTGTTCTTCCTATAGTAGTCTCCTTGTTGTTATTACTTAAAAAAAACTTTTTAATTACTGCTTTAACTTGAAATTTCAAACTTGCCTTAAGAGCTAGTTTCAATGCCTTTTCTGGCCAGATAACGGTTAAAGCCTCCCCACGATCAGCAGCAGCATGAGCGGCAGCTCTTACAATATTTCTATCGTAAATTTTTTCAGCATCCTCACACACTTTACGATATTTTTTAGCTTCTACTTGCATAGCAGTTATCTTAGGCTGCAAGGATTGTGATTTTTCTTCAGCAGATTGTAAGTCGCTAGAAGCTGTTTTAAGCTCTTCACACAGTTTACTAATCGTATTTATTGTTTCGCTTATGGAATCAGGTGCTTTTGTTTCCAGTTCCAATTGATCTAATTTTTGATTAGCCTCTTCAAGCTTTGATTCAAGATCTTTTTTGTTTTGGGCGGCCTTTTGAAGTTCTTTTTGAGTTATTGTATTACTGGCTTGAAGTTCTTTAATTTTTTTCTTAACACTCGAAAAATTTTTATAAAAACTATCAAGTTCTCTAACTGGCAAAGCCGTTTTATCTTTTAATTGCTCTGTATACTTTTGAGAGCAGTTCATTCGATCAGCCCAGGCAGCAGTAATGGCTTGATTTATTGATGATGGGTTGCTTATTCCCTCACTCACTAAAGCATCTATTAAAGAATTATTATCTTCAGAGAGTTTAGCTTTTGTTATCCATTCTCTCAAGTCACTCTCTTTCGACAAATCATGAGATACTTTTAATATCTGTGCAAGCTCTAAGGTCGCATCCGCTTCTTTAGTTTGAGCAATACTCTCTTGCCTGTTAGCGTTGCTTTCAATAGCTGCAGCTTTCTCTTTAGCAATTTCAAAAGTCGCTATAGTTCGTCGCACGTTTATTTGAGCTAAAAATTTCTTAATTGTAAGAGCTACAGGAATACCTTCTTTCACAATTTTGGTAGATTGTGCAAGAATATCTTTAGAAATCGTCATTGCAGCAGAAAGACGCTTAGTTTCTTTTGTATCAAACTTCTCAAGATAATTAGCAACTTTCTCTATCTTAGAAAAAATAGGATCATATTTTTTAACAAATGCTTCTGCGGTAGCTATTTTTTCTTTTACTATTCTTTTAAAATCACACACTTCTTTGAGTATTTTTTCCTGAGCCTCTTTTTTCCATAAGGCAGTAGTCCTATCATCCCAAGCTTTCTTTGCTTCAAGCCAAAGTAAATCAACATCTTTATAAAAATGAGACATATCAGAATTATCTCTTTGAACTTTTTTAAAGAGTGTTTTTTGAAGATCTGTTTGCTCTTCAGTTGCTCTCGATATCGATAGAGAAACGGCCAAATCAAATTTTTTGGGAGAAGTAATTTCTTCTTTTGTTTTATCTATATTCTGACGGTTGAATGCTGTTTTTTGTCCTGATTTATATAGTGGAGGCCTTGGTAGTAAATCATCTGATTTGTTTGATTCGCAGTTTTCAGTGGTCCTTTCAATAGAAGATACGTTATTAGAATTATCCACTCTACTCAAAATTTCTCTAATTTTTTCAGCACTTAAAGCTTTTGCCCTAATAAAGGCCATCTGATTCAATTCAGGAATGTTGTTAGCAACGGCTAATGAGTAATGGGCGGTAATGAGGTCTTTAATCATTCTCATTGTTTTCTGATTTTCATCATCATTTTTATCAGAGTGATTGTCGGCATCATTTCGAATGTGAATAGCAACACTTCCTTCTTCTTCAACGATAATAATTCGTTGGGCTTCTGGATAATTTGCAACAGCATTTCTAAAATCCTCGAGTGTGAAAGGAAGCAATTCTTCTATGACTTGTTGCCAAACTGTTTCAGCAGCTAAATACTCTTCGCTTGCTTTGTTCGAAGCTTCTTTAGAACACCACACAACATCTTGCGGAGTTTTTCCTATAGGAGGTAAAATATCCGTCTCATTAGCTGAACCAACTTTACCAACACCATCTGATAAAATAGCTCTCTTGTGCTCCTGTAGCTTTATTTTTTCATCAGAACTAGCTATATCTGATATTTGATGATCAGAAATGATAGCAGCACTTGGAGAAACTGAATATCTTTCAACTCTTGCTTCATTCTCTAGGTCACTGAATTCTGTTGGCCTTAGTAGTTTTGTTTCACTAGTAATCGACCTCTCAATAGCTTCTCCTACTCCTTCGACCGAAGGGTTCATCATCAGACGACAACCAAAGTCGTCGCCTTGATTGTCATTGTATGAAGCTCGTAGTTCATAGTTCGTAGTAATTTGAGCGTGATGATCAATTTGATCTTCTGATAATGACGTTGCCTTTCTGCTATCTGCAATCTTACTATTATTCTGAGCAAAGAGAGCATGGGAGTGCAGTAATCCTAGTACGATACCAATATAAATTAAACGAGTGAGCTTCATAATATTGGTTTTAAATTTGGTTAATTCAAAAAAATTATTTAATAACTTTTTAACAATAAGTTACAAAATTTAATCGTTTATAACCTGAGATAACATCTAATCATCGATAACCATTCTATAGAAAAAGAAAAACAAAATATAAAAGATCATAGTTTCTTGGCTATCCTTGCTACTTAACTTTCGCTGCTTTTTCATCTTCTTTTTTCTGCATAGAATCGTCTTGACTAAACGAGCTCTCTTTTGTTGTTAAAAAAGTGCGTTGCAAGGCAAATTCCTTACATTATTTTGTCATTTTCTATTCACGGTTTTAGGTTTAATGGTTTTCTTAGATCGAGTAATGGGGAGAGCCATTCTGTTTTTGCGTAAAAAATGGCATGCAAATCAGCATATTTGTTAGCACCTTAATCACCATTGGACGACTTTTTTAAACTCTCCGCCAATAAAAACAATCTATCTCCTTCCTTATTATTTCCTTGGGAATAAGCTTTGGCGGCTTCAATATATTCCGAGTTACCACGCCAAGCACTTGCATCATAGGATCTTGCAATGTTATTAAATCGAATGCTTTCTTGTATATTGTTAGCTTCAATAGCTTCGGCTTGTTTTAGGTAATTGGCTGCTGAAAGTTGATACCGTTCGGCTTCTCGGGTATTGACTTTTTTTAATGATAAAGCAGAATCTTCTAATTTCCAAGCACATAATGCATGAGCTTCAGCTGCATCCCTCCATTTAATAATTTCTTCATTATTGTTAGATGTGATAGCTTCAATTTGTTTAAGATAGTTATCAGCTGCAAATTGATGCTGTTCGGAGCTTTTGGTATAGAGAAGAGCAATCTCATCTTTACCTTGTGCTTTAGCTTGTGTAGCTTTTTCTAAAGCCTCTGCTATGTTCCCTAATTTCCAAGCACATGATTCATGGACCTTAGCAAAATTTCCCCATTTAGTAATTTCTTCTATATTTTTAGATGCAATGGCTTTGGCTCGTTTTAGATAGTTAGAAGCTGCAAATTGATGCTGTTCGGCTCTTTGATTATAGAAGCGAGCAAAATTATATTTGCCTTGCCACTTAGCTTGTGTAGCTTCTTTTATGGCCGAAGCAGCATATCTTGATTGATGAGCACTTGCGTCATATGTTTTTGCAGCATTATTCAATTGAATAGTTTCTTCTTTATTATTAGATACGATAGCTTCAGCTTGTTTCAGATAGCTGACAGCTGAGGATTGATGCTGTTGAGAACTTTGGGTATGAAAGCAAGCAAGGTTATGATGCCCTTGTACCTTAGCTTGTGTGGCTTGTTGTAAGGCTAAGGCTACCTCTTTTAATTGATCAGCGCTTGAACTATTAGCCTTGGCGGCATCATTCCATCGAGCAATTTCTTCTGTTTTGTTGCACACAATTACTTCAACTTGTTTGAGGTAGTGAGCACTTGCAGATTGATGCTGTTCGCTTCTTTGGGTATAGAGGGGAACAATGTCATTGTTTCCTTGGTTCTTAGCTTGTTCAGCTTGTTTTAAGGCTGAAGAGGCTTTTTCTAATTGATCAGCGCTTGAATTATTCGCCTCAGCAGCATCATTCCATCGAGCAATTGCTTCTGCTTTGTTAGCTACAATTACTTCAGCTTGTTTAAGATAATTCAGAGCCAAAGATTGATACTGTTCGACGCTTTGGGTATAGAGGATGATAAAGTCATTTTTTCCTTCTGCTTTAGCTTGAGTAGTATTTTCTAAGGCCAAGGTAGCTTTCTCTAATTGATTAGCACATAATGCGTTGGCCTTGGCTATATTGTTCCATCGCGTGGAGTCTTCTGTTTTGTTAGATGCAATTGCTTCAGCTTGTTTCAGATAATTGGAGGCTAAAGATTGGTACTGTTCGGCACTTTGGGTATGAAGGATAGAAATGTCATTTTTCCCTTCTGCCTTAGCTTGTGTGGCTTTTTCTATGGCTGAGGTAGCATGCACCAATAACCAAGCACTTGAATTATAAGCTTCAGCAGCATCATTCCATCGAGAAACTTCTTGCTTCTTGTTAGTCTCAATGACCTTAGCTTCTTTCAGGTAGTTGGAGGCTGCAGATTGATGCTGTTCGGCTCTTTGGACATGGAGAGAGGCAATGTCATTGTTTCCCTGAGCCTTAGCTTGTATGGCTTCTTCTAAGGTATCAGCAGCATACTTTAATTGATGAGCACCTGAGTCATGGGCCTTGGCGGCATTATTCCATCGAGCACTTTCTTGCTTGTTGTTCGATACGATTGCTTCAGCTTGTTTAAGGTAGCTGGAAGCTGCGGATTGGTACTCTTCAGCTCTTTTGGTATGAAGGATAAAAATGTCATTTTTTCCTTGAATCTTAGTTTGCCTAGCTTTTTCTAAGGCTGAAGCAACATCGCCTAATTTCCAAGCGCTTGAGTCATGCGCCTTAGCCGTATCTTCCCATTGAGTGCTTTCTTGCTTGTTGTTAGATACAATGGCTTCAGCTTGTTTAAGGTAATTATTTGCTGAGGATTGATGCTCTTTGGCGCTTTGGTTATAAAGAAGGACAAGATTATTATTCTCTGTATTCTTAACTTGCGTAGCTTTTTCTAGGGCTAAGACAGCATTATCTAATTTACAAGAACTTAATCCATAGGCCTTAGCAGTATTTTCAAACCGAATGCTTTCTTCTATGTTATTAGATTCTATTGCTTCGGCTTGTTTTAGGTAATTGGTAGCTGCTAATTTATATTGTTCCGCACTTTTAGTATAAAGAAGAACAAGATCATTGTTCCCTTTATTCTCAACTTGCATAGTTTTTTCTAAGCCCGATGAAGCTTTCTCTAATTGATCAGCACTTGAACTGTAAGCCTTAGCTACATTGTTCCATCGAGTGCTTTCTTCTGTATTATTAGATGCAATCGCTTCAGCTTGTTTCAGATAATTAGCAGCTGAAAATTGATACTGTTCGGCTCTTCGGCTATGGAGGAGGGCAATATCATTATGACCCTGCTCCTTAGCTTGCATAGCTTTTTCTAAGGCTAAGGAAGCATCTTCTAATTTCCAAGAACTTGAGTCATGGGCCTCAGCAACATTATTCCATCCAATACTTTCTTGCGTGTTATTAGATGCAATCGCCTCAGCTTGTTTAAAGTAGTTAGAAGCTAATGTTTTGTGTTGCTCTGCTCTTTGGGTATGGAGAAGGCTAAGGTCATTTTCTCCTTGAGCCTTGGCTTGTGTGCTCTTTTCTAAAGCCGAGGTAGCCT
>DATEBV010000064.1:0-28323 GCA_035287205.1 Chthoniobacterales bacterium | reverse complement strand
AGTCGGGAGAGATTCCATAAAGTTGCTGTGCTCCACCGGGAGCAAGACGAAAGCCCGTCATCACTTCATCAAAAATAAGAAGAGCTCCATACTCTTTACAGAGTGATTGAAGTCCTTCTAGAAATCCTGGTTCAGGAAGATAGAGTCCTGCATTAGCGGGTACAGGTTCTAAAATAACAGCAGCGACTTCATGGCCTTGGCTTTGAAAGACACTCTCAAGAGCTTCAAGATCGTTGAAAGGGAGGGTTGTTGTCAAAGCAGCAAGAGCTGCAGGAACACCTGCGCTATCAGGATGACCAAAAGTTAAAGCGCCACTTCCAGCTTTCACTAAAAGCGAATCGACATGACCATGATAGCAACCTTCGAATTTAATAATTCGATCGCGCCCCGTGGCACCACGAGCTAAGCGAATACAAGACATGGTAGCCTCAGTGCCGCTGTTCACCATACGTACTTTTTTTATTGAAGAAACCATCCGACAGATAGTCGCTGCCATTTCCACTTCTAGAGGATTGGGGATGCCAAAACTGAGTCCATGAGCAGCAGTTTCACATACCGCTTCTATGACAACCTTCGGAGCATGACCTAAAATAGCAGGACCCCACGTGCCAACATAATCGATGAGTTCTTTACCATCAACCGTTGTAATCATGCACCCTTGAGCTGATTTAACAAAAAAGGGAGAGCCTCCCACCGCTCGAAATGCTCTTACAGGGGAGTTGACTCCACCGGGTATGAATCGAAGGGCTTCGGACCAAAGATGTTGGCTTGTTTTTAATTGAGACATAAAAGAAGAAGAAATTAACCACAAAAGAACACAAAAGAAACACAAAAAAGAAAACCGGATCATAGTTAGTGTGCAGGTAAAAATGCATTTTCACTTTTTACCTCCTCATGAAGTGACCAAAAATTAATTTGAACTTCCAACTTAAACTTAAATATTCGACTTCTTAGCCAAAGAATACAACAGATCTTTGAAGTTAGCTCTAGATGGGATTAGGTGAGAGGCAGTTTCCTTGTCAATTTAAAAAATATTTTTAAACGGGTGTTTTTTCTTGTATCTATTTTTAAAAAGTTCAGAAAGGGGAGTTTGACTTTTTGGTAGTTTAGTGCTTCGGAAGAATGTGCTGACAGAAATAAAATCCAATCTTACTTATAATAAACCGTGAAAAATTTTCGTGTTCTTTTTTTAGTGGCCTTGATGAGCTCTACAAGCTTTAGTAATCTTAAGAGTCAGGTTGAAAATCAGGTAAGAGGTAACAGGTTGCAGGTTGCAGGTATTAATCAGACTACAAGTAGAAGATTGCAGTCCGAAGAACACCAAGTTACAGTGCAGGAATATTGTGATTTTCTCAATGCAGTAGGAGTTTCTGATCCTCATCGTTTTTACGAAGAATGGATGGGTTCAGATCCAAATACAGCCTGTATTGCTCGGGTAGGAACTCCTGGCAATTACAGCTACTCGGTAGTTGAAGGGAAAGGAGGCATGTCTATAAGTGAGGTTAATGTGCTGAATCAGGCGCGGTATTGCAATTGGTTAGAAAATGGCCAGCCAAAAGGATCCCAAACTCCAGAAACAACAGAAGATGGTGTTTATACCTTGAAAGGCGATAAGGTTGTCGTGGTCAACCCTAACACTACTTATCTTTTAAAGAGTGACAATAATCAGGACACAGGGGACAGGGAAGATAGGCTGGAGGCTATAGGCTATAGGCTGGAGGGAGCAGAAAGAATCCTTTCCGGCAATACCACTGCGAACTGTGACAATTCAAGTGAAAACTTGAATTGTTACCTAATGATGGAACCTGCAGCAATTGAAGAGGCAGGAAAATCTTTCAAAAGAGAGTTGGGAATTTCAGAAGGAAAAGAATCTCTAGTACAAACGACCTCCACTCATGCCAACGTATTTACAATAGTACAAAATCACACGAGTGCTTCTAACACTTTCTCATCCTCCTCTCAACATATAGACCCAGCGTTAAAAGAACAGACCCAACGAGGGATTAGTAAAGTCATTAATAATGCATCAACCCAACTTCACGATCATTACAAAAAAGCCGATGAGGCGTGGGGTGAGTGCGATCATGGATGGCAAGAGTACAGCCGTATTTATCATGATTTTCAAGAAGGTCATAAACAACTGACCTTATCCAACCAGAAACTCGAACAGGCTACTAAGGCAACAACCAACGAAGAACTTCAAAAAACTCGATTGGCTAAGATTTCAAAATATGCAGGAATTGCTGGAGGTATGATAGGTAGCACTCCTGAACCAAACTCTCAGGCAGTTAGTATAGGGGTTTCAGCACTTGGCGCATTTGCAGGAGCGATCAATCTCGCATGGGCTCATGGTAATCTAGCCCTTATTAAAAGAGAACATCAACGAGTTAGCGAACAGTATGCACTTATTCAAGAAAGGAAAGGTCAGATACAAAAAAAACTTCCTCAATTAAAACAACATGCTGAAGTGATAGAAACCCTTGCTGTCGCAGAGGTAGAGCAAGCCTCTAGAAAATTAGCTGAACAACTACATCCTCAAACAGATTGGAAAGAAAGCCAGTGTCAGGCTTGGGGAACTCTTATAGGCTCAACATGGAGTGAAAAAGATAAACTTCATCTTATTAATTTAGTCCGTCTTGATCCAAGTTGGGTAGAAGAGGCAACAAGAAAATCTTGGGAACAGAAAGTAGAAGCAGGTAAAGCACAGTATATAACACTACAAAAGAAAGCCAATCTTGCTTCTTTAAAACGTCATTATGAAAGTGCACTCCAGCAGCATCAACGTGTACAAACACAGGAAGAACAACAGCGAAAATTTCTTGATCAAGGCCAGAACTTGATACAAGACCTAAAAAGTGAAATAGAAAAGCAAGCTGATGATATGGAACGGCTTGAAACACGAGATAAAGTTCAATTTGGGCAAAAAAAGAAAGAATTTATTGAAAAGCTTGGAGAGTTAGAAAAGACACAATTACGACTCCAAGTGTTACAGAAAAAATGGGAAGAAGCTGTCCAACGGACTACTGACCAAGAAGAACAACGCTGGATAGCCTCAGAAACTTATCAAAACGCCAAAGAAGAAGCAGAAAGAACCTTTGCTCGAGTCAAAAAAGCCTATCAAACCGATCGAGAACTCTTGCAGAAAATTTGGCTTAAGAGTGCTTCTAGTAACTACAAAGATTGGAGTTTGCCGGAAATAGGCACATCTCAAGGAACAGAAAATGATCTAGATTCCTTTGAAGAAAAAAGAACAGGCGAAGAGTGTATGCCTCCTATCCAACGACTTAAAGAGATAGAAGATAAAGGACGCAACTTGCGGTTAAAAGAAACCATCATGAGTTCCTTAAGCACGACAAAGAATGCAGAGGGGAGTAATACTCTTGTAAATAGTATTGTTAAAATGGTAAAACATCAATTTTCTCGGCAAGCATCGTTTTTGCCTTCACAAAGCAACCTTGATCAAGTTAGAGAGTGGGTACAACAAAAACAAGATCATCCAAGTTCTCATGACCAAGAACGCTGGGATATTCGAGAAAAACTAGATCAGCTTTACAGGGAGATTAGTGCCAAAAGAAAAGAACTAAAAGAAGATTCTTTTTTAGAAGGGCAAATGCGTAACAGCAATGAAATGGATGATGACGATGATGATGGGAAAAGCAAGTTTAGCACTGCTACGAAACGAACAGTTTCCTCCCAAGCTTCTTATGCCCCGTCCACACTGAGTGTTGGTAAAAGTAGCGTCCTGAGCTTTGCAGGATTTGGCAAAAAAAAGACTACTTCATCGCTTCCATCCATTAACGAAGAATCCCAAAATCTTCAAGAAAACTCTCAAGAAAAACTGAAGCAACTTCAAGAGCAAGCAGGTAATCTTAAGAAGAGATATTTTGAACTCTTAGATCAAGCCGAAAACGAGCGTCTTAGCCTATTTCAAGGTCAAAAAGAGGCAGTGCCTTTTAATGAAGAAACAGATCGTAATTATGCTTGGGAAGAAGCCGATCGAAAAAGTGTTGCACTTATTCAAGAAAAACGTCGAAGAGAAGAGGAAGGGAAAATAGCACAAGAGGAGCAAAAGAGTTGGCAAACGAACACTGAGCGTTGGAGGCTTCGCGCTCAAGCAGATCAAGCTTTTAAAGTTTTTCGCAGAGCTCAACAATGGGTGTTAAAGTTAGGAGAAGAAGCTGATAAAGCTAAGACAAAAGCACAGTTAACGGAAGTTGATAGAAAAAAAGAAGAAGCGTTAGCGGAAGAAAAGAGATTAAAACAGGCTTACTTTACGGCTGAAGAAGAGTGGGAAAAAATTGTTCAAGAATATCACGACGAATCTTCAGGACAGAGTATTGTTCAAGAAAAAGCCGAAGAAGAAACTCAAGAACAAGCTAACGAACGTCTCAAAGAAAGGGATAGAGCTGTCAACAAGCGTTGGGAAAAGCTTCTTAGAGATTATCAAAATCCTGGACTTGAAAAGAGTGCTGTTGAACAAGAAGAGATTAGTGAAGCCATTATGACTCTTGAGAGTCAGCTTGATCAGGTCTATACAGATAGTTTTATAACATATAGTGATCAAAAAGCGTTAGCCCATTATAGAGAGGTGGCCTTCAAGCGGGCTCTAGAAAATGCACGTAATCATCCTGAAGAAATGGCTGAATTTTGGAAAAAAATCAGAGTGAAGGAAAAGAAGCCAACATCACAGCAAGAAATTAATAAACAAGCTGCAGAAGCTTTTGTAAGAGAAGCTAAGCGCCTTGAAAGAATTGAAAAAATCTGGAAAGGCATTCTAGAAACAGAACAAGAAGAGGCAAAACAAACAAGGGAACAAGCTGCTCAAGAATATTATCAAGGCAATTCTGGCGATTGGAATGTGTTAAGCGAGCAAGAAAGAACGCGCTATAATAATGAATCCAAGAAAGCTAACGAAGAGTACGATCAAAAAAGAGACGAAGCACAGGAAGTTATCACTGCTGCCCAAGCAGAAAAATTAACAATAGCAGCCGAAGTAAAACGTGTTGAAAGAATGTCATGGATTTCAATTACTTCAACAAAACGAAAAGAAAAACTGAATAGATGCTACCAACAATTAGAAGAATTAGAGAACACTATCAAAAAAACTTCTCAACAGCTTAACGAACAAGAAGAGTTCTTAAAAATAGGACAAAAAGCGAGACCAAAAGAAAACTACTATGAAGCCTTAACTCAGGTTCAAAAGAGTGAAGAAAAAGCTAGAGAACAAAAAAATAATCCTTACTGGCAACAAGCTGCAGAGTGTTATGAAAAAGCGGGTAGATATTGGAATCAAAGTACTAATGATAATAACAGAGAAATAGAACAACAAGAAAACGAAAAAATAGCTACAAACTATGGGAGAGCAGCAGAAGCGTACCAAAAAGCAGCAGAAGAACAAACAGCATTCATAACAACACAAAACAGAGGGAGAGAAAGTTTAATAAAACTTTATGAGAAAGAGGGGGGATTATATAAACAACTAGCCGAACAACTAGAAAAAGGAGGCATTAAGGCTGATACCTCCGAGATAGAAGAAAACCTCTACCAACTAGAGAAAAAAATCGCACGTTATCTTGGAACCCGAGGAGCTCAAATAGAAGAACTTCAAGAAAATATCCCTCTACTACAGAAGCGCGGAGAAGAACTCAATAAAGAAATTGCTGCTCTGCATCAGCAAGATTTGGACAGTAAAAATAGAGTTCTTTCCAAACTCGCTGATGCTGATGAAGTGCAAGGAGCCTCGGAGCACAAATCTCGGAATGTATATGGCATACCTGAAGAGTTGAGCACCGGAGTGACGAAGCAATTCGCAGCAGGAGTAGAGTTTCGAAAGAAGTCTAAAGAAAATTTGGCTACTAGCCTTCGCGAGCTCATCACCTCCTGTCAAAAAGCGCTAGAAGACCTTCTTCAAGAAAGTCCAGAAAGTGGAGAGAACGCAGCTAAGATTCTCAAGGCCATTGAATCGCACAGAACCAAAGACCAAGAGCTCCAGCAAACCATCGATCAAACACTTCAACTCCAAGCGAAAGTGACTCCGTTAGAGCAAAGAGCAGTCCTTCTTTCATCAGAAGCAACAGCAGCGCAGGAGAAAGGAGAGCTTTTTCTTGCTAAAGGGCAACAACGTTTAGCTATTCAACTCAGCCAGGCCCTGGAACACGCTAGGAAATTACATAATCAATTACTTGTACAAACTGAGGGAAGTGCTGATACAGCTGCTCAATGCCAAACTTGCATGGATAAATTGCAGCAATTGGAAGAGCAAGATCATTATCTTAAGAAAATTGTTGTCCAACTCCAGCAACTCAATCAAAATAAAAATGTTCTTACAACTCGAATGGTGACGTTGAAAGATGATATAAAAATAGCTCAATCTCAAGGAGAAGCATTCTTAGTTCAAGGTCAAGAAAAACTTCTAGGCCAAGCAAGTATAATACATTCTGAAGTTGATCCGATAGCAGAACAGCTTCTCACCAAAGCTGAGAAAGCTTCTGAACAAGCAAACAGTATTATTCTTCGCAGCACTCAATTCCAACAGCAAGATAAAGCGCTTCAAGAAAATACTACCTCTTTAAGAGAGTTTGGGCAAAAGAAAATCAGCCTCCAAAAACGTGAAGAAACTTTAAGAAGAGAAGTCACAGATTCTAAAAATAGAGGAGAAGTATTACTGAATGAAGGACAGCAGCAGCTCCTTCATGGTATTACCCAAGCTTTGTCAAACATTGAGCAAACTAGCAAGCAAATTCTGGCAGGAGATAGAGATGCTTCCGAACAAGGTATAGCTCTTCGTTCTCAACTTAAGCAACTTGAAGATCGTGATCAGGCGCTGGGGAAAAATATTCCAACATTGCTAACCTTAGAGCAAAAAAAGAATCACTTCCAAGATCGCTTGAAAAATCTCACTGCTGAGATTGCTGCCTCTTGCAATCAGGGCAAAGTCTTTCTGAATGAAGCTCAAGAATCTCTTGCGCAGGAAATAACCCAATTTCTCTCGAAGATTGATCAAAACGCGAGGCAGCTACTTGCTAATGATAGCGAAGCTCCTGCAATAGCTAAACTGCTTCTAACTCAACTTGACCAACTCGTGTTGAGAGATCAACAGCTTCAGAAAAATGCTCCTGCCTTACTCAAGCTCGATGAGAAGAAGAAGTTCTTTCAAGATCGTCTTGAGGCACTCGGCCTAGAACTTAAGTCGCCCCACGAGTATCAACATCATCTTGCGACCGAAAAACAACGAGTACTTTCTAATGAAATTAATCAATCTCTTGTTAAGATCGATCAGAGCGCGAAGCAACTCTTGTCTGGTACAGCTGGTTCAGCAGAGCAGGCACAAACAGTACTCAGTGAACTGAGTGTGCTAGAACAACGTGATCAACGCCTCAACAATCACCTTGTACAACTGAGCGACCTGAAACAAAAAGAGACTTTTCTTAAGACTCGTGAGGGAGCACTTGAAGGTGAAATCATTACTTCTCAAATTCGAGGAGAAATAACCTTAGCACAAGCGCAACAGACTTTGTTAGAAGAAATCAGTAAGCTTCTTCAACAAACATCGCAAGCAGCCAAACAACTGCTTGTAGAAGATCAAGGAACTTCTGAAGTAGCCTCCCAGCGTATGAAAGAACTTATCCCCCTTCTAGATCAACTTCGTGTGCGAGATGAAAGACTGCAAAAAAATGCCTTCTCTTTACGCGATCTTGAACAAAAGAAAAAAATCCTTCGAGAGCGTGTCGAGACCTTCAAAAACGAAGTTGTTTCTCTACAAGAATTAGGAGAGCCGCTCCTTGTGCAACAACAGCAAACCCTTTTAGAAACTTTTCAGCGTTCTGTTGATAAAGCCTCTGTGCTCATTACTCAACTGATGGAAGGAACTGATCAGGCTCTAGAACAAGCTCCCTCTTTTTTTCAAGAGATAGATAAACTTCAACTTCAGGACCAACAGTTAAAAGAGAACGTCCTCAAGGTCCAAGAACTAGAGCAAAAGAAAAATATCCTTCAGCAACGTCTTGCCACCTTATCTTCAGAAGTTAGTGCAGCTCACAGTCAAGGAGAGCCTCTCATTGCTCAGGGCCAACAGACCTTGGTGAGCAAGATGAAGGGAGTGCTTTCACGAATTGACGAAACTACAGAACAACTGCGGAAAGGAGTTATTGGAATGCTTCCAACTGCCGAAGAAGCGAAGACCCTTCTCGGTGAGATAGCAGAACTCGAGCAGCGAGATGACGGTTTTCAGAAAAATATTCCTCAACTCAGAGAATGCCTTGGAAAGGGAAGTTTTCTTCACGATCGAACGACTGCATTAAAAGGGAAAATTAGCTCTGCTCAATCTTCTCAAAATCCAGGAGAACAAATTTTTGTCCTAAATCTGCAAAAACTCCTCAATGACTATAGTCAAATGCAAGCGCCTATTGAGGAAGTGATCAAACAACTTCTTACTGGAAATAAAGAAGCTTCTGAGCAAGCCAGGCTTCTACTAACTCAGATTAAGCAACTAGAACAACGAGAAGCAACTCTTCAAGCCGAAGAAACAGCAAGGATTATTGCTGAAGAAAAGGCATTGAAAGAGAAGCAAGAGATGGAGAGGCAAGCAAAAGCTGAGGCAGAGAGAAAAGCAGCTGAGCTTCGAGACCAACAATTAAAAGAGAACGCCCTCAAGGTCCAAGAACTAGAGCAAAAGAAAAATATCCTTCAACGACGCTTTGTCACCTTATCTGAAGAAGTCAGTGCAGCTCATAGTCAAGGAGAGTCTCGCATTGCTGAGGGCCAACAGACATTGGTTACTAAGATGAAGGGAATGCTGTTACGAATTGACGAAGCTACAGAACAATTACGGAAGTCTACAGGAATGCTTCCAACTACCGAGAGAGCCAATCTACTTCTTGCTGAAATAGTAGAACTCGAGCAGCAAGATGACGGCTTTCAAAAAAACATTCCTCAGCTCAGAGAGTGTCTTGAAAAGGGAAGTTTTCTTTACGAACGCACGACTGCATTAAAAGAAAAAATCATCTCTACTCAATCATCTCTAAATCAGGGAGAACAACTTTTTGCTCAAGGGCAGCAAAAACTCCTCAATGACTATAGTCAAATGCAAGCACCTATTGAGGCAGTGATCAATCAACTTCTTACTGGAAGTAAAGAAGTTTCTCAGCAAGCTAAGGATCTTTTAGTTCAGATTAAGCAACTTGAACAGCGAGAGCAATCGCTCCAAAAAAATACACCAACTATTCTTGAGTTGGAGCAAAAACAAGCTGCTCTCCAGGCACGTGCAGAGGTACTTCGAAGCGAGATTGCTTCTTCTAGAAACCGAGGAGAAACAGTTATCACCCCATGTCAACAGAATCTTTTGGAAGCCATTCAAGGAGCCAGAGGTCACGCTTTTGAATTCATTACACAACTCATAAATAAAGTTGATAATACTCTAGATTCAGTAGAAGCTCATAAAAGAGTACAAGCAGAAGATATAGCAAAGATTACTATTGCAGAAAAGGCGTTGCAAGCAATAGAAAAAAAGGCAAAGGCTGATGCAGAGAAAAAAGCAGCAGAAGAATTAAAAGAAGCTATTAAGATTGCTACTGCTACTTGGAATACAGCTGGTGAGATTACTCGTCAAGCTGATGCGGCTAAAGTGTTCTCTGATAAAGATCAAACAGAAAAATCTTATCAAGAAGTAAATCGTCTTGCTCAAGAGGCCTCTAATGCTTGGAGTAAAGCTGCAGAGGCACATAATGTAGCCTTATCTAAGGCTTCTGAAGCTGATAAATCTTCTTTACAAATCAAGGTTAAAATGGCTGCTAGCAGAAAAGATCAATATGAAAAGCTTGCGATAGAAGCTTTAAAAAATGCTAAAGAAAAAGCTAATAAAAAAGAAGAGCATATTGCTGAATTACAAAGTAAAGCAAATAACGATAGAAGACTTTCAGAAGAGACTAAAAAGAAAACGTTACCTGGAAGTCAAAGTGCCTTTTTGTATGAAAGCGCTGCTACCTCTTGGGAGAAAGCAGTTTTAGCACAAAACAATAGCCAACAAGAGGTATCAAGTTACTGGGAAAAATTTGCGATGCAATATGAAGCTCTAGCTGAATTAGTAAATGCCTCATTTAATAAAGCAACAAATTTAAATATGGCTTTTCATTACAGTGTGGATCGCTTACAGGAAGCTGTGAATTTGCTTGGAAAAACTGTCTTAGCAGAGAACGTTGCAATATCATCAGGAACGGACTTGTCATTCTTTTGGAAGAAATCAGTTGAGCAATATTACACTCTTTCTGAGCTTTATAGCAAGGTTTGCGAACTAGATTTGACAGAAAGAAAATTAACAGATTCTTCTCTACGTAAATTTTTTGATTTGGCTGCCTATAGTAGTGATGGATTAGAAAGAGCTTCGACTTTACTTGAAGAGATAACTTCGTTCAAGAGTGAGAAAAACCCTCAAGAATGCGAATTATCGTCTTTATCGATAAACACTGTTGAGCAAAATCAACTTCTTGCTGAATTTTATAGAAAAGCTGTTGAAGCAGTTGTTGGAGGTGATAAAAATTTAATAGATTGTTTTGATAAGGCTAATCGCTCTGCTAGACGTAGTGCTTACCAGTTAGAAAAAGCTGCAGCTTTATTGAAAAAAATGATTTTATTAGAGCGTTTAGAAAATCCTAAAAAAGTTGAGCTGTTATCTTTTTGGAAAAAAACAATTGAAGACAACCAAAATATTGCTAAGCAGTATAGGGCATCTGCTGAAGCTTATGCATCAGGAAATAGAGAGGAAGGAGAGCGCTTGTCTAAGGTGACTTCTGATCTAGAAAAACAATCTGATATTGAGAAAGTTGCAGTAGAAGAAGCAGCAGAAGCAGCAGAAGAAAGAGAAATCCTAACTAGAGTATACCAACCAAACGTAAAAGTGCCAGCTAGTATATTTCAAACTAAAGTGCCGATTTCTTTATCAAAAAATATATCATCTCTTTCTAGTTCCTCTTCATTGAGAAAGGATCCTAGAGTGTATTTTGAAATGCAAACAGCTATTAATAGCGCTTCAGAAAAAGCTGAACAAGCGGACAGTTCAGCTATTATTGCTAAAATGAAGCTAGATGTATTTGGGGAAGCTATAATTCCATCAGAATCATCGCAATATAGCTCTTGCTCTGGTGCATATATAGCCTCAAACAGTGATACTTATACGCTGAAATTTATAGATGCTTCTACTAAAGTGAAAGAAGGCAAAGTAGAGGGGAGTGAATCATTACCTCTTCTGGATGAAGCAATTCAAAGGGGTAAATATGCGGAATATCGGTGGAATGAGACTATTAAAATATTACAAGTAGCTATAGATAATACAGTTGGAGATAATTCTTCGTGGATAAAGCAACTTGAAGTTGCTAAAAATAAAAAGGCTATTTGGGTTCGCAATATTATGGAATATGAAGCGAAAAGAGAAACAATACCTGCTTCAAAATACCAGGGAAAGATAAAAAAAAGATGGGAGGACTTGAAAAAAATTCCTCTGGACAATGAAGCTCATAAAAATTCAGAAGCGGTTGAAGCATGGAACAATGTAGTAAAACAGATGCAAAAACGGACTCCTGACTCCCGCGTTTTTTTGGGAAAAACATTTTAACCAATTAATGTAACTACCAAGGTAGGAACCTTGGCAGAGTTGAAAAGTTGAAGGATTGAAAGGAGGACTGTTTTAGACAATGATACTGCAGTTAATCAGGGCGATTTATTTTTACTGTGACTACCTTAATTTTCATATTTAAGAGACGATGAATTAGCAGCAAAGCGTCCGTTCAACTTTTCAACCCTTCAACCTTTCAACACTACCAACGGTACGTTGGTAGTTACCAATTAATCATTTAATCAACTATCAAATTTACTTAAAAACTATGAAAATTCCTTATTTTAAAAACGTTGTTATCTCATTAGGTCTATTGAGCGCACAATCTCTCTTTGCACAATATAATAAGAATCAAGAACAAATAACTCCTGTCTTACAGACTGTTCACGAGTATTCTAATATTATTGGCTATGCTGAGAATAGTAACTTTATTCCTATCGCCCAAACAAATTTTCACGTTGATTTGACTCCTGAGATGCAGATGAATCCTGCAGTTGAAGAGGGAGCTGAAGTCTTAGAAGCAACTTTAGGACTTGAAGCGTTCAGACAAGCTGTAGAAACTCATCCTAAAGCAGAACGACTAGTTATTCATAGAGAGGGAGGTGAGGCTTCAATTCGACCTCAAGGTTCCTCTCAGGATGTTATTGGTACACATCAAGGAGAAAATAAAGCAATTATTGATCAACTTAGAGTACTCCTTCCGGAGCTTTCCACTGATCCACTGTTGAATTATCAAATTTCATCGAACAACAGTGGTGTGCGTATTGGTGTAGATACTTTGAGTTCTACAAGACTTCAAGCGATTCTTAATAGGCTGGATACTATCCGTTCTACTGCTCATTCTTCTATTTCGACTTCACAAAGCCATGATAATGAGTCCAATGTCTTTTCGACATCTCAACAGAAAATTGATTCAATTGATCAAGCTTTAGCAAAAAGAACTCAAGAGGCGATCAATAAAATGATCAGTGATTCATCCGCTCAACTTCAGAATTATTATCAAGATGCCGATCAGGCGTGGGAAAAGTATAATAATCAATGGACGGAATACAATCAATTTCAGCCGCTGTTTCAGGAGAAACGTAAGCAACTAGTCCAAGCACAAAAAAAACTCGATGAGGCTACTAAAGCAACGACTGATGAAGAACTTCAAAAAACCCGTCTTGGGAAAATTTACAGATATTTAACACCTGTTGGAACTGTAGTATCTAATGTACCTGTACCAGGTGTTCAAGTAGCAGGTATGGGGATTTCAGGTGCTGCAGGTTTAGCAGGAGTGGTTAATATTGTTTGGGCTCACGCTAATAAAGCTCTTACTGAAAGTGAACATAAGAAGGTGCAAAAGGAACATAACAATGCTCAGATGAAGGAGATTGAGTTACATAAACAGCTTGTTTCATTGGAATCACGAGCCACAGAAATGGAAACATCTGCTTTTAAACAAGTAGAGGAAGCTGCTAGAATCTTGGCCAAACAATTGCGCCCTGAAGTAAATTGGAAAGAAAGTCACCATCAGGCATGGGGAGCTTTTGTAGGTCCAATGTTACTTGGAAAGGATAGATCCGATCTTGTGAATCTAGTGAGAGATTGTCCAGATTGGGTAGAAGAAGTTACAAAGAAATCGTGGCAACAGAAAATCGAGGCAGGCAAAGAGCGCTATATAACATTACACAAACAGGCCAATCTACCTTCATTAAAAAGCGATTATAAAAAGGCTCTCCAGCAACATCAACATGCAGAAACAAAAGAAACAACTCAACAAATTTCTTTGGAAGAAATTCAGAAAACAATAAAAAACCTTAAGGAAGATATAGAAATACGAACTGATGAATTAGAAAAACTGGAGAATAAAGATTCAGTTAAATTTGAACAAAAAAAGAAAGAGTTTATTAACAAATTCAAAGAATTAGAACAGAAACAACAAAAAAACGAAGAATTACAGAAAAAATGGGAAGAAGCTGTTCAACAAGAAAATAAGCAAAGAGAACAATTACAAGGAGTTTCAAAAATCTACCAGACAGCAAAAGAAAGCGCAGCAAGAACCCTCGCTCGCATTAAAAAAGCCCATCAAGTTGATCAAGAACTTTGGAAAGAAGTATGGCTTTGCAACTATAAAGATTGGAGCTTGCCAGAACCTATTTTCTCTAAAACTGTTTCCTCCCAATTATCAGAAAATACTCAGGGTGAAAAATGTGATCCCCCTCTACAACGGCTTGAAGAGCTAGAAGCTAAAGGACGTGATTTGCAGATGAGAATATCATCACTCAATGCTACAGTAACCGCAAAATCTAGCACATTACCTACAACGGGAGTAATTTCTCTTTCTAGACCAGCTCCACTTTCTAAACAAACCTCATTTATTTACTCTGCTCCCAGTAGCCTTGATCAAGTTAGAGCATGGGTTGAGGAAAAATTGGAGTATCCAAGTGCTCAAGATCAAGAACGTTGGGAGGTACTTGAGAAATTAGATCAATTACAAAAAGAGGTGCGAATTAAAAGCAAAGAATTGCAAAACAATTTTTATGCCAAGGGAAACGTTCAAAGTAATGAAATAGATGATGATAATGAAGCAAAAACTGTTATTAGTACAGCAACAGAACAAACCATTTCTACTCAAACATCTTCTGCTCCTTCTACTTTTAGTAGGCTTAGTAGTGTTTTGAGTTTTAGTGGTAGAACACAGGTTAATAATACTAATACAAAAAAACCTGTACTACCACTTTCAACTATTAGTGAAACTAGTGAAGAATCTCAAGAGATTGGAAAAACTCAAGATTTCCAAAATCCTCTAAAACAACTGGAACAACTTCTTAATCAAATAGATGAGCTCAATAGTAAGTATCTTAAGCTTATTGATGATGCTGAAAAGGAACGCTGTAGTGACAGTGAGTTGGGCCAAGAAGGAGCGATATCTTTTAATAAAGAGGAAGAACGTGATTACGCTTGGGAAAAAGCAGATACACAATGTGTTGCTGTTCTTCAAAAGAGACGTGAAAGAGAAGAACTGCAGAAAATAGCACTTGAACAAAAGAAAAGTTGGCAACTCAATACAAAACGTTGGGAACTTAGAGTACAAGCTGATGAGACTTATGAAAAATATGAGCAAGCTCAACAAGATGCTGTTAAATGTGCGGAAGAGGCAGGTAAAATAAGGGGAAAAACAAAAGGACAACAAGAAAAAGATAATAAAAAATGGAAGGAGGCTTCAGAAGAAGCGGAAAAATTACGAGAAATTTACCTTGCAGCAGAAGAAAAATGGGAAAAAAAGGCTCAAGAATATAGTGATGAGTACTTAGGACAACGTGATACTCAAGAACAAGCTAACGAACGCCTCAAAGAAAGAGATAGAGCTGTTAACAAACGATGGGAAAAACTTCTTAAGAGTTATCAGAATCCTGAATCAGAAGAAAGCGTTGTTGAACAAGATATAATTGCATATCGTATTATGGATCTTGAAAAGAATCTTAATCAAGCGTTTCGAGGAAGTATTAAAAATACTAATGATCGAGGGGCTGCTTTAATTCATTATAGAGACCAAGCACTTAGATACGCATTGATAGATGCATGTGATTATCCTGAAGAACTGAAAGAAGCTTGGGAAAAAATGAGTGTAAGTACAGAAAGAATTGATAAGGATCAACAAAAGATTAATAAAGAAGCAGCAGAAGTTTTTTTAAAAGAAGTGAAGCGTTTTGAAAAAATTGAAAAGATTTGGAAAGGAGTTTTAAAGGAAAAACAAGATCAAGCAAAACAAAAGCAAGATGAAGCAGTTCAAGAATATTATCGAGGTAATTATTTTGATTGGAATAATTTAAGTGAAGAAGAAAGAGAGCGTTATAATAGTGAAGTTGAAAAGGCTAATGAAGAGTATGAGCAAAAAATCACGGAAGCAAAGGAACTTAATAATAAAAAAATAGAGATAGAAACAAATATAAAACAGATAGAAGAGAAAGAAAAAAAATCGTGGAATTTACTTGGAACTCATAAGCAAAAACGACAGGAAAAACTAAAATACTATCGTCAGCAATTAGAAGTGCTAAAACATCTTATTCAAAAAACTCCTGAACAACTTAAGGAACAAAAAGCTTTCTTAAATATAGGCAAAAGAGCTAGACCAAAAGAGAAAGCCTATGAAGCCTTACTCCAAAGCCAAAGAATCAAGGAGAAAAAAGAAGCAAAAGAGGGTGATGAAAATTCCTGTTGGAATAAGGCTGCTACATGCTATTTACAAGCTAACACTCGCTGGGAAAAGGCCGCCTATGATAAAGGCGATAATACAATTTCGGAAGAGAAACACAAAAAGAACGAAAAAATTGCCCTTTCCTATGAGAAGGCTGCTGAATCCTATGAAAAAGCAGTACCAGAAAACGATGCGTTAAACGGTAAAAAAAACTTAATCCAACTTTATGGTGAAGCGGCAAAGTTGTACGAACAACTAGCCAAGCAGCTAGAAAAAGAAGAAGTTAAGACAGATACTTTCGAAATAGAAGAAACTCTCTACCAGCTCGAGAAAAAAATTGAACTTTATCTTACTTCTTTTGGAGTTCAGATAGAAGAGCTTCAAGAAAATATTCCTTTATTACAAAATCGGTTAGAAGAAATGGGTAAAAAGGTTATTAGCCTTCGTTCGCCAAACAAAGAAATTTTAGGAGTCAAACAAGAGGCTGTAATTGCTGACCTTCGTGAGCTTATTGGAACCTGCCAAAAGGCACTAGAAGATCTTCTTCAAGAGGTTCCAGAAAGTGGGGCTCGAGCAGCTAAGGCTATTGCTAGCATTCAAACTCAACAAATTAAAGCTCAACAAGTTCAGATAACTATTGAACAAACAGGTCAACTCGAAGTAGAAATACTTTCTTTAGAAATTAAGCAGAAAATGCTTCAAGCACACGTAGAAGGAGAAAATTTTGTAGATAAAGGTCAAAAGAAATTATTGAAGCAATGCGATCCCTTATTATTTGAAGCCAGGACAGTACAGAACGATTTGATAAGGCAATCCGAGGGAGGTTCAGATTTGTTAGCTTACTTTCAAAGCTGTATGGATAAATTACAACAATTTAAAGAACAAGATCAATATCTTCAACAAATTACTCCTCAACTTCAGTCTCTGGAGCACGATAAAGCTATTTTGGAAAAACGATATACAACATTAGAAAACGATATAAAAGTATCTAAAAATCAAGGGGAAATATTTATTGCTCAAGGTCAAGAAAAACTTCTGGAGAATGCAAAAAAATTGATCTCAAAAATCAATATAACAAGCAGAGATCTTTTAGCTAAAGCTGAAAAAGCTTTTGAACAAAAAGAGAATTTGTTGCACCTTATCGATCAATTTCATAAAGAAGAGGAAGAGTTATATTTTAAAATTGCTTCCTTGAGAGAGCTTGATAAACATAAAAACCATTTTCAAAATCTAAAAAAGGTTCTGAGTAAAAAAATAGCAGCTTCTAAAAATCAAGGAGAAATTTTTTTCAAAGAAGCTCAGCAACAGCTTCTCAATGAAATCAATCAAAGATTTCCAGAAATTGAGAAAACTACTACTCAGATTATTAAAGGAGATAATAATTCTTCAGAAGAGACTAATATTCTACTGTTGCAACTGGAGCAACTTGAACAACGATATCAGGTGCTCAAAAACAATGCTTCAATATTACTATCTCTAGGGGAAAAAAAGAATTTTTTACAAGATCGTCTTAAAAATCTTACGGAGGAGAGTAAGGTTCCTCTTAATGAATGGAAAACCTATCTTAATAATCGATGGAGAAGTTATCTTAATGAAAGCCAAGAATATATTGTTAGCGATATGACGCAACTCCTCTTGCAAATCGATCCGATTGCTAAACAATTAATTGCGGGTCAAAGCAAAGATTTAGAAGCAGCTCAATCTCTCTTGACTCAACTTGAACAATTTATCCAGCGAGACCAGTTGTTTCAGCAAAATTCACCTTATTTAGGAAAGCTTGATGAAATAAAGAATTTATTTCAAAATTATGTTGAAATAATCAATAGAGAGCTTGATCCTGCTCGAGATCGACAAGAACTCCTTGTACTTCAGAGGAAGCAACTAGAAGAGTTTAGTCAAATGCTCGCAAAAATTGACCACACGGCGAAACAGCTTTTGCCTAGTTCTTTGATAATTACTACTAAAGAGCAACTTAACATTCTTTTTAATGAAATCGATCTACTGAAACAGAAATACCAATATAATATACAAGTAAAAAATTTCTTACAAAAAGAGAATTATTTAAAATATCGTGCTAAGGTTCTTGAAAGTGAAATGACTGTCTCCATAGGACAAGGAGAAACAGTGCTATCTCAGAGGCAACAAACTCTGCTCGTGGAAATTAACAATGCTCTTCAACAGAGCGCACTAATGGTAGATAAAATTTTATCTAAGGATAATATAGAAAACAACTTAACGATGCCTTTGTTTTACTTAGATCAACTTTTAGATAAAGATAAAAAATTACAAAAAGAATTTTTGTATCTGAAGCGTCAAGATGTTTAGCAGAGGCAGTTAAGAGACATGATTTAGGGTAACCGTTCAGCCCCCGCCTCCTTCGGAAGTAAGTTCTGAGCTTATAGGCTAAAGGTTGAAACAGGCTGTTCAGTAGCTTCTCAACAAACTATACAATGTATTTATACTACACCTTCGCAGCTCAATCATTTGCTTCAGATATTTCCTCCGAAAGAGTGGATCTGAACGCTTGCGGATAGATATGGGGTCAGGCTAATAATATTGACAAGGAATTTTCATTTTGACAGAAGAATATTCTCGTAAAGAATCAGTCAATTAACCTTCAGATTTTTAAAAACCAATTCTTAATCAACAAATAACATAATTAATTTTAGCATTAGTAAGTAGTTTAATCATTTCATTTAGATCTATCCTTTAGAAGAAGATATGAGTGATTGCATACACATCAACTCTATGAAAAAGATAATTTCATCCATCCTCTTTGCTGTTGCAGCAAGCTGCCCTCCCCTTCTTGCACAAAGTGAACATGATCAGGTTACAGCTTATAGGTTGAAAGATAGGTTAAAGGCTGAAGGCTATAGGCTGGAGATGCCGCTGCAGCGGCAGGAGATGAAAGATAGCAGATGGAAGATGGAAGTTGAGGCTCAAGGCTGCAGTTTCCAGGAAATCGAAGGTAGTGTAATAAATGGAATTGAGTATAAGGATGTTAATAACCAACCATCGCTCTTAGCAAACAATTCTGTCCCTATCTCCAATCTTCCATCTTCTATCTCCTATTTGGGCATTACGCCCAAATTGATGATGGATCCATTAGCAATTGATAAAAGTGCTGAAGCATTGAGCAAAGTTTTGAGAGGAACGAAAAGAGGAGCTACAACTACTGAGAGAATAGTTGAAGGTCAGGAAGCAGAAGAAGTCTCATCAGTGAGAACAGGAAGAAGTAATGTTGTGAGTGCTATTTCTTCTAACAGTTTATCCAATCAAGTTTTGAGATTACGAGGAGGACCTAAAAAATCTCAACCTGTTGGAGAACTTAAATCTACTGGAGAGGCCAGTGATGAAGAGAATAATGGGGGTGATCCTGATGTAGAATCAGAAGAGGTTTCTCCGATGAATGGTCAGGTAAATGAATACCTTAAGAACGAAATTATCAATAATATTTATACAGAATGTTTGGCAAAAGTAGCAGAAATGACAATGTCTACTGGTAATGCAAGTATTTTTGAAGTGAAAAGTAGAGAAGATCAAGAGTGGCGTGCAGCAAAGATTTTAGCTGTAAGTGCGAGAGAAAAAGCAAAAAGGGTCTTAATAAAAGTAAAAGAGGAAACAGTAGATGCAGAAAAAGCTTTAAATAAAGCTCATAGAGATGAAAAAGATGAGGCTAATATTTTTTATCAAGTAAAAAAGATGGCAGAACGTTTAGCTGCAGCTAGAGTTGAAACAGCATGTGCTAATTGCGATGCTATTGAAGTGAGAGAAACTTCGTATCGTGCACAAGTCGAAAAAAATCTTAAAGAAGCACAACAATTAGAAGCTTTGGCTTTTAAAGAATACAATGATGCACAAAAAGAACTTGAAACAGAAAGGAATGCACCAATCAATGAGCAAAAAAATGTCAGTATGGGAATTCGTAAAATGACATTTAAGCGTATTGATGATATTCGCAAACAATATCGTGATAAAAGAATGGGGAATCTAATGTTAAAACAATTAGCATTAAAAGAAAAAGAAAATGAAATTGTTGCTGAAAAAAAGAATTTAATAAGACAGCAAACTCAAATTGCTACGGAAAAGGCAAATTTAGTGAAACAACAGATTAAATTAGAAGAACGAGAGAAAAAGTTAGCCGAAGAACAGAAATCTTTAGAAATAACCTTTAAAACAGCTACAACTGAAGCACAGCAAGCTTTGAGTAAAAAGATGGCAGTTTTAGCAGATCAACAAGCCGTTTTGGTTCAGGAGAGGGATGGTTTGGTCAACAAAGAAACAGAATTGAGAGATAGAGATAATTCTTTAAAAGAAAAGGAAAGTGATTTGGAAGTTCGAGAAAAGGCCTTAATTAATAAAGAGAAAGAACTTATTGAAGATAGAGAAGCAACCTCTCAAGCAATAGAAGTTGAAAAAAACAAACTAGCTCAAGATAAACAATCCCTGAGGGAACAAGAAAATAAATTGAGAAAAGACCAAAAAGACTTAGATCAACAAATAGCAAACTTAGAAAAAGAAAGAACTGCTTTAGTTGAGCAACAGAAAGTTTTAGAAATTGCTCAAAAACAAGCTCTCGACAAAGAAAAAGAGAATTTAGCCAAACAAATAACAGGTTTGATACAAAGACAAGAAGAGATAAAAATTCAGAAACAAGGTTTAGAGGAGCAAAAGAAAGATTTGACAGATCAAAAGGAAGATTTAGATCAAAAAGCAAAAGATCTGGATGGTTTAGGGAAGGAGTTAGCTAAATCAAAAGAAGCTATTGTTCAAGAAACAGCAAATCTGAAAAAAGCCAGAGAAGAATTAATTCAAAAAGAGACAGAAGTTTTAAAAGCTCAGGAAGTAGTAGAAGAAAACGCCAATAAAAAAATAGCAGAAGCCCATCAGAAGGCTCAAACTACAGAGTTTGCTCTCAAACAAGCTGAAGAAAAGGCTTTTCACCATGCTGCTGCAATTAAAATTGCTGAAAGCAGAGCTCAACAGGCAGAACATGAGAAAGCTGTTGCCTTAGAGGCGCAACATCAAGCTGAAGAAAAAATGGCTGTTTGGGAAGCTAGAGTTATGAAAGCAGAAGCTGTAGAAAAAGTTGCAGAGGCTACAATAATTAGTGCTAATGCTGAACATGCTGCCAAAATACCACAAAATTATTTAGAGGCAACGAGACTTGCTAAAGAGGCTGAAGAGGCATGGGATAAGGCAGTAGAAGCTAAGAAAGTTGCCTTGGCTAAAGCTGCTGTAGCAAATCAATCAGCCTTAGAGAAAGAGCTTCATGAGGCTGAAAAGCAAAAAGAACTTTGGGCTAAAAAAATAGTTGATTTTGAACAAGCTAATCGAGATCAAGCTGCCGAAGCACAGAAAGAAAGGGAAAGAATTACGACTAAAGAAGAAAAGGAGGATCGTCTTGCTAAAGTAAAAGCCGATGAGGAGACAAAGAAAAAAGAATTACTATTAGCTCAAATAGAAGAGTTAAGACGATCTGCTTTAGAAAGTAAAGCTATGAAAAATGCTTCATTGGATGATGTAGAACAAGGGGCATGGGAACAAAGCAGTGATAGCTTTAATGAAGCTGCTGAATATTTAGAGAACGCTTTCAGGATTATCTTATCAGGAAGATTAGGAAATGCTGCCCTTTTACTTTGGGAAGAGGCGGCTATACGAAGCAAAGAATCTGCAGAGAACTACATAGCATCTGCACAAGCATGGTCTAAAGGAACTGAGGGCGAAGCACATCGTTTGGATACTGTTGCTGACTTACTTTTAGTACAGGCTAGATCTGCAAAATATTTAGCTAAAGTAAACGAGGCTGAAGCAAGTGGTGATAAGGAGTTAGCTGAAAAATGGCGTTTAATAGAGAAGGAAAACCAAGAAGCTGTCGAGCTTTTGAACCAAGCAGAAAGAGCTCATGCTGCAGAAAAAAAAGAGGAAGGTGATAGTTGGAGTAGAGCGGCTGGTGCTTTTTGTAATACAGCAGAAAAATTAGGAAAAGCGCTTGAGGCTGAGAATGCTGCTAAATTGGAAGAGGCCCAAAAATGGCATGAGGCAGCTGAGCAATACAAATGCTCGATCAAACTTCTAACTAAGTCAGCTAAAGCTTATGCTTCAGGAAAAACAGATGAAGGTACTAAGTGGAATATTGCTGGCTCTTGTTCTTTCTGTGCAGCTGAGTTATTAGAAAAAGCCATTGAAGTTGAGATGATTGGTAGGCCAAAAGAGGCTAAGAAATATCGCGAGGTAGTAGAGCAATACAAATGCTCTATCGAACCTTTAACTGAATCAGTTAAAGCTTATATAGAAGAAAAAAAAGATGCAGGTTATAGTTGGGGTAAAGCGGCGTGCGCTTTTTGTAATACACCAGAAAAACTAGGAAAAGCGATTGAAACTGAAAATGCCGGTAAACTAGAAGAGGCACAGAAATTGTACGAAGCAGTTGAGCAATACAAACGCTCCATTGAACCTTATACTCAATCAGCAAAAGCTCATGCAGCAGGAAAAACAGAAGAAGGTGTTTATTGGAATAATGCAGGCGATGGCTTTTTTCAAGCAGCAGAAAAATTAGAGGGAGCTATCAGAGCAGAGGCTGCAGGTAAGACAGAAGAAGCTAGACAGTGGCAAGAAGCAGGAGTACAGCAAGCTAATTCTGTGGAGTATTATATCAAAGCAGTAAGGGCCTGTGAACAAGGAAAAGCAAAAGAAGGTGCTTATTGGAATAATGCAGGTAACGGGTTTTATTACTCAGCAGAAAAATTAGCACAAGCAATTGAAGCAGAGGTTACAGGTAAGTCCGAAATAGCTGAAAAATGGAGAGAAGCTGCAAAACAACAGCTATGTTCTGTAGAATATCATATTAAAGCAGCAAAGGCTTATGAAGAGGGAAAAATAGATGAAGGTATTAATTGGAATAATGCAGGATTCAGTTTTTATGATGGAGCTGAAAAACTAGCAAAAGCGATTGAATTAGAAGTTCTAGAAAAGCCTGAAATAGCTAAGAAATGGCGTGAAATAGCTGGAGAACAAAATCGTTCTATAGAGTATTTTATTCAAGCAGCAAAAGCTCAGTGTCAAGGAAAAACAGAGGAAGCTCAGAGTTGGATGTGGACAGGTGGTAGTTTTTATAATGCAGTCAGAAAACTAGAGAAAGCGATCAAAGTCGAAGAAGAGGGAGAAACAGAAGTGGCACAGAAATATCGCGAAGCAGCCAAACAACAAGCGCATTCTGTAGAACCTTATACCCAATCAGCAAGAGCTTACGCTGAAGGAAAAACAGATGAAGGTACTAGTTGGAAGGATGCAGGCGATGGGTTTTATAATGCAGCAGAAAAACTAGAAAAAGCTATTGAAGCTGAGATCGTTGGTAAGTTAGACGAGGCTTTGAAATGGCGCAAAGCAGCCGAACAACAAGCGCGTTCCATAGAACCTTATACTCAATCAGCAAAAGCTCATGCAGCAGGAAAAACAAATGAAGGTGAGAGTTGGCATAATGCAGGTGGAGGTTTTTATTTGGCAACAGATAAGTTCGGCAAAGCGATCGATTCTGAAGTAGCCGGCAAGTCAGAAGAAGCTAGAAAATGGCTCGAAGTAGAGGAGCAATATAAACGCTCTGCAGAGTCTTATACTCAAGCCGCTAGAGCTCATGGGTCAGGAAAAACAAATGAAGGGGATGGTTGGAACAATGCAGGTAAGGTTTTTTATTTGGCAGCATTAAAATTAGAAGAAGCTATCGAAGCTGAGATTGCCGGTAAGCTAGAAGTAGCGAAAAAATACCGTGAGGCAGCTGAACAATACAAATGTTCCGCTGAACCTTTTATCCAATTAGTGAGAGCTTATGCTGAAGGAAAAACAGATGAATGTGTTAATTTGAATAGTGCAGGTTTGGCTTTTTATAATGCAGCAGAAAAACTAGAAAAAGAAATAGAAGCTGAGGCAGAAGGAAATATTCAGAGAGTGGCAGAAATTGCAGCCTTGGATGCCAGTCAATCATTGAAGAATGCTATGAGCAAAAAGCCCGGAACGCAAGAAAGTGCAGAAGCATGGGGAGAGGCACTAGAGCAAGCAGAAAAAACAACGAAGCTCTGGGAGAAAGTCGTAGAGAACATTACAGCAGTATTAAAACTTTCAGAAAATAGCTCTCTTGAATCGGATTTAAAATATAAACTTTGCAATGCCAAGAACGAAAAAAATCGCTGGGCAGCACGTGTAGTTTGGCGGGAAGCTAACAAACTTCAAGATACTACCATTGCAGCAGAGAAAAAGGCAATAGCTATCCAAGAAGGGACTGAAGAAAGCATACAAGCGTGGGAACAAACCATAGACATTGCTCAGCAAGCTGAAAAAAAGATGGAAGAAGTCCTAAGTCTCTATACAACAAATAGGGATCAAGCTTTTGAAGAACATAAGTTAGATTGGTCAGGAGCTCTTCAAAAAGCAGTGATTCAACAACAGTCGTATAGTAATAAGCTAAAGGAGATCACTAAGAAAAAAGCCGAGGTAGAAAAGGTACGTATCGCTGCAGAAAAAGCTTTAGAACAAGAGGCAGCAGCTAAACGAGAGGCAGATTGTATTGAACAAGAGAAAGCTGCTGTAAAAGCAAAGGCAGAAGCTCAAGCGACTAAAGAATTAAGCGAGGCAATTGATCTTGCTGGTGTTGCTTGGGATAAGGCTATAAAACTTCACGATCAAGCTAAAAAGGCCAAAGATGAAGCTGAAACTACTAAAACTGAGCATGCTTATACTGAAATGGCTAATGCCGACGGGGTTGCTGGAGATGCTTGGGCTAGAGCTGCTGAAGCTAAGAAAACTGTTTTATCTAAAGTTGGTGAATCTGATAGATCTAATTTACTTACTGAAATTGAAACAGCTGAACGTAGAAAAGATGGGTATGCTAAGAGGATTTTGGTAGCAGTGGAAAGAGCTAAAGAGACCGCTAAAAAAGAAGCTAAAGAAAAAGCCGCAGAAGCAACGAAAAAATCTCAAGAAGCACGATCAACAGTGCAAATTATGAATTTATTTTATGGTGTTGAAAAAGAGAAAATTACGAATGTAATTATTGCAAATTTATGGAATAGAGTTGCTAATAATTTAGAAAAATCTTCTGAATATTGGATAAAAGCGATTAAGGCTTGTGAGACAGAAAAAACGACGCTTGCAGTAGTCTACCGCGAAGTTGCAGCAACCTTTCAAAGAGCCGCAGATCAGCTGAAACTATCTGTCGAAACTCATACCGCAGGCAAAAAAAATGAAGGTAATAGTTGGGGCTGGGAAGGCAATTCTCTCGAAAAGAAAGCCGACTACCAAGCCAAAGCAGCTGAAGCCCAAGAAACTGGCAAAACAACTCTTGCAGCAGCCTACCGCGAGGCCGCCGCAATCTCCCAACGCGCCGCAGATCAGTATAAACAATCAGCTCAAGCTTGTACAGCAGGCAATAAGAGTGAGGATACACATTTATGGCGAGCAGGACAAGCAACACAGGATGAAGCGGATGCGATAGCGAAGAGGGCTGAGGATGATGTAACTATCTATTACTTGTAGTTATTTCGGGTTATTAAATTGTTCAAATACAAAATATGCTGATTCGCGTGCTATTGCCTATATAGACATAAAAAGAATGAATCACCATTACTCGATTTGATAAACCACTAAACATGCGGAGCAAAAATTTAAGTCCAACACAACATTTATCAAGCTTCTCACAAGTCGTAGCAAATGGATATAAAATATCCGAAATTACTCTCAACTTAAACTTACATTTGGGCTGTTGGGCGAATAGTTACGATTGATATTCAAACGCCATAAAACTTAAATCTATGAAAAAACTTATTCTATCCATTCTCCTTGTTGCTTCAGCAAGTTCTAACCTCCTCCTTGCGCAAAGTGAATGTGATCAGGTTACAGGTTACAGGTTACAAGTTACAGGTATCAATCAGACATTAGACAACAGATTACAGATTGCGAATAACAATGAGAAGGTATTACCATCAGAAGATCAGATGGGTCAGGGAGCTGAAATCACTACGAACTACGAACTACGAACCACGAACTGTAACAATCAAGGTCGTAATAACCTTGATTGTTACCTGATGATGAATCCTTCGCTTGAAGGTGCAGAGAAAGAACTTGAAAAATTGGTTGTAAGTGAAGCAAAACTTTCTCAGGTTTCATCGTCTGCTCGGTTAGATGTTACAACATCTGTAGAAAATACCACTGCTTTTTCTTTGCCTAGTATAGCAATAAGTGTCACACGTAGCTCCAATCAGCATATCGATCAGCCTACAGCCTCTATTCGGTCTGTTGGCCGAATAGTTTCTAGTGTACAGAGAGGTGAAGAAAAAAATGAGCATTTAGAAAAAACAGCAAGAATGACATATTTTTTATCTGAGGCGTCAAGGTGTTTAGCAGAGGTTTCTAAGAGAAACAATTCAGGAAATAAAGAAGACCTTTTTGAATGGCATAAATCTGCCGAGTATAATAAAGCTGCAGCCGATTCAATGAGGTCTAGTTTAGATAGATTAGAGAAGGCTTCCGAAGCTTCAAAAATTGGTAATCATCCTCTCTCTACCCTTTGGAGAAAAACAGCAGAGCAGTATCAATCAGCAGCTGAGTATTATCGCAAAAGTGCAGAAGCCTATGAAACAGATTGTATAGAAGATGATGCGAATGATTGTACAAAAGATTGTACGGAAGATGGTATGGAAGATGGTATGGAAGATTATTATACGGAAAATCGTAGAGAGAAAAATGGTTGGAAAGAGGGGCAGCGCTTTGGAGGGGATTGGGAAGGATTAGATTCAGGTTTCGAATTTAACAGTGGTTGTGGTCGTCGTGCTTTGCAGGGTGCCTTTCAGTTAGAGAAAGCCGTTGAGTGCGTCGAGAAAACCATCTCAGCGGAGAAGAAAGAAAATCAACCTCTTTCTGATCTCTGGAACGAAGCAGCTGAACAATATCAAGTAACAGCTGACTATAGTAGCAGGCATGCAGAAGCTCTTGCCTCATCATCACACTTCACCGGTGACAAAAACGCTGATCAATTAATGCGTGAAGCTCACGCTGCTTGGAAGATTGCTCAGCAGTTAGAGTATGCTGCGACTTCTCTTGAGAAAGCCATGAATAATAATGATCAGCCTCTTGCTGATCTTTGGCGAAAAGCAGCAGAGCAAAATCAAGTAGCTGTTGAATATGGGCGTAAACATGCAGAAACTTTTGCTCTCAAATCTGCAAAAGCATCTGTTTCAAAAAAAGAGAACCCACGTTTTTATGAAACTCGTGACGCTGCTGCATCTAGTGCTAAACGTTTAAATCAAGCGGCAATCGCCTTCGATAAATCCTGCCAAGCAGAGAAAATTGGTAACCAAACGCTTGCTAACCTTTGGAGAAAATCATTCGAACAAAATCAACTAGCTGTTGAATGCCATAAAAGAGACGTAGAAGCCTTTCAAGGTCAAGGATCTTTTAGTGTTAAACGCGGTGTTAACTATATTGAATCTCGTGCTGATCAGTTCAGAGATGCTGCTATCTCGCTTGAGCGAGCCATTAAGGCTGAAGAAAATAATAACCTGTTTCCACAGTCTACTGAAGCAGCGAAGGGCTTCGTCACTCCGGTGCTCGAGTCCTCAGGTATGCCCTATACATTCCGGGCTCTGCGCTCCGAGGCTCCTTGCTCTTCATCAGCCTCAGCGACTTTGAAAACAGGTTCTAATGACCAATCTCTTGCTGCCCTTTGGAAAAAATCATCAGAACAATGGCAAGCTGCTGCCGAGTATATGGGACAAGCTTTAGAATTCTATGAACAAGGAAGTCATGATTACTGTAATAATAGAGTTCTTTCCAAACTCGCTTATGCTGATGAAGTGCAAGGCGTCGACGGCGCACAGAAGTTGAGTGTACAGGAGCTACTCGATGCTTCGAGCACCGGCGCAACGCAGCAATTAGCAGCAGAAGTAGAGTTTCGAAAGAACTCTACTGTTTCTGGATCTGAAGCGTGGGTATTGCAGTGTAAAAAAGCAGGAGAATTTCTACCAAAAGCCGACCACTTCGACCATATTGGTAGATCTGCTTGGTCTAGTGCACTTCAGTTTAAAAAAGCTGCCGAATTACTTGAGAAAGCCATCGAAGTCGAGAAAAAAGGAGATCAATCTATTGCTGCTCTGTATAGAAAGGCTAGCAGCCTTAGTCAAGCTGCTGCTGAATATAAGATAAAAGATAAAGAGGCGTATTTACAAAGGAGCGAGCCAGTGGATTATAATAAGAGAACTTGTTTCTATTATGCCGCTGAGTCTCTTAAAAATGGTGCTGATCAGGTAGAGGAAGCAGTTGTTTTACTTGAAAAAGCTATTAAAGCTGAGCAAGCTGATAACCAATATCTTTCTACTCTCTATAGAAAAGCAGCCGATTTCTATCAAGCTTCTGCTGAGTGTAGTCAAAACGCCTCAGATGCCTATACACAAAAAAATACGAACCTGTCTTCACAGTCTACTGAAGCTGCGAATGGCTTCGTCGCGCCGGTGCTCGAAGCATCGAGTAGCTCCTGTACACTCAACTTCTG
>DATEBV010000063.1:0-24466 GCA_035287205.1 Chthoniobacterales bacterium | reverse complement strand
CACGGGGCGCAATCCCCGTGACTCCATCCGATTTTAAAAACTCAAGACAAAGAATTTTTGCTATCGTGAAAAACAGGGAGGGTAGGAATTGAGATTCTTCTTAGAGCACCAATAGCTACGAAACAGCTTAGTCGTACTAATCAATTGAGTTCACCGCTAAGGTTCTTTTTGTGTTTTTTTGTGTTCTTTTGTGGCTATTCCTTCTGCCTGTTACGATGACGTTAGTTATCGTAGTCCTGCTAAAAGCAATTCTGCATTGGTCTCTGTTACCTCAATATTTTCCATTAGGATCTGGATGGCTTCTACCGCAGGAAGTTCAAAAAGCTGCCGCCGAAGTTTGGTGATCCTTTCGAGTTCGTCAGGATGGTAGAGAAGTTCTTCGCGGCGGGTTGCTGATTTGGTCAAATGGATGGCAGGAAAAATACGTTGATCTGCAATGGAGCGATCAAGGTAAATCTCCATATTGCCGGTGCCTTTATATTCTTCAAAAATCAACTCATCCATACGGCTCTTGGTTTCCACAAGGGCTGTTGCCAGGATGGTCAAGCTACCTCCTTCTTCTACATTGCGAGCCGATCCAAAAAAACGTTTGGGACGTTCAAGGCCTTTGCTGTCGACACCACCACTCATCGTGCGGCCTTTGCCTTTGATCGCATTATTATAGCCGCGAGAGAGTCGGGTAATGCTATCAATGAGGATCACGACATCATGGCCAAGTTCTACAAGACGTTTAGCACGTTCGGAAACCATTTCAGAAATCTGCACATGGCGAGTTGTTGGTTCATCAAAGGTAGAGCTGAAAATATCACAGTCGAGTGAACGGCGAAGGTCAGTGACTTCTTCGGGACGTTCATCGACTAGAAGCAGCATAAGATGAATTTTAGGATGGTTAGCACGAATGGCGAAGGCGAGGCTTTTGAGCATCATTGTCTTTCCAACGCGAGGAGGGGCGACAATAAGGCCTCGTTGGCCCATGCCTAGGGGAGCAACAAGATCAACAACCCGAGCGGTGTTGTTTTGATGTCCTGGTTGTTCAAGAAAAATACGTCGTGTGGGGAAAGTCGCCGTGAGTTGATCAAACTCTTTAGGGCTTTTCCACTCAGCAATGGGGATGCCTTCGATGGTCGTGATCGTTCTTAAGGTTAAGCGGCGTTGATTAAAAATCCCAACGGTTCCAGTGAGTCGAAGTCCTGGACGTAATCCATATTTTTTAAGGAGAGAGACTGGAACAACGAGGTCTTCAGGAGAAGGTGCAAAATTAAGAGAAGGCCATCGAAGCAACGGATGTTCTGGGGAAAATTCTAAAATACCTTCTGCTGTTAAGTCGCCACCACAGAGAATCTGATGCCGTGCTTGAGCCGTGATGAGGGCATGACGAGATGCTTCATTACGATAAATAAGATGAAGTTCTTGATGGCGATGCAGGAGTTGATGATGGGGAAGTTTTTGGAGATCGTTAATTGAAAGTGGTAGGGGGCGTTCAAGGTTATTAGCCTTAGCATGAGTTCGTCGTTCGTCGTTCGTCGTTTGTGGAACTTGTTCTAGTTCGAGGGATTCTTCTTTCATAGGTAGAGCTTTCCGGAAGTGGACCAATTTTGAAAATGGGTTTTAATTTTTATGTGATACCTGGCTTAGCTACGTACATGTAACGAGTAAAATTCCGTTGAGAGAATTAGTCCTGGGAAAATGGGGTCAGGGTCTCGAATCTTAACCAATGGAATCCTTTATTTTTGAGCTCTCCGAAAGTGTAAACTTCGCTGCAGTTAATACGACAGAATCATGTTTTGGTCAAGATTGCGAACCCTGACCCCAATTTTCCTATGCCTCCTCAGTCGCTCTAGCAAAGGATTTCAGCATATTTAATTGATGGACCAAATATTTACATAGTGAGCAGTTTTTGAACTCAATTGCCGAAGGCAACAAAATAAACTCGTTACCCTTTACTTGTTACTCGTTACTTTTCTGTTGTGAAGCCAGGTGCCAAAAAAAATAAAAATCCATTTTCAAAATTGGTTTGCTTGTAGAAAGACTCTACATTGTTGTTTTAAAGTTTCCTCGCTGCCATCATTCCAGAAGACATAATCAGCACGAGCAATTTTTTCAGTGAGGGGCATTTGAAGATTGAGAAGTTGTAGAGCTATACTATGAGGAAGGTGGCGGTTATGAGTCAGGCGCTGGAGTTGTATATGTTCTGAGGCAGCTACTACAATAATACGATCAAAACAGTTGGAGAGATTTTTTTCATAGAGTAGCGGGATTTCTGCAAGAAAGAGAAGATGAGGATTGTCTAGAGCCGCCATTGCTTGAGGATGCCATTTTTCTCTTAAGCGTGGATGAAGGATTTCTTCCAGTGTTTGTTTGGCTTTTGGATCTGCAATGATTTGTGATCGCAAGAAAGCGCGGTTTGCTTTGCTTTGGTTATCATAACTAGCATTACCAAAGTGCGCTCTAATTTCTTTAGCAACTTCTGGATTATGGTCAAGGAGGAAGGCGATTTCTTGATCAGCATTAAAAGGTGTTGTCTTCATTGTTTGCGCAAGGAAGTTGGTAACAATCGATTTGCCGCAAGCAATTCCTCCGGTGATTCCGATACTGGGCATAGGGCAGAGAGGCTGTAGACTGTAGGCTGTAGGTTGTAGGAGGGGCGGTGAAAATCATAGAAATATCCATTCTATAATTAGAGCTAGTTTTGTGACCGCTCACGTTTCTTAAGCAGGAAGAAATTAACCACAAAAGAACACAAAAGAACACAAAAAAAGAGTCGTTCCGGTGAGCTTTTCTAATTAATATATTTGTTTGGTTTGACTTACACAGTCTATATTTAACAATTGGTGCTAAGGAAGGAGGGGGGGGACTTTTCCAGTGATTCCAATATTTCTATAGATTATCTTCTTTCGTGTCCTTTTGTGTTCTTTTGTGGTGAATTTTTGCTAATTCTTCAGAATCTTAGGCGTCACGAAAATAATAAGATTTTTCTTTGCTTTAATAGTGGCTTTGGAGCGGAAAAGACGTCCTGCGATAGGAATATCTCCTAGAAAGGGAATCTTATCTTCTGTTTTTTGAGTATCTTCACGAATGAGTCCTCCTAGGACAATAGTTTGACCATCGCAAACAGTAACAGAAGTATTGACTTCACGGATACTAAAAACCGGCTGGTTGATCGTGTTAGTAGTTAAGGTTTCTGAGAAAGGAACCATGCTGACATTAGTAGCTGAAAAGCTATAGCCAACCGTGTTAATAGGGGTTCCGTAGTTAATAAAGCCATCAAAATCGGTAATCTGTGGATGGAGTTCTAAGTTGATTGTATACCCATCGGGGCCAATTGTCGGTTTAGCTTCAAGAATAACCCCAAGATTTTTAGTAGTCCAAGCAGTAGGGAAAGCGGGAGTAATAGTTGGTGGGGTGTGATGTAGTCCCGAGTGACTGCTGTTGGTCGTTGATTGAGGGATCTGTGGAGGGGTGTATTGCGTAGGATAAATAAATTCGTCAATAATCTTAATAACCGCTTTAGTACCATTTTTGGTGGTAACATGAGGAGCGGCCATGAGGTCGATCCCTTTTTTTTGATTGAGTGCTCTGAGGATCACTTGAAACTGAGTGTTGCTATAAATGCCAGCAATACTAAAAATCCCTGGCGCTGATCGTGAATCGGTTGTTCCGTTAGGGCCACTAGCAATAACAGAATTAAGGGAGTTGTCGTTTACAGCTTCGTTCCCTGAGCGTAAGTTGCCAATGGGAGACATGCCAGTTGTTGGAAAAGGGCAAGCCGCGGTATTGAACTCATTGCACTTGCCGCCACCGCTACCATAGACTCCGCTGTTTCCTATCTGAAAAGATCCCAAAAGCCAACTGAATCCAAGTTGATCGAGATTATTCTGATCAATTTCAATAAATTTCGTTTCAATGCTGACCTGACAAGGCGTGGCTTTCATAGCTGCTTTCACGAGTGTATCGATCAGATCATTATTTTCTTGAGTATTGCGAACAACAAGCTTGCTACAGGAAGGGAAGTAATTAGCGCTGGCGCCCTCTGGAAAATCAATTCCTTGGGATTGGAGATAATCTTGAGCATAATGGCGTGAAGGGAGTCTTGAAGAGGGTTTGCCAGAAACGTTCTTTTCTAAAAGAGAAGAAGTCGATGAGGCTTCTATCTCTTCTGTTGGAATAAAACTTGGTGGGACTTGATATTCCTTGGTGACGAGAGTTTCTGTTACTTCTGAGAGAGGAAGTAAGGAGACTGCATAGGGATCAATTCTAAGCTTGAGCTTCTTTTGTTTAGCCAAGTAGTCAAGAGCAACATAGAGGGGAACATGATGAAGTTGTAAGGTAACTCCTGATCCTGGAGTGGTATTTTCTATTTCTGTTGTGGAGAGAGGTGGTGGATTTTTTAGGAAAATATTGATTCCCTTTTTAGCAGTGTCAGAATCGAGTTCTTTACTCTTTTGTTTTAAAATATCGAGAGCTTCATTAAGAGAAATATCTTCAAAGTCTATTTGAGGGATAATAATGGCATTCAGTTTTACAATCATAGCATCAGTCGAACGCATTTCTTGTTCACATCCAGAAGTATCCGTTGTCCTCTTTTGTGAGAGAAGATTAGTAGGTCGCTCCCACTGTTTTTCGGCAAGCCAAAGCATATGCTCCCGCGTTTCGTTATAAGCTTCTTGGTCATAGGAGAGCTTTTTTGCATAGACTTGTTCTATTCCTAGAATGGAAGCTTTATTGTGAGGGTCGAGCTTCAAAGTTTGTTCATAATATTGAATAGCAAGTTCATTATCACCATTTTCTGACGCTGATTGAGCCAGATAGAGAAGATGATCAATATGATGAGTTTTAAATAGGAAAGGAGTTGATTGGCATTCAAGTTGTTTTTTACAACAATCTTGTTCTAATGGTGTTGCTAAACTAAAGTTCGCCATGATGAGAGCCGCTGCTAGAATGATTATTCGATTAATTGCTGGAATAATAGTTGTTAGTTCTTGGTTATTAGTTATTAGTTGACTTTTTTGCTTCCGCCAAAAAGTATACCAAAGCGAAGTGGTATTTTTATTTTCTTGGGTATTTTTTATTTTATAAGTCATTTTAGTAAAGAATGTTAGAATATATTTAATTCTTTATGTTTTGCGATCGGTAATCTTTTTTAGTGGATATGAGCTGTTTTGTGAGAGCAGAAGTATTTTTTAAAGATAATTTTTGGAAGTCATCACTTTTTGCAGACTTTAAAAAATAACACTTCTCTTCGTCATTCCAGCGGACGCTGGAATCTAGGGGAACGTCACTACAGAATTGATGATCTCATAACATAAAGTCTATATTTCTCCTGTTTCAGAAAAATAGTGACTACTGGGCATTTCATATTTTCTCAGATTTTAGTGTAGACAGCCGTCTGGATTCCAGCGTCCGCTGGAATGACGGTTAAGGTGTAGCGGCTGTTTTTCTGAAATTACCCATTCTATTTTTTGATGATATTAAAAAACTGATGTCAATAATGTCACTCATATAAAAATGGCCAAAGTCCAGTAAAAATTCTTTTCTTTTTTTGTGTTCTTTTGTGGTTAATTTCTTCTTGCTTAAACTAACTATTCGGCCTGTTGGCCGAATAATTACCTGCCGGCCGTCCCGATGGATCAATAAGCCCTACAGTGACAAAGATTAGCAGATTACGTTTAATTTTTTGATGAGAGGAAGATCTGAAAAGGGATCCAACGAGTGGCAGATCGCCAATGATAGGAGTTTTATCTTGGACCTTTTGAATATCTTCTCTTAGGAGGCCACCAAGAACTACTGTTTGACCATCTCGAAGAGTGACTTGAGTGTCTACTTGACGAACGCTGAAAACAGGCTGATTGATAGGGTTTTCTGTTAATAAGACTGGTACTGTTCCTACGATGATATTGGTTTGGCCTATACCTGGAAGAATAGGAGCTTGGGAAAAGATGGGGCTTCCATAATTCACAAATCCTTGGAATTCTGTAATCTGAGGAGAGAGATTTAATTCAATACTCTTTCCATCAGGATGAACAATCGGTTCCACTTCTAATTCGACACCAATTTTACGTGTTTTAAAGGACGAAGGAGTAGTTGGTGTTACAGGATTGACTCCATTTCCTTGGCTATAAGGTACCTGAGGAGGTGTATATTCTGCAGGGTAGGGAAACTCTTTGGCAATAGTAATGGTAGCTCGATGGCCACTGGAAACAGTGACTTTAGGAGAGGAAAGAAGATCAATTCCTTTCTGTTGGTTGAGAGCTCGGAGAACAACTTGGAATTGAGGTGTCGTAAAGACACCTGCTAAGGCGAGGATTCCTGCAGCAGGACCTGCTTGTCCTCCTAAGAGAAGAGTGTCGAGTGGATTAGCTCTTATCGCAGCAGAACCGGTACGATTACCCGCAGTGAGAGAACCAGCTCCTAGTGGACCTCCTAAAATGCTACCTACAGGAATGCCATTGCATTGGATCGGATAGTTAGCAGGATGACAAGAGTCTTGATTTCCTATTGTACCACCTCCTGCATGAGTATTTTTACTCCCAGGGAGAGGGAACGAACCTAAGAGCCAATCAATTCCCAATTCTTCCAAATTATTTTGTTTAACCTCAAGAAAACGAGCTTCAATTTCAACTTGAATGGGAGGTGTCGCAAGAGAGACTTCGACTAAAGAATCGATGAGATCAAGATTAGCCTGGCTGTTCTTTACTATTAACAGGCTGCTAGCAACGAGGTAATTGGCACTAGCTCCTGGAGGAAAAGTAACTCCCTGGGAAAGAAGTAATTCTTTTGCGCCAAATTTTTCTATTTTTTTAGAAGCAAGATTGTTCTCTTCAATTTTAGACGAAAGTGTCATAGGGAAAGTTGCTAGAAAATTGGGAGGAACTTTATATTCTTTAGTAATAAATGTTTCTGTTGGATCGTCTTGCGGAACAATAACCACGGCATAAGGTTCTAGTTTAATTTTGAGATTGCTTTGTTGAGCAATATATTTGAGAAGATCTTCTAGAGGTATATCGGTAAAAGATAAGGTAACTTTTGGTTCTTGAGCGCATTGGTTGGATTCTGAATTTGTTTGCAGAACAATATTAATCCCTTTTTTATTAGGATCGAGTTCTGAGGTGTCTAAAAGAATAGCCTTTTGCTTAATATCATCGAGAGCATCGCGTAAATTAGTTTCGGAGAACTCAATGTTAGAAAATTTAAGAGTATGCAGCTTATGAGCTAAGGCGTGGATTCCAGAAGTCCTGATAGGAGCTTGGTGAACTATTTGCGTCTCATCATGAAGATCATTGGAAGGTAGTAATTCCCAAGCATGGTCTACTTTTTCCAAAAGCTCACTTCTTCTTTCCGTAGCAATATTTTCAGCATAAGCGCTCCTTTCTCGATCAACATGTTCCATGCCTCCTCTAGCCATAGAATTATTAGGATCAATTGTTAGAATTTTTTCATAATTCTTGAAAGATTGATCCCACTCTCCGAGTTCATAATAATATTGTGCCTTCTTTAAGAGTTGCTCAACAGCAGCATGTTGTTGAGCTAAACGAGGAGAGGTTTTTGTGCATTTTGTTTGTTTGATTTGACAAAGTTTTTTGGCTAACGCTAAGAGTGGAGGGAAGGTGGCACAATAAGGAGGCTTGAGAAGAGGGTCGATGAGACTGGAAGCACCAGTAGTATCTCCTACAGCAATCCGTTGTTTAGCAAGAGCTACAGTAGCTTGACTTAACTTTTTCAATGACTCAGCACGGAGTGATTGAAAGCAATTTTGATTGTTAGGCAAAAGATCAAAGGCAGTTTTATAAGAAAGAAAAGCCAGGTCATCATCATGCTGCTGCATCGCCTTATCTCCTTGGTTGATTTGCAGATGTGCTTCTTTCGTAAGATCGGAACAATTGGGCTGATTGCAAGATGTCGATGGAAGTATTTCTCTATTCACTGCTGATGCTGAAGGTAGAGTTAGGCCTTCTAAGAGGAGGATAATCACCATTGCTATCCCAATAGTATAAATTAATTTCATTATTCGCAAAATAAGGGCAAAAAAATAGCCAGTTGCTTCGGGAGCAACTGGCTATTTTTCAAAGAGAGATTTGAAGGAATCCATTTCAAAGGCAAAACCATGGGTCTTGCCATCTGTTAGCGGTAATTTACACAAATTCATAAACAGGGATTGGAGAGGATGAAAGAAGAGAAAATTAACAAGGATGGAAAGGATAGTAGCGATAAATACAGAGAGATGAATTCACACTACGACTTCGCAGTGCGATTATTTGGTTTAGATCCTTCCTCCGAAGGAGGGGGTATCTGAACGCTTACGAATGGGAATTCTTCGTTATTCCATTCGACACTCATGAGCGACAAAGTGTTCAAATAAATTTTTATACTAAGCCTTTGAATTAGATCCCAAGCCGATCAAATACAAAAAATTTTTCTGTCAAGTGGAAAATAAAAATTTTTTAGTTTTTTTTGTATTTTTTCTTGTGTTCATTTGAAAGAGGTATAAAAGGGGGAGTGGATTTTTTAGGCAATTTATGCATCGATGTAACAGGAAATATCTATGGAAATATTGCATAAATATTTTAAAATCAAAATCTTAATGAAAACTTGTATTTAGTTTGTCAGCCAAATTGTGTGAGCCAAACAGAAAATTTATTAAAGAAACCTCAACTCTATGAATATGAAACGCATTATTCCTTCCTTCCTTCTTGCAGCTTTAACAAGTTCTAGTCTTCTCGTGGCGCAGAATGAAAATAGGCTAAAGGCTACAGATTATAGGTTGGAGGAAACAGAGAAGAAGGGGGGAGGCAGCAGATTGCAAGAGGTCAAAGGCGATTGCAGCGACATTGCCCTATCCACCATCACTGCATGTCAATATTGTGATTTTCTCAACGCTGTAGCTGCAACCAATGATTCTCACGATTTTTACAATTCCGAGGGTGAGTGTAACTTAATACCTATAATTTGTAGTCAGATTTCAGGCGGTTACCACTACTCCGTCATCCCTGGTAAGGAAGACGACTCTATCACAGGTATCTCTCTTCTTGATGGAATGCGCTATTGCAACTGGCTGGAGAATGGTCAGCCAAAAGGAACGCAAGCAGCAGAGGCAGCCGAAGATGGCGTTTATACGTTGAAGGGTAACAACGTTATTGCCATTAATCCTAATGCAACTAAGTACCTTGTAAATCCAGAAGGTTCACAAATCAATGGCGTTGTGATCATTTCTTCTCTTAGCAATCTTCCTTCCAGTACTGATCTTTTACAAAGATCGCCAGATTGTGGACTTTATATTGAAAGCACAACAGCACCTCAATTAATGATGGAACCATCTCTTGTTAAGAATGTTGAAAAAAGCATCCAAGATCTCGGGGTGACGACTCAAGAAGGAAGAGCTGTCTCCGCGGTTGGAGGATCAAGTAGCTCAACAGTGGTGCAAGCAGTAGGGATTGGGCATGCCGCAAGTTCTTCTTCTTCCTCTTTTTCCACAATGACTGTTCTCACAGAAGAGCAAAAGGAGATTAAAAATCTTCTTTCTAAAAAAATTGAGGAACATAAAACAAAATTAGCCGATTATTATAAGAAAGCAGATGAACAATGGAATAAATATCATGATGCTTGGGAAAATGATCAAAAAGCAGTTCAAAAACGTAAGCAAACAAAAATAGTTTTCGATCAAGCAGACAAAGATTTTAAAGATGCTGAAGAGAAGTGCAAAGATATCCATCCTAATAAGACAAACTTAGGAAAAGTGAGTGATGGTGCAAAAAAAGTTGCTGATGCCTTAAATACGCTAGCTATTATTGTTCCTCAGGTTCAAGTGTTATCAATGGGTGTTACTGTAATTCAAAATATAACTGATAAGGCTAATCAAGAATTCATTTATGGTGATAAAAACAGAGCTCAAGAGAGATTAAATAAAGCTAAAGATGACTATAATAAAGCTAGAGATCAGTCAGAAGTTACTCGTCGATTTCTTGAGGAGAAAGAAGATCTTGCCAAAAAATATGAACAAGAGGCAAGAAAGTTTCATCATGAAGGTACGTTAGAGCTCGCTAAAAAGATACAAGCACCTCTTTCTAATGACGAAGCAAAATGGGAAGAATGGGCAAAACAACTTATTGATTCTGATTCAAAGGGAGCAGGAAAAAAAGGTTTTGGTTGGTTTTCTAGTTTTGATTCAAAAAAATCTTTGAAGGAAAAGCAGGCTAATTATAAAAATGCTGCTCAAAAACAAGCGAAATGGGTGCATAATACAGTGAAGACTCTTTGGAGAGAAAAATTTCAGAATTCTAGATTAGATATAGATGAAGTAGAGAAAATAATGAAATCTAGTAAAGTCGAGGCGGAAAAGGCCTTTAAAGAGGAAAAAGATATTAGGGAAAAATTTAAGACTTCTAAAGAAAACTTAAATACTACAGTTGATGCATATATAAAACTAACAGAGGAGTATCAACAATATTTTAAAGATCTAGAAGAAGATCAAGATGAAAACATATTAGATGAAGAAAAAGGATATGAAACTTCTAGAGATCGTCTAAATAACGCCTTACGTGAATTTGAAAAAGAAAAAATTCCTAAAGCTATTAAAGATATTGAGGTTGCTAAAAAGGAGTGGGAAGAGAATGTAAGGCAGAAAGAAAATCAGGAAAAAAATTCCTTAAAACTCTTTAAAGAGTTTAATGTACATCAGAAAGCTTATGCTTCTCAAGTTAAACGCGCTGAAATTGACTGTGACATTAATAGAGAAGCTATGGTTCAGTTAGAGGAGAAAGTAGCGAAGGCCTTAGAATGTTTTAGGGCAGAGGAAGAAAATTTAGGAAATAAGAATGCATTACAGATTATAGAAGAATTGAAACAACAATATGCAGAGGAAATCAAGGAAGCTCGTCAAATAGTTAATAAAAATGAAAAAGAGTTAGCAGGAGTAATGATGCCGATCGTGCTTGAGGCAAGGAGACAACCGCGTCTTCAAAAAATTGAAGAAGCTCAGAATCGTATTAAAGAAGCAGAAGGAAAGCTTGCTGAACTTGATTTAGTTAAAGAGCGTATAATCAAAATAGAAAAGCTTAAGTTAAAAGCAAAGGAGGCTTTACAAGATGCTTATAAAAATCATAAACTAGCATTAGATGTAGCTGATTGTGAATCGCTTGATAAGATAAAAAAAACAAGTAAGGCAATGGAAAGTAGTAATAAAGCAAACCAAGAGAGCTCTCTTGTTCAACAATTTCTTAACGAATTTGATGTATGGCATAAAGCAATCAATAAGATAAATAAAGCACAGAGAACACATAAGGATTCTGTGGGTAAGCAAACAGAAGTTATTGATGAAACAGCATCTTCTTTTGTTGCTGAATTGAAGCCATGGATAGAAAATGAATTCGAAAATATGCGTAGAGAAATAGAATCAATGAATGATATGGCTATGTGTCAGAATGATATAATACAAAGTAGAATACTATTTCAAATTCAGGAAATATCGAAAAAAGCTCGTGAATTAGAAAATCTTGCTCAAGTCGCTCAAGAACAAACAGAAATTTCAGATAGCAGTCTTGCAGAAGCTGAAATAGAAGTTTTATGGAATGATGTGATTGAAAAAAATAAACAAGCTCAAAAAGCTTGGGCTGAGGTTATAGAAAAAGAAAAGGCTGATTTTCATGCGATTCCTGAAGCTTTTAAAGGTGTTTGGAGTAATGCCATTGAAGAAGCAAAAAATAAACAAGCAACTTTGAATAATCAGGTGCTTTTATGCGAAGTTAAGAAAGCAGAAAACCTTGCCGAGGCTGCTAAAGAACAGGCAGACGTTTCAAATAGTACTACAGAAGTTGACGTAGAAGCTTTATGGGATAAGGCTATTGAAAAAAGCAAACAAGCAGAAGAGGCATGGGATAACTTTGCGAGTGATCAACAAGAGATTTCTGTTAAGGAAGATGCAGAAAATAGTCGAAGCCTATGGCAGACTCAAGCATCTTGGTATAAAGCCCAGAAGGCAGAATCTCTTGCTAAACTAGTTCAAAGAAAAGTCTCCAATAGTAAGGATCTTGAATTTAAAGAATTGGCTACTCATTGGAATAATGTTCCTCAGAAGTTAAAAGAATTTTCTGAAGCATGGACTGAAGCTAAAGAGAATCAAAAAGTTGGGTATGCTAAAGCTTCAGAGCGATTAAAAGATAGCTGGTCGAATCTTATTAAAGACATAGATGCAAAAGCTAATGTTTCTAGCATATGGATTTTGCCAACGTACTCTACTTCTACTTTCTATAGTAGACCATGGGGATTTCCTGCTATTAATAGTACGAGAAAACTTCCTGCTACTAACAGTGCAAGAAAGGATGTTGGATTTGCATTAGAGGAAGAGTGGAGGTATTTAACTGCAAAGACTAAAGAAGAGTGTGATAAAATTACTCCTGAATCTCTTGCTACTAAATCTGTGAGCAGAGGACAAACATTGATTAGGCGAGCTAACGGTGTTACTGTTGAAACTGCTAAAAACAAAATTATAGGAGATGTTGAAAAGAGAATAAGTGAGCAATTCAAAACTCATGAAATAGCTTCTCATAAGATTGAAGCTGCTCTTTTTGAAAATATTTTTGAAAGATGTTTTTCAGTAAGGCCTGTATTTGTTCCACCTATTCCAGGACAACAACCTATTATCAATGAAAATGTTGATCAGATAAAATGTTTCTTAGGAAATTCCGTAGGAGAGAATGCTTATATAAAAGCTTTTTATACTGTATGGCCTGGAATTATTCAAGTTGAACAAGAAAGATCTCAGCGTATTTTTAAGATTAAAAATGAAATATTTAGAAATGCTAATGATGCTTGGAGTATTTTTATTAACTCTAAGCAACTTCTTCAAAATATTGAAGATACTTCTGAGGAATATCTTATCAAAAAGAATGAAGTGGATGCAAAGTATAAACTAGCTATTAATGAAGAAGTTAAAGCTAAAATTGATTATGCTGATGCAATAAAAAATGAGGCAGTACAAGCAGCATCAAATAATGAGCATACAAGAGCTGCGGAAGGTGCGTGGGCTGGTAGAGTTAATAAATCAGCCGAAATGATAGATCAGAGTATAAGTAAGTTGCGACAGACAATAAATGATTTAAAGATAGAAGCTAATCTGAAACAACGAGTTAACAATGCTCCTGAATTTCTATTAAAGGCTAGAACAACTATACCTAAGAAAATATTTGAAAATGAGTATCAATTAGCTGTCAGAGACTTAGAAAGGGCTATTGCTACTACTGAAGCTGATGTAGCAGCGTGGCAAGCGGCATGGCCTGAAGATTTTCAGAAAGAAGAAAGTATTCAGGCAAAAGAATATAAGAATTTTGTTATTAATAAAATAGAAAATAATAGAACTATTGATAAACTAGAAAAAGATTTTGTCAGAGTTCAGCAAGAGTGTGGAAGGTTAAGAAACGAATATATGGGATTAAGGAATCACCGCGATTATAAGAACAATCTTATCATAAGGAATGATGAAATCCTTCCACAATATAAAACGATTATGGATCAATTAAACAAGTATAGCGATATTTGTGATCATTTGAACAAGGCCCAAACTTCGCTTCTTGATATTGAAGATTTTAATAAAGAGAGCGTTGCGATTAATAAAAATATTATTGATCATAAAATTGTTGAGTTGTATCAAGCTGTAACAAAAGCACAAGATCTTTTTGATCAAATTTTCAACAAATATCAATCCTTTGTTGCAGTAGAGCAAGAACCTGGAAGAACAAGTAACCTTGGAAGAGAAAAAGAGGCGAACGTTAAAGGTGAAAAAATAATCATTGAAATGAATTACTTATTAGGCAAGCCTTCTAGAAATGCTACACCTGATCCAAACAAAATAAGGTGGGAGAATTTAGTTGATGATGCCTATAGCCTTTTACACTTAGCTTGTGAAAATGTTATTACCAATTATTATGGCTTTATTGAGGCTAAATATAATTTACAATCGGGAAAAACAGAGGGTTCAAGTATGGGACTAGTTCCAGTGCAACAATCGAATTTTGCACCTTCATTTGTTCCAGGTGCTCCAGCTCAACAATCAAATCAGGCACCTTTTATACCCTCATTTACTCCAGGTGGTGCAGCAAAACAACCGGTTCTTGCTCCATCCTTTACTCCAGGGGTTTCAGCTCAACAACCTGTTGTGAACAAATTTGTTCCACCAGTTTCATCTGCATCATCATTTGTTCCAGGTGCTCCAGTACAATCATCCATTCCTGCCCCTTCTGTACCTATTCCTTCATTTGGTGTAGGTAGTTCAGCACAACGCCCCAACTTTGTGCCTCCATTTGTTTCACCAGTTTCAGTGCAACAACCTATTGTAAATAAGTTTGTTCCACCAGTAACTTCCTTTGTTCCAGGGGTTCCTGTCCAACAACCTGGTGTGAACAAATTTGTTCCACCAGTTCCATCTGCATCATCATTTGTTCCAGGAGCTCCAGTTCAACAACCACACCCAATGCCTTCTGTGCCATCATTCACTTCAGGCGTGGCAGTGCCACAACCGAATTTTGTCCCTGCATTTGTTCCACCAATTCCAGTACAACAAGCTGGTGCCAATAAATTTGTTCTAGGATCTTCATTTACTCCAGGAGTTGCAGTACCACAACCAAATTTTGTCCCTTCATTTGTTCCACCAATTCCAGTGCAACAACCAATACAGGCACCTTCTGTCCCCTCATTTATTCCAGGAGGTACAGCAAAACAACCGGTTCTTGCCCCATCATTTTTTCCAGGAGCAGGGAATAGTGCTCAAACTCCAAATCAAGGTAAAAAATAATGTAATTGCGCATCTTCTTCTGGAGAAGAAGATGCGCAAATGTTTAAGAGTTTAAATTTTTAGGAGTTTAGGGGAGTTATGAAGCGGCAGATAAGCTAATTTACACTGAAAACTATGAAAATTAACACATCAAAAACTGTTGCTATCTCGTTAGGTCTATTAAGCGTACAGGTTCTCTTTGCGCAAAGCGAATGTGATCAGGATCAGGGTACAGGTTGCAGAAAGACAGAATCACCACTAGGAGAAATTGTCCAACAAGTTACAACTACTGCAGACTATGAACTGCCAACTGTCAATTGTGACAATGCAAGTTGTTATTTGATGATGAATCCATCATCAATTAGAGAAGGAGCTGAAGCCTTAGGGATTTTAGGAAAAGAAGCTATCACTGTTGAAAAAATAGCAATTGGAGGAGAAGAAGCATCATCAGTGAGAGCAGGAAGCAATGATGTTGTGAGTGCAGCCGTTTCTAGTAATGTGCTGAGATTAAGAGGAGGAGGACCTAAAAAATCTCAACCTATGGGAGAACTTAAATCAGCTGGAGATAGCAGTGATCAGGAGAATAATGTTACTGGAACTCTTAATTTATGGCGCCCGTGCTCTCAAAATAAAGATTCTTTGCAGGGAAAATCTTGTATTGAAGTAGACCACAGCTTAGCCGAGGAAGATGATTTTGATTTTTTTGATCTTATACTTCAAACTTTAGAACAAAAAAATTATGATGAAGCTATCCGTATAGTACAAGAAGGATTACAAATAAAAACTAACGCACGAATTTCTAATTTAGAGAATGAGCTAAAGTTAGCAGAGGAGAAATTAACTAGAGCTCCAATTAACTTGCAATGGGTACGTTCTAATCAAGAGTATATTGTAAATTTAGAGAAAAATGCATGGAATTGTGTTGCTAATAAAACAAAACAAGCTTTGGAAAGTTGGAAAAAAGCAACAAAAATTTTTAAAACAAACAAGAATCAAGCCTGCGAGTGGAAAAAAATAGCCAAGCAATGCGAGGTAGCTGCAGAACAATGGAAGAAAATAGCGCAAGCCTATGTTTCGCCAGTAAACGAAGAAACGCGTTTATTAGAATATAATCCAAATTGGTCAATAATAGAAGAATTAGAATTAGCTGCTAAAATTTCTTATGTATCATCTGATGGCTACATATGTCAATTAAAAGCTAAAGAAGGTGAAGACCGAGGACAAGAATTAGAGAAAAAATTCTGGGAAAAGAGCAAAGAGCAATATCAATTACTTATTAACTATTATGAACAAGCGCAAAATGTCCAACAAAAACAAAACTACGAAGAATATAAACGCTTCAAAAAAGCAAATAGCAATGCTGTAGAATTCGCTGGGGGTGATTTTGCCGAGTATAGCGCTGAACAGTTAGAGAAAGCTACAGTGGTATTTGAACAGTCTGGCCAAGATGAAAATAAGCAAATAGCAAATTGCAGGAAAGAAAGTGCTGAACAATATCAGAATGCTGCCATATATTATCTACAAGCGGCCACAAATTATGTTAATATACCTAAACAGCATGAAGAAGAGGATGGTTCTTCAGAGGAGAAAGTCGGTGTTTACAATTCGATTGAGTATAAAGAAGAGGAAAAATGTAATGTTTTGGAACAACAAGCTTTCTTTACTAAATGTGCTGCTGAACAGTTAGAGAAAGCCGCTGTGGCATTTGTAAAGTCTGGTCAAGATAAAAATGAGCAAATAGCAAATTGCAGGAAAGACAGTGCTGAACAATATCAGAATGCTGCCATATATTATCTACAAGTGGCCACAAATTATGTTAATAAAGAAGAGGAAAAATGTAATGTTTTGAAACAACAAGCTTTCTTTACTAAATGTGCTGCTGAACAGTTAGAGAAAGCTTCTGTGGCATTTGAACAATTCCTCAGTGATAATCAGTTAGAAGTCATTACGGTAGTGCTTCAACAATCAGGTGAAGAAAAAAAAACTGTTTTGGTTAAGCTTTGGCAGGACGTTGCCGAGCAACATCAATTATTTGCTAAGTATTGGAAAGAAGCAACTGAAGCCTGTGTTTCAAAAGATAAAAAAGTACAGAATCTAGGTACTAGTGAATTCTATTATCAGAAAAGTGATGAGCAGTTAAAAGAAGCTATTGAAGTGCTTAAAAATTTTAGCCAAGAGACTTATGAGATTTTAGCAGAATCTTCATTAAAGAAGAGCTATGAAAAATATTGCAGTGCTGCTAAATATTGCAGTGCTGCTAAATCCTATCAAGAAGCTGCTATAGCTTATGCAAAAGGAGAAAAAGAAACAGGGGATAAATTGGCAAAAGAGGGTGAGATTAACTATCAAGCAGCTTTAGAAAATACAAGAAAAGCTGAAAAAGAAGAGGAATTTATTGATTTTATATAAGTTCAAATTAAGCTGGAATAGGGTTCATGGTTCAAATCTCAAATCAAGTAAATATTCTGAAAGAAATGTAATTAGAGTTCTCAAGTAAAAATTCATATAACGCAATGAAAAAAATCATACCATTCTTCCTTCTTGCTGTTTCAGCAAGCTCTAGTTTCTTTCTTGCGCAGGCTCAAAATAGGTTAGAGGTTAGAGGTGATAGGTTGGAGAAAACGGAGAATCAGAGTAAAGATTACAGGTTGGAAGATAGGCTGGAGGAAATCGAAAGTCAGATAAAAGACAATAGAAAGTATGCATTACGATTAGAAAATCAGATTTGCCTGGGAGCTGATGTTACTACGAACTACGAACTACAAACTACGAACTGTAACAATCAAGGTGATGACCTTGATTGTTACATGACAATGGACCCTGCAGAACTGAAGCCACTTGAAGAAGGAGTTGAAAACTTGAGGGGAGTTTTTGGATTGTCAGGAGAATCAGCCACCTCTTCTCAAGTAGTCGTTAATCCAGCCGCTTCCTTACACTCTTCCGTCGAGAGCGGTTGTAAATATTCAGTTAATCCATCGGTAGAATATGCCAAGGGATCAACTGATAACCAGAGTGACTCTTCAAATCTTAATCAACCTATAGCCTATAGCCTACAGCCTACAGCCTCTATTCGTTCTGTTGACCGAATAGTTATGAGCAGTTCATCAAGTGTGGCAATGGCTGAAAATAGAAAAAGAGCTTATGAAGAAAGTGCTGCTAACATGGGTGATACAGAAAATGCTTTATTGGGACAGAAAAAAGATAACTTTAACTTTGAGGAAAAGATTTTAGCAATAACAAGTCAAATAGAAGAGGCATTGGAAAAATCCGAGAAAGTAGATCTGATACAAAGTAAAAGGCTTTTATGGAAGGAGCTAGCAAAAGATTATCAAGTTGCTGCTGATTACTACCAAAACGCTTTAAAAGCTAATAATTTAGGAAAAATAAATGATAGCACTTCTTGGGGTAGAGCAGGCTACTCTGCGCATTCTAGTGTAGACTATTACGTGAAAGCAATTGAAGCACAGGATGCTGGAAAGACGACGCTAGCAGAAGGTTATAAAGAAGCCGCAGTAACATCACAGAGGGCTGCCGATCAGTGGAGTCAATCTCTTGTCGTAACAGAAGACAGTAAGATTATTAGTTGTCGGTACAAAGGAAAATACCTCCAAGATCAGGCAGGCTATCAAGTAAAAGCAAGTGAAGCGCAAGGAATAGGGAAAATAACACTCGCCGCAGGCTATAGAGAGGCTGCTTCAAATTTAGAGAAGGCAGCAAATCAGTGGGAAAAAGCAGCTCAGGCCTTTGCCTTAAAAAAACCAGATCAGGCTATTAGTTATCAGGAAGCAGGTAAATCTCTCCAGGCTATGGCAGATTATCAAGTAAAACTAAGTGAAGCAAAAGAAGCTGGTAATACAATATTAGCAGCAACCTATAGAGATCATGTTGCAACGTCCGAAAGGGACGCCCATCGATGGGAACAAGCAGCGTTAGCTGTTGACGTAAGAAAGGACAGTGATGCTATTAGCAGTGAGGAGGCAGATAAGACTCTTCAAGCTATAGCAGCTTACCAAGCAAAAGCATATGAAGCACAAGAAATAGGAAAAGAACAACTCGCCGCAGGTTATAGAGAAGCTGCAGCAATATTAGACGTAGCTGTCGGATATTATCGACAGGCAGCTTTATCTTATGCCAATATGAGGAAAGGTAGTTTACTTTCAGGTGAAAAGCAGGGCTACAGTTGGAATTCAGCAGCTCAATCGCTAGAATCTCAGGCAAACTACTGGGTGAAAGCAAGTGAAGCAGAAGAGGAAGGGAGAACAGTGTTAGCAGTTGCCTATAGAGAGGCTGCAACAATATCTCAAGAGGCTGCAGATTATGGGCAAAAAGCAGCTGAGAATTTTGCGATAAAAGATAATGGAGGAGGAGGTTGGTATTGGAAAGGTAAGTCACTTCAAGTTGTGGCAGACTATCAAGTAAAAGCAGCTGAAGCGCAAGAAGCAGAGAAAATTCAACTTGCAGCAGCCTATAGGGAAGTCGCAGAAATTTCTGAAAGAGCTTCAAATTATTGGGAACTAGCAGCTTCAAGCTTTGATGCAGGAAGGGAAGATGAGGCTATTAGTTGGCAGAATCAAGCAACCTCTCTCCAGGCGGAGGCAGATTACCAAGTAAATCGAGCAATTCAGATAGAAGCTGAGGAGGTAGTAAATAGTTAGTTTAAGTTATAAGTTTAAGTTGATTTTTGGTAACTTCATGACAGTGAGAGAAGTGAAGTGGCTTTTTATTTATTCAAGTCTTTTTGCTCTTAAAGTCATTTCAGGACAGTGTGTTAAAATTTCTAGAAAAATTTTATCGTCTGGGTAAGCTGGATACTTATCAAACTTCTTATTCTATAACTATTAACCAACTATTTAATTTACCCTTAAAACCTATGAAAATTAACACATCAAAAACTATTGCTGTCTCATTAGGTCTGTTAAGCGTTCAGGCTCTCTGTGCGCAAAATGAATATGGGCAGGATACAGGGTACAGGGTACAGGGTGCAGGTGCTAATCAGAATACAGACTGCAGATTGCAGGTAGCAGATAAGGGCAATATAGCATCACTATTAAGAAACGATACAATCCCTATCTCCAATCTTCCATCTTCTATCTCCTATTTGGGCATGACGCCCAAATCAATGATGGATCCTGCGGAACTGAAGCCGCTTGAAGAAGGAGTTGAAAGATTGAGAGGCGCTTTTGGATTGTCAGGAGAATCGAGCTCATCTTTCCAATCAGCTGTCAATACAGTTGCAGCTCCTCACCCTTTCGTTGAGAGCAGTTCATCAAGTTCATCAAGTGCGGCAATGTCTGAAAACAAAAAAAGAGCTTATGAAGAAGGTTCTGCTAATATGAGTAATGACGAAGGTAACTTTAAAAACCAGTCTTCACAGTCTGCTGAGATTGTGAAGACTAGTTTTTGCTTCGAGCAAAAGATCTTAGCAATAACAAACCAAATAGAAGAAGCAAAGCAATCATCTAAGGAAAAACGTGGTGGAGAAAAAGCTTATCTTTGGGATTTCATTGCCATGAAATTAGAACAATCAAGAGATAGTTGGAATAAAATTAGTGAATTAATAAACAAAGGGAAAAGGGAAAAAGCTCTCCTCTGGAGAAAAGCTGTTGAAAAATCAGAAGATTCAGCAGAAGGAATAAGACAAGCTGTTCAAGCTTATATGTCAGGAAATGAAAAAAAGGCGCAACAATTAGAAGAAGAACATTGGAGGGGCTATTATTTATCAGATTCCTCTATCTGGGAATTAAAATCAAAAGAGGCATTAGAACATGCAGATCAAATGCAAGGTCAAGATAGAGATTTATGGAAAAGCTTAGCAGCGCAATATGAAGTTGCTGCTGATTATGAAAGAGAAGCTTATGCAGCTTATATGCTAGGAAAGTGGGAGTTGGCTTGTACAGGCAGGGCTGCATATTGGAGTGCAGACTACCAAGCAAAAGCAATTAAAGCGCAGGAAGCAGGAAAAAAAGAACTCGCAGCAGGTTATAGAGAGGCTGCTTCAACGTGCCAAAGAGCTGCAGACCAGTGGAAAAAATCAGCTTTAGCTGTTGCTACAGGAAAAAATGATAAAGCTATTGGCTATCAGCACGAAGGTAAATTTCTCCAGGCTCAGGCAGACTATCAAGGAAAAGCAAGTGAAGCGCAAGAAACAGGGAAAATAGAGATTGCAGCAAGTTACAGAGAAGCTGCTACAATATGTCAAAGAGTGGTAGACCAGTGGGAGCAATCAGTTTTAGCTGTTGACGCAGGAAAAGAAAATGAGGCTATTAGTTATCAGGAGGAAGGTAAGTCTCTCCAAGCTATGGCAGACTATCAAGTAAAAGCAAGCGAGGCACAAGAAGCAGGAAAAACAGAATTCGCAGCAGGTTATAGAGAGGCTGCTGCAACGTCTCAAAGAGCTGCAGATCAGTGGAGGCTATCAGCCCAAACTAAAGGCGAAGGGAAGCTAGGTGAGAGTATAAATTGGGGTAATATGGGCAAGTCTCTCCAAACTGTTGCAGACTACCAGGTAAAAGCTAGTGAAGCACAAGAAGCAGGAAAGGTAGAGCTTGTAAGAGGCTATCAAGAAGTGGTAGCAATATTACAAAGAGCTGCAGACCAGTGGAAGCAATCAGCTTTAGCCTTTGCCTCAGAAAAAGAGAGCGAGGGTAATAGCTTGGGTGGAGGAGGTTATTCCCTTCAAATGAAAGCAGACTATCAAGCAAAAGCAATTGAAGCACAAGAAATAGGAAAAACAGAACTAGCTGCAGGTTATCGAGAAGCTGCTTCAATAGCGCACAGTGCAGAAGCTTGGCATAAACAAGCAGCCGAAGCTAAGGCTGCAGGAAAAGAATGTGAGGGTGATCGTTGGGGTTGGGCAGGCAAATCTCTCCAGGAACGTGCAGACTATCAAGTAAAAGCGATTAAAGCACAAGACGCTGATAAAGTGAATCTACAAGCAGGCTATCGAGAAGTTGCGGCAACGTGCCAAAGAGCTGCAGATCAGTGGGAGAAATCAGCTTTAGCTCTTGCCGCAGGAAAAGAGTGTGAAAGTGATTGTTGGGGATGGGCAGGTAACTATCTTCAGGCGAGCACACATAGTCAAGCAAATGCATTTGAAGCGCAAGAAGTTGGTAAAAATTGGACAGTACCAAAGCATAGAGAGCTTGCAGCAAAGCCCCAAAGAGCTGCAGATCAGTGGGAGCAATTAGCTTTAGCTCTTGCCTCAGGGCAAAACAGTGAAGCTATCAGTTGTAAGGAGGATGGCAAGCCTCTTCAAGAAAAAATGGACTATCAAATAAAAGCGATTGAAGCACAACAAGCTGAAAAAGATCAACTCGCAGCAGGTTATAGAGAAGCTGTAGCAATATTAAACATAGCTGAACTATGTTGCCAGCAAGCAGCTTTTTCCCGTGCTAGCATTGAAGGGGAGTGTTTTTTTGTAGGTAAGAAGCCGAGTGCTCTTTGGAATTTAGCAGCTAGATCTCTTGAGTTTAAGGCAAATTACTGGGTGAAAGCATGTGAAGCAGAAGAAGCAGGAAAAACGATGTTAGCAGCAGGTTATAGAGAGGCTGCAGAAATATCTCAAGAGTCTGCAGATCAGATGAGGAGATCAGCTGAGTACCGTGGAGTAAAAGACCATGGGGATGGTATTTTAGGTTGGAAATATACCGCTTGCCAAGCTGTTGCAAACTATAAAGTAAAAGAAATTGAAGCGCAAGAAGCAGGGGACATTCGACATGTAAAACAGTATAGGGCAGCGTGGCAATCGCTTATCAAACATGGGTAGGTCAACTTTGTAAAATCCGTAGAAAATGAAAAATTTATTACTCATTCTTATAGTTCTTTTGATGAGTAGTAGCATTCTTTTTGCTCAAAACTCAAGCATTTCCAACGAGTTTATTTTAGATGATCTCAAAGAAGATTTTTCTATTAGTAGTAGTGTGTCTCCTCAGATGGAGATGTTCAATCCTGAAGAGACAAAAGAGGCAGAAGAAGTTACTAAAAACTTACTCGGCGATGAAACGAGACTTTCTACAGCTTCTAGTCAGCCAACAAGTGTTGTTTCAACCTCCTCTCAATACCAGACGGTGCTCAATGAGGCTAATACAGCTCAAATACAAGGAACAAGTGAGGTAGAAGATACAAGTGTGAAGAGTTTGGCTTTAGGAGAGGATCGATTTTCTAGGAATACTCTTAGAGGTACAGCTCTGCGAATATATTGTGAGCATTGGCTTGGAGAAGTGGGGGCAACTGAAGAAGGATCTTCTTACGCTAATAAAGCTCTTGAATGTGGAGTCGATCCTCAACTTGTTAAAGCTTTTAATGAATGTTGTCATAATGTTAAGATTTCTTTAGACTCAGGAGGCTTTTTAGCACTTAGTTGGATTCAGGTTGCTGAGGATCTTCAGAATGCTATTGAAGATAGCATTAAAAGCGCTCCTATTACTAAAAGCCAGAGCCACCTTACTTGTTTAGGTAATGGTGGTTTTTGGGGGCGTACTACTCCAGCGACACTGCAATTAGTCAAATATAAGGCTGGATTAGTTCGCTCTTCAGTACTTTGCCAGCGTTCAGCGATAGTGAGTGCATGGAAAAAGACAGTAAGGCAATCACAGTGTTTTGTTGAAAATCATCGAAAGACTGAAGCTTGCGTCTTAGAAACTAATGAAATATCCTATCTGCTTGGCTTAAATTGGTGGAAGTATATGTATTTTAATAATTTGCTGAAGATGGCTGGCTATAGTCTCAAAAAAGCCACCATAGCCAACCAAGAGGGTAAGCAATCTTTTGTTCCTCTTTGGCTCAACTTAGCTCATGAAAACCAACTTCTTCTTGAACGTGGTCAAAATAAGAGCAATTTTGGAACACTAGCTTTCCTTACAGAAGAAGAACCTCGTGATCTTGATCAGGGGAGTGTTAAATGTTTAGAGAGCGCTCAGAGTATGCTTGATAAAGCGATGCTGGCCGATCAAAGAGGACGGCAGGAAGAAGTAACCCTTTATAAAAAAGTAGCAGAACAGTATCGAGTTGTCGTCGAGTGCGAACGATTAGCTGCTGAAGCCTATACACAAGGAAATACAGCAGATGGTGACTGCCTTCATGAAGAAGCAAGCAAGGCATTGAAAGTGGCTAATGAAGCAGAGCGGGTAGCTAGAATCTGGAAAAAGGGGAAGCGTTCAAATTTCAACAAAACAAACTCAATTTAATAAAAATTTTGTAACTACAAACCTATCTAAAAAAAAGAAATTAACAGGGATGGAAGGGATAAAAGGGATGGCAGAAAAAGAATACTGAATAATAAAAGATCTAATCATTATTTAATTTTGTGGACTCATTAATTTTATACATACCATTTTTAATTTAAGTCTTTGCCATCCCTTCCATCGCATTCCTTGCCGTATATTAAAATAGAGAAGGAAGCTAATGAAAAATCATAAGAACGAATGCGATGGAAGGGATAGCAACAATTGAGTAAGCACAACAAAGTATTAAACCTAAAAACGTGAATAGAGAATGGAAAACTGACATAATCTCTTGGTTTCAAAATGCTTTTTCAAATGTCTTACGTACCTAAAGGTATGCCGCGACCCTCTGTACACGACAAAATTTAAATATTGCATTTAAGTGACTCTAAATCAGGATGAAGGAATTGTAGTTTATCCAGACACTCTTTGAATAGATCTTTTTTCAAAAGGAAATTAGTTAAAATATTGACCATGTAATCCAAGC
>DATEBV010000062.1:0-7104 GCA_035287205.1 Chthoniobacterales bacterium | reverse complement strand
TTCCTCAAAAGCTACTCTAACCTACAATCTTCTAACCTAATCTTCCGTCTTTAATCTTCCAACGACCTTGTAGCAACAGACCTCTATCGCCTATCTTCTATCCCCCAATCACAAACGGTGCGGTGGTAGTTATCTCAGTTCTTAAACCCTATCTTCCATCTCCAATCTTCCAATCTTATGCGCCCTTCAAAAATACTCATTCTCGCCGCCGTCGCCCTCCTTGTTTTTGGCTCTGCAGGATTCTTTGCCTACAAGCTTTTCTTAAAACCGACTCACTTTAGTTTCTTTGGTAAAAAAGAGCCTGTTCCTGTTGCACTACCAACACCTGATCCTGGAACAACGCCTTTTGATGCTGCAGTTGCTTTACAAAAATCAGGAAAACTTTCCGAAGCACACGACGCATTAGTGAAATGGTTAGAGGCCTACCCTAACTCTCCTAAAATAACTGAAGCAAGAACGCTCCTTGGTAATATCAATAGCGAACTCCTTACGTCCCCTTCTCCTTCCAATGAAAAGGTAAGCTATATTGTCGTTAAGGGTGATTCTTTAGCACGTATAGCGAGTCGACAAAAATCAAATGCTGAGCTCATCCAGCATGTTAATAACCTTCCCAATATTAATCTTCAAATAGGACAAGAACTCTTCATTCCTCAACTTAAGATGAGTATAGAGATTGATCGCTCAGGGAATCTTTTAATCCTACGTGATCATGATCAATTTTTCAAAAGCTACACCTTGCTTTCAACACCTCCTTATACGGGTCAACAAAAAGCCCCTACCGAAACAATAGTTATTGATAAGATAGCCATGATTAATAATAAACGTGTTGCCTTCGGTGATAAAAAATACCCAGAGAGTGAGCGTACCATCCTATTACGTTCTAATGGCAATATCGTAGCGCTTCCTGAAGAAACGGCATCAACGGCACCTTCATCTGGGCCAAACAATGTTACCACGGCCACAAATTCTACAAGCGCTCCTTCGACAACAATGCCTCCAGGTTTTGTTCTCTCTCTCTCCGATATGAAAGAAGTATTTCCCCTTATTAATAAAGATACACCTGTTAGTATTCACTAACTATTCGGCCAATAGTCCGAATAGTTAGTTTAAGTTATCAGTTTAAGTTTAAGTTAAGTTTTGGTCACTTCGTGACAAGATTAAATTTATCCCCTAAACCCCTCAACGTCGCGCAGCGACAATAAACCCCTAAACTTTTATTATCATGTATTTTCAACCTCTCGACTTTGAACAGCCCCTCATTGATTTAGAAAACTGCCTTGCAGAAATAACAGCGAAAACACCTACAGATAGTGATAGAATTGCAGCCATCCGTGAAAAGTTGGAATTAATGAGGCATGATCTTTATGATAACCTCACTGCCTGGCAACGCGTTCAAATTGCACGCCACCCTGCACGTCCTTATGCTCTCGATTACATCGAGCATTGTTTCCATAATTTTATAGAACTCCACGGCGATCGTTTTTTTGGTGATGATAAAGCCATGCCTTGTGGTATTGCTCATCTTGGCAAATATCGCTGTGTTGTTATTACCCAGCAAAAGGGACGTAATGTAAAAGAGAATGTATTACGTAATTTTGGAAGCCCTCACCCTGAAGGTTATCGCAAGGCACTTCGACTCATGCGTATGGCTGAAAAGTTTTCTCTTCCAGTGATTGCTTTTATTGATACCCCAGGAGCCTATCCAGGAGTAGGTGCTGAAGAACGCCATATTGCAGAATCTATTGCCGTCAATCTCCGAGAAATGATGCTCCTAAAAACTCCCATCATTTCGATTGTACTTGGAGAAGGTGGCTCTGGTGGAGCTCTTGGTATTGGTGTAGCTGATCGACTTCTTATGATGGAAAATTCCTATTACTCCGTGATTAGCCCAGAAGGATGTGCGGCTATTCTCTGGAAACATCGTCGTCATGCCCCAGATGCAGCGGAAGCATTAAAATTAACAGCTCCTGATCTTCGTGAGTTAGGACTCATCGATGGAATCATCCCTGAACCTCTTGGCGGAGCTCATCGTGATCCACTTACTACCGCAAAAACTTTGAGTCATACCATCCAGTTGGCCCTTGATGAACTGGTCAAGAAACCAATCCATGCCCTCCTTGAAGAACGTTACGCTAAATTCCGTAAGATGGGAGTTGTTTCATCAGGTGAAATGCAGGGCTAAATTCATAAACAAGGATGAAAGAAGAAAAAAATTAACAGGGATGGAAGGGATAGAGACAACTGAGTAAACATAAGAAAATATTAAACTTTCAGAATAATTTGATGAGAGCTCTGATGTATTTTTTTCTTGATTTGCCCTTCTTTTATCTCTTCCATCCCTGTTAATTTTCTGCAACTTGACGTTGGTAGTCACAAAAAATGAAATAGTTTCCTTATTAAGGAAAGCCTCCTTTCAACCCTTCAACTTTTCAACCTTTCAACGAGTCGCGGAGCGACTCTATCTATCCCCTATTCCTTAAGATAGGCATTTCCTCAGCAGTTTTATCATCATCCTTTTGAACTGCCGGATTAGGATGAAAAACTAAGGTAATCTCTCCTTTAATCGGTTTTTCCGAAAAATACTCTAAAACTTCTTGAGGCGTTCCATGACGGTATTCTTCAAATTTTTTACTAAGTTCACGAGCGACACAAAGACGTGCTGAAGGGATTATAGAAGCCAAATCTTTTAAGCAAGGTTTTAACCGATGAGGTGATTCAAAATAAATAGAGGTTACGAAACGCTGTGCTGCAAGCTTGATCTCTCCTCGACGACGCGATCCAGAAGCTGGAAGAAACCCTCCAAAATAAAAAGGAACAGGAGGCAAGCCACTTCCAACAAGTGCAGTAGTCACTGCTGATGGCCCAGGCAAGACGGTATAAGAAATTTTTTCTTCAAGACATGCCCTCACCAAACGATATCCTGGATCACTAATTGAAGGAGTCCCTGCATCGGTAACCATGGCTATCTGTTTTCCCTCGCGAAGATATTTTATAAGATGAGGAAGACGATCCTCTTCATTATGTTCATGAAAACTTATGGTCTTCTTGCGTAATCCAAGATGATCGAGCAATTGCTCGGCACGCCGTGTATCCTCAGCCACGACAAGATCACACTCTTGGAGAGCCTTCTCCACACGATGAGAAAGATCACCTAAATTGCCAATGGGAGTGGGTAGAATGAAAAGCATATTTTGTAACTATTCGCTCAAACGGTTGAATAGTGGTTGTTAGTTGTTGATTGCAAATATCATGAAGACAAAGAAAAAAACGCTCTCTGTGCAAGCTTCATTTAAAGAGAGGACATAACAATCTTTATTGTGTTTATAATTAATTCGTTATACTTTACAATCACTAGCCATCTTTAGTTCCTAAATACTTAAAGAATTTTTATAAAAATTCTTTTTTCTTTTTTTGTGTATCTTTGTGTATCTTTGTGCTCCTTGTGGTGAATTTCTGCGTATTTTAGAAATGTTAGCAGCCATAAAACTAGCACTAATTATAGGATGGATATTGCTATGATTTTCACCACCCCAGAGCTCACCTCCGAAGGAGGGGGGATCTGAACGATTACAACTAGGAACTAAGAACTAAATATTCGGTCAGTTGGCCGAATTTTCACCTACGAACTATGAAGTGATCTCTGAATTAATAGTATATTAACCCGGAGATCTCTATCCTCTCTCTCCGCCTTCTTTGCTATCGCATCGGCTTCTTTCTGTGTTGCTTGTCCTGCTTGCCACAAACAAGTATATTCACTCTCGCGTTCTGTGGTATAAGCCTGGGCTGATTGTTTCCACTGATCTGCGGCTCTTTGAGATGCTGCTGCAGCCTCTTGATAGCCTGCTGCAAGCTGTATTTTCTCCGTATCTTGTGCTTCACTTGCTTTTGCCTGATAGTTTGCCTTCGCTTGAAGAGACTTCCCTTCCCAATGCCAACTAATACCCTCACTCTCTTTTCCTGCAGCAAAGGTCTGTGCTGCTATTTTATACTGATCTGCGGCTCTTTGGGATGTTGCTGCAGCTTCTCGATAACCTGCTGCGAGCGTTGTTTTTCCTGCTTCTTGTGCTTCAGCTGCTTTTGCTTGGTAATCTGCCTTCTTGTAAATACACTCTCCTCCATTACCCCAACTCCTACCTTCACTCTCTTTTCCTGCAGCACAGGTCTGTACTGCTATTTTATACTGATCTGCGGCTCTTTGGGATGTTGCGGCAGCCTCTCGATAATCTGCTGCGAGCGTCGTTTTCCCTGCTTCTTGCGCTTCACTTGCTTTTGCTTGGGAATCTGCTTTCGCTTGAAGAGACACTCCTTCCCACTCTAAATTCATACCCTCATTCTCCTTTCCTATAGCAAAGGTCTGTATTGCTATTTTATACTGATCTGCGGCTTTTTGAGATATTTCGGCAGCCTCTCGATAAGCTGCTGCGAGCGTCGTTTTCCCTGCTTCTCCCGCTTCAATCGCTTTTGCTTGGTAGTCTGCCTTAGCCTGAAGAGACTTCCCTTCCCATCCCCAACTAATTCCCTCACTCTCTTTTTCTGCGGCCTTTCTCTCAGCTGATTGTTTCCACTGATCTGCGGCTCTTTGGGATATTGCGGCAGCTTCTCGATAATCTGCTGCGAGCGTCGTTTTTCCTGCTTCTTGTGCTTCAGCTGCTTTTGCTTGATAGTCTGCCTTTGCTTGGAGAGACTTCCCTTCCCACTGCCAACTAATTCCCTCACTCTCTTTTCCTGCAGCAAAGGTCTGTGCTGATTGTCTCAACTGATCTGCAGCTCTTTGAGATCTTGCTGCAGCCTCTCGATAATCTGCTGCGAGCGTCGTTTTTCCTACCTCTTGAGTTTCTATCGCTTTTGCTTGATAGTCTGCCTTTGATTGGAGGGATATTCCTTCCTTCTGCCAGCTAATAGCCTCATTCTCTTTTCCTACAGCAAAGGTCTGTGCTGATTGTCTCAACTGATCTGCAGCTCTTTGAGATGTCCTTGCAGCTTTTCGATAACCGGCTGCAAGCGCTGTTTTCCCAGCTTCTTGCATTTCAATCGCTTTTGTCCAATATTCGAAGGTTTTTTCTAAACTGTTGACAACACCATACCATGAATTTGCAATAGTTCCAGTGGTAGTTAGTGCTTTTGATCGCGCTTCTGAAGATGTTCTTGTGGCTTCTATTGCAGCACTCTTTGCCTTTTCAACTGCTATCTTTGCTTCTTCAGCCCCGGCTCTTCTTCGAGCTTCTGCTGCTTGTACTTCACTCCAAGCGTGTTCTGTAGGCATATTCTGACAGTTTACCCAAGAAGCAATAGTACGTGCTCCTTCAGGGAACAAATCAGTATACTTTTCCAATGCATTACACCAAGGTTGTACTCTTTTCTCATGCCAAGTAGAAAAATCAGAAACTGCTGAGTAAAGTTCAGGCAGAAAAATAACAGCTGCTGAAAAAAAACCAGCTTTCAGTAGAATCATTTTTAAACTCCAAGGGTTAGGATTTATAATAGCTTCCTCATTCTCACCGCGTTCTATTTCTTCATCATGGCTAGCTACATCTATTGTTGAAGTCTCGTGATAATTAGAGCTGACAGTGGTGCTTGTTGTTGAATGAGAAGATGCGGGATTTTCCGCTCTTGCGACATTTCCTAGGTCATTGGGTTCTCGTGGTCTTGGTGATATTGCTCCACCAATGCCTAATCTCTCAATGGCTTCCTCTGCATCCTCAATCGCAGGGTTCATCATCAACTGAGGTGTTAAATTTGCAACATTGGAATATTGAATAAGGGACGTATTAGGAGAATCAGATGCACTTTTGCCATTCTGTGCAAGAAGGCCTGAGCTTACTGAGACTGCGAAGATAGAAAATAAAAGAAGTTTCATATTTGAACTATCAACGTCACCTTATTTCTGCGAAATAAAGTGACGTTGATAAAATTAGGCTAACATGTAATCCAAGGCTCCATTTTATACTCATCACGGATGAAAATTAGTTTTTTTTTACGCTGAAATTGTTGTTTCTAGCAAGGCGGAAGAGTGAGGCGCTATGAACATAACGCAAGCTCTGACAACGAAGCTAGGGATAACAAGAGCAAGTAAAAATTCCTAATTTTTATTCGTAATGAGTATATATACAGCACAAGACTATTGCAAACAAAAATCCGTAAATATTCGGCCAACAGACCGAATAGAGGCTATAGGCTATAGGCTGTAGACTGTAGGACCAAATAGCTGTTCAGTAGCTTCTTAACAAACTATGCATTACATCACACGACTAACAACTTCGCAATCGATTCATTTGGTTCAGATCCGTCCTCCGAAGGAGGGGATGTGAACGCTTACGTATATTATTAATTGGGTGATCCCTTACCGCCAGTCTCTATTCACGTTTCTAGTACCTCATATCACTTAAAAGTTCGGATTAAATTGGACGAAAAAAGGGGTCAGCTACCTCATATGAGCACCGTAGGTGATCATGTGTGGGACTGACTCATATAAAAATGGCCAAAGTCCAGTTAAAGTAATCTTAAAATGATTTTGTAAAGAATCGAACACCTCTAATTGTCTAATGCCCAATATTCTCTTCTACTCTTTTTACCATCTCTTCGGCTTTCTGCTTAGTAAATACTGCTTCATTAAATAATCGTGCGTATTCGCCTTCATTCCCTGCGGCATAAGCTAAAGCTGATTCTTGAAGCTGCTCGGCAGCTTTCTGATAGGTTTCTACTACTTCTCTATAACTGGCTGCAAGTGCTGTTTTTCCGGCTTCTTGTGCTTCAGCTGCTCGTACCTGATACTCGGATAGCTCTGCGAGTGAAATAGCTGCATAATCAAAACTAACACCCTCAATCCCCTTTTGCGCAATTTTTATTTCAGCAGATTGTTTCCACTGTTCTGCTTGCTTGTATGAGGCTTTTGCTGCTTCTCTATAACCTGCTGCAAGCATAGTTTTTCCAGCTTGTTGTGCTTCAACCATTTTTACCAGGTAATCGGCATGCTTTTGAAATGCCATGCCTGACCAATTCCAATTCAAACTTGTACTCATCGTTTCTGTAGTATGGAGTAAAACTGCTTGCTTGCACTGCTCTACAGCCGCACGTGAAATTTCTGAGGCTTCTCTATAGACTGCT
>DATEBV010000061.1:0-11508 GCA_035287205.1 Chthoniobacterales bacterium | reverse complement strand
TAAGGTTATTGTGTTGTTCATACCCCATTATAACATATCAATTTTGGACATAACAGCAAAATTTGCTGTTTATGTCCATATTTTTTTAGCCCTCAAACCCGCTTGGGCAAAGGATCCGAGCCGCTTTCGGACAGGCTCTAGTTACGCCCAATTTTATCAACGTCACTTTATTTCGCAGAAATAAAGTGACGTTGATAGCCAGATTACAAAAATAACTTCTGTAACTCCATTGCTTGATTGGCTGTTGCTTTGGCTCTAGTAAAAGTAGTATCAGCTGCTGTAGTATCAGCAGCTCTTTTTAAATCACTATTAGAATCGTGATCTGCACATTGTTGATATTGCTGAACAGCTTGTTTAGCTTCTTGGAGAGCCTGCTGCCATAAGGTGGCTTCTTCTATCCTTGCAAAATTCCTCTTAGCTTCATTCTCTTTAACTATCCATTCAACAATCTGAGTTGTTATTGCTGCTATTGTTTTTGCTCTACCTAATACAATCTCGGCGGAGTCTCTTGATGTTTTGCCTTCTGAAGCTGCTTTATACTTCTCAATAGCCTGTTCCGCTGTTTGAATAGCTTGCTGCCATAAGTTAGCTTCCTCTACCATTCCAGCGCTTCTTGTATCACTCTCTTTTGTGAGCCAATCAATTTTTATTGCCATTGCTTTTGCTAAGCATGCAATAGAACTAGCATAGTTGGTTTTGTTCTGAATTTCACCTTGTCCTACACTTCCTTCTGCAAGAAGTTGATATACTTGAAGGGATTTCACTAATTCTACAGCTACTTTTTGCCATAAGTTAGCTTCTTCTATTCTCCCATCTTCTCTTGCTTCACCCTCTTTGATTCTACATTCAATCTTTTCTGCCATGACTTTTGCTAACGCTAAAGCATATTCAGCAGATGTAGTAATTTTGGTAGACTCAGAAATCAATTCGTTACGACTCAATGTGTTATGCTTCTCGATATGATTCTGATAAAGAGTTATAGCTTTTTCTGATTGCTCAACAACTGATTGCCATAAGTGAGCTTCCTGTAATCTACCTGCCTTCTTTGCCTCACTTGCTTTAACCATCCAAGGTGTACTTTCGGTTATTGTTGCTTTTAACTTTGCAAGAGTTTCTGGCTTACTCTCCAAACAAAAAGACCTATCCATTAAATTACGAGAGCTAGCCCTTAAATTAATAGACCTATCACTTCGATCTTTTTCTGCATCTGCAGAGTTAAGACGAGAATGCCATAGACTACAGCAAGGATAGAAACAAACACAAGGATGTGTGCAGGCGTAGCAAGGAACCCAAAATACGTTAACGGGTGGTGTAATAGTAATCATCCCAAGGAATATCCAATCGCAGCAGTCTGGTGATTTTTCCACAATATTTATTGGACCAAGCGAATTCCTAAAAAAACACTTACCAAAACAGTTGATCTTTTTGTAAGCCTCATCACCATTTTTGTGGTATTCAAAATAGCGATTATTTAAATCTCTTTTCCAATCGATTTGCATTTGTTGCTTTTGAATTTGTTGTTGTTGCTTTTGAATTTGTTGCTTTTGAGTTTCTAAAAGATCCGTCTCTTGAGCAATTTTCTTCCATAAAGGAGCTAACTTTTGGTGAGCTTCTTGCTTAGCAGCTTCAAGAATGAGATTTTTTTCCTTTGCATCTGGAATATTTATTTTTTCAGTTTGAGAAGCTTTGATGGTCGGTATCGAACTGATGATAGAAACACCTTCTATAGAGAAGTTTTGCTTACGAGCCTGCTCTTCTGCTTTGCTTCTAGCTTCTTCATTCTTGATTTTTTCTACTTTCATCGTTTCGAGCTCTTGACGAAGTTTCTCTAACTCAGCTTTAGAAGCTGCTTCCGTTTTGCTTTTGGCTAACTCTGCCGCTCTACTTTTCTCTTCAGCAATTCTTACAGCCTCCTCTTTATCCTGAATAGCAGCTACTGCATTGGCCGTTTCTATACGAAGTCTCTCTAATTCAGCTTTAGAAGCTACTTCCGTTTTGCTTTTGGCCAATTCTGCTGCTCTACTTTTCTCTTCAGCAATTCTTACAGTCTCTTCTTTAGCCTGAATTGCGGCTACTGCATTGGCCGTTTCTATACGAAGTTTTTCCATTTCTGCTTTTGAGGCAGCGACAGCTTGTCTTGAAGCTTCTTCGGTAATCTGAATTGTGGTTGTCGTGAAGGAAGCTTTTTCTTTAGCGATATTGGCAGCGGCAAAAGCTCGCTCTTCTGCGTATGCTTCTGCTTCTTTAGCTGCCATTAGCTCTGCTTCAGCAGCAGTACTATGTTTGCTATTTCTGACTTGGATTGCCTTTAAGACGGCAAAAGCAGTGTCAACTTTAGCCTCTGTCAATTTTTCCGCCAATTCTTTAGCCTGGAGGTTGCTCATAGCATAAGCTTCATGATTTTTTTCATAAGTTAAATGATCCCGTGCCATGGCTGCATTGGTTTTATCAGCTTTGGAAGCCGTATTCTGAGCGGCCTTGACAGCTTGTTCAGCAGCCACGGCTACTTTTCTAGCTTCTTCAGTAGTCTCTTTTGCCTTTTGAAGGTCTCTCATAGCTTTCTCCTTATCCGTAATGGCAATCTTTTCAGCAATGGCCCACTCTTGAGCTTCTTCTTGAACTATATTAAGAGTTCCTTGAGCGGTATTACGTGCTTCTAATGTCAGAGCAGCAACCTTGGCAAGACAGGCAGCATAGATGTTGTCACAAATTTCTTTATTAAGATAATCACTTACTCTTTCTGATTCTAAATCGAGATCATCCTCATCATCGCTCTCTCCAGCAGATTTCAGTCCTTCTAGAGTTTTGGATGGCTTTGTTTTTGGCCCACCACCTCGTAGCCTTAATACGGGAATAGCTGAAGCATTATTTCGTAACCGTTCAGAGTTCACCTCCTGCGGAGGCACGCTCTGAATGAAATGATCCGACTGTGCATCAATAGTACGATTCAATGGGATCGCTTGTTGAGAGGAGGTCTTAACGACTACTCCCAACTCTTTTTTTAAAGCGGTGAACCCTGTTTCTAAACCTGCTTCCACAGATAAAGGATCCATCTGAAGTTGAGGTTGAAAGCTTATTTCATCGACATCTCGGCAATCAGAAGATTGGGGCAAGCCGTTTTCTAACTCGTCTCTATTGTTGTTAGGAATACCATAACTGCTAACGTTTGAATAAGTACAATACTGATTTGTTAAGACACTCGGTTGATCAAGTGTTTCAGGCGTTGTTGTCCTAATGTTGTTTTTGGCAACGAGCGCAGGAGTGTTTAGAAGACTCAACGCGATGATTGGAGAAGTAAAGATTGAAAAAAATTTCATAGCTTTTAGGCGTTCAGATCCCCTCCTTCGGAGGAAGGATCTGAACCAAATGGGTTGGATTACGAATGTGTAGTGTAAATATTCGGCTAACAGGCTGAATATAAGTTTAAGTTTTAAGTTAATTTTTGGTCATTTTGTGACCTCTACTTCTATCTTCCAACTACCAACGGTACGTTGGTAGTTAGCCTGTAGCCTATTAGTTCAGAACTCACCTCCAATAAATGGAAGAACGGTTACAATTGACGAATAGTGTAGAGAGCTTGCCCTGTTTTCATCAAGTCAAAAATGAAATTAAATGTGAGCGTTCACATCCCCTCCTTCGGAGGACGGATCTGAACCAAATGAATCGATTGCGAAGTTGTTGTGTGATGCAATGCATAGTTTGTTAAGAATTTTCTTTTGCCAGTTTTTAATTAACATATAAGCATTCGGTTAACCCATCAGTAAAATGTGATAGAAAATCAACTTATCATCAGAGTTCTTCCAATCGTGCTCGCAGCAGTGAGCCTCAACTTCCATCTTCTATTTCCCATCTTCCATCTCCTACCGCAGCAGCGGTATCTAGAGTCTACAGCCTACAGCCTATAGCCTCTATTCGGCCTGTTGGCCGAATAGTTACATTGACGTTGGCACAAAAAAAAGAGCCTGATCTTTCGATCCGGCTCTCTTTTACTTCAGTCGCCGCACAGCGGGGACTGAATGAAGACGACTTAGTAGTCCATTCCTCCCATTCCTCCCATTCCGCCCATACCACCACCTGGTGGCATTGCAGGACCTTTATCCTTCTCTGGAAGCTCAGCAATGAGAGCCTCTGTAGTGAGGAGTAGTCCACTAATGGAAGCTGCATGTTGTAATGCACTACGAGTTACTTTCGTAGGATCGACAACACCAGCTTTTACGAGGTCGGTATATTCACCGGTAGCCACATTGTAGCCATCGTTGCCTTTACCTTTCTTAACCTCTTGAACGATGAGGGCACCTTCTTTACCAGCATTGGAAGCAAGCTGACGCAAAGGATACTCAATAGCCTTACGGATGATTTCAAGACCAACAGCCTCATCACATTCAAGCTTCAATGTATCGAGAATTGCCTGAGCACGGATGAGAGCGACACCACCACCAGGGACGATACCTTCTTCTACCGCTGCACGGGTAGCATGAAGAGCATCTTCCACACGGGCTTTCTTCTCTTTCATCTCAGTCTCTGTAGCAGCACCCACATTGATGACGGCAACACCGCCAGCAAGCTTGGCAAGACGCTCTTGGAGTTTTTCACGATCGTAATCGCTACTGGTCTCGTCGATTTGGCGACGAATTTGAGCTACACGTCCTTGAATATCGGAATGTTTACCTTCACCTTCAACGATCGTTGTGTTCTCTTTGTCAACAGTGAGGTGTTTAGCACGACCGAGGTCTTCAAGTGTGATATTCTCAAGCTTGATACCGAGATCTTCGGTGATGCAACGACCACCTGTAAGAACAGCGATATCTTCAAGCATTGCTTTACGGCGATCACCAAAACCTGGAGCCTTCACAGCACAGATTTGGAGTGTTCCACGAAGCTTGTTCACAACGAGAGTAGCAAGAGCTTCTCCTTCTACATCTTCAGCGATGATAAGAAGAGGACGTCCACTCTTAGCAACTTTTTCAAGTAGAGGAAGAAGATCCTTCAAGCTGCTAATTTTCTTCTCATGAATGAGAATGTAAGCGTTATCAAGAACAGCTTCCATTTCTTCAGCATTCGTTACGAAGTAAGGAGAGAGATATCCCTTGTCAAACTGCATTCCCTCAACGACGTCAAGGCTAGTCTCAATAGATTTAGCCTCTTCTACCGTGATGGTTCCATCCTTACCAACTTTTTCCATAGCATCAGCAATAATCTGACCGATGGTTTTATCCCAGTTAGCAGAAACGGTAGCAACTTGAGCAATTTCAGCGCTATCTTTGACCTTCTTGCTGATACGAGCAAGTTCTCCAACAATAGCATCAACAGCCTTCTGAATACCACGTTGTAAGGATGTTGGATTAGCACCAGCAGTTACGTTCTTGAGACCTTCGCGAAAGATGGCTTCAGCGAGTACGGTTGCTGTAGTAGTACCATCACCAGCAATATCACTGGTTTTAGAAGCTACTTCACGAACAAGCTGTGCACCCATATTTTCATAAGGACATTCTAGCTCAATCTCTTTAGCTACAGTAACACCATCTTTTGTGATGGTAGGACTGCCGAATTTTTTATCGAGAATGACGTTACGTCCAGAGGGTCCTAGGGTCGCTTTCACGGCCTTGGCCAATTTCTCAACACCACGAAGCAAGGCATGACGTGCCGCTTCGTCGAATAGTAGTTGTTTTGCTGCCATATTAATATATTTCCTTTTGTTAAGTTAGTTTAGCTAATAATACCGAGGATATCATCCTCACGCATGATGAGATAGGATTCTCCGTCAACTTTGACTTCTGTACCGCCATACTTGGAAATGAGAACTGTGTCTCCTTTCTTAACAGTGAAAGCAATTTTTTTGCCCTCATCATCAAGTTTACCAGTACCAAGAGCCACGACTTTGGCTTCCTGTGGTTTTTCTTTAGCGGTATCAGGAATAATGATACCACCTTTTTGCACTTCTTTCTCTTCGATAGATTGCACAAGCACTCGATCGCCGAGAGGTTGGATAGTTACTGCCATGTTTTTATTTCTCCGTGTTGGTTGTTATTATTTCTCCACCAAGGTGAATTACCTTGGTGGAGAAGTTTAAAGATTTAAAAGTTTAGAAATTTAGAGAGGACTGTTATCCCCTAAACTATTCAACTTCTCAACCTCTAAACTTATATTGTTAAGATTTCTTTTTATCTTCATCGACGATTTCGAATTCTGCATCGACGACATCTCCTTCTTTCTTTACTTCAGCGCCAGCTTGAGATTCTGCACTTTCTGCTCCATGGGCTGCCCCATGTTCTGCAGATCCTGCTGCAGAAGCTTGTTTATAGAGCTCAGCACTGATTTCTTGGAACTTTGACTGAAGTTTCTCATAAGAAGATTTGATTGCTTCAATATCGCTACCTTTGAGAGCCTCTCGAACAGCACCGATCTCTTCTTCAACCACTTTCTTAGAGGCACCATCGATTTTATCTCCCATTTCTGTGAGTTGCTTCTCACATTGATAGGCAAGTGTATCGGCATTGTTGCGAATCTCTATTTCTTCTTTGGCTTTCTTGTCGTCTTCAGCATGGGCTTCAGCTTCACGCTGCATCCGCTCAATTTCTTCTTTAGTTAGACCACTAGAACCAGTAATAGAAATTTTTTGCTCTTTCCCACTACCAAGGTCTTTAGCGGTAACATTAAGAATACCATTAGCATCGATATCGAAGGAAACTTCAATTTGAGGCACCCCACGTGCTGCTGGTGGAATTCCATCAAGATGGAAGACACCAAGCTGTTTATTATCACGAGCTAGAGGACGCTCTCCTTGAAGGACCTTAATCTCTACTCCAGGTTGGTTATCACTGTAAGTCGAGAAGATTTGTGATTTCTTCGTTGGAATTGTCGTGTTACGCGGAATCATTGCTGTAGCAATACCACCAGCAGTCTCAATAGAGAGAGTCAATGGAGTCACATCAAGTAAGAGTACATCCTTTACATCACCACGTAGTACTCCTCCTTGAATAGCAGCTCCGATAGCCACAACCTCATCAGGATTGACTCCTTTGTGAGGTTCTTTGCCAATAAGGCTTCGTGCTGTATCAACTACCTTAGGCATCCGTGTCATACCACCAACAAGAACAAGCTCTTTAATTTCACCAGTACTCCAACTAGCATCTTTGAGACAATCTTTGACCGGCTTTATGGTCCGCTGAAAGAGATCATCAGTAAGTTGTTCGAGCTTAGCACGTGTCAACTTCTTCTGAATATGCTTAGGTCCAGAGGCATCAGCAGTAACAAAAGGAAGATTAATTTCATACTCTTGAGCTGAAGAAAGAGCTATTTTTGCCTTTTCTGCTTCCTCTTTAATCCGCTGAACAGCATCAGGCTGTTTGGTTAAATCAATTCCTGATTCTGTTTTGAACTCATTGATAATCCAATCCATGATGCGATAATCCCAATCATCACCGCCTAGATGAGTATCTCCATTGGTTGCACGCACCTCAAAGACTCCCTCACCTAATTCAAGGGCGGAGATATCAAAAGTACCACCTCCTAAGTCATAGACAGCAATTTTTTCATCCTCTGCTTTTTCTAGACCGTAGGCTAAAGAAGCTGCCGTTGGCTCATTAATAATACGCAATACTTCAAGGCCCGCAATTTTACCAGCATCTTTAGTGGCATTACGTTGAGAATCATTAAAGTACGCAGGCACGGTAATAACGGCCTGAGTAATTTTCTCTCCAAGCTTAGCTTCAGCATCAGCTTTGAGTTTTGCTAAAATCATCGCTGAGATCTCGGGTGGAGAAAAAGCTTTCGGTTTTCCATCAATTTCTACCTGAATATGAACATCTCCATTAGCAGCTTTAACAAGTTTGTAAGGAACACGTTCTTGTTCACCACGCACATCATCATACTTTGCTCCCATGAAACGCTTCACAGAGGCAATAGTATTCTGAGCATTGGTTATGGCCTGCCGTTTGGCTGCCTGTCCAACAAGACGTTCCCCACTCTTAGTAAAAGCAACCACAGAAGGTGTTGTACGTGCACCCTCGGCATTTTCGAGGACTACAGGTTCGGTTCCCTCCATGACGGACATACAGGAGTTGGTTGTTCCTAAATCGATTCCTAATATTTTTCGTGATTTTGACATAATTGTGTAACTATCAAGGAAAGCACCAAGGTGCTTACCTTGATAGTGTATTAAGCAGAGTTTTTCCGAAACTCTAATGTTGAAGTTAATAATTCAGCCAGTTTGTGGCTTGTTGAGGGGTCGATATCCGGCCAATAAGCCGAATATAAGTTTATGTTGAAAGTTTAAGTTTATGTTGATTTATAATCGTATCATTTATCTATCATAACTATAGTATTAGCAGATATCATGCCTGAAAATTAAAATTGATATAACTACTTATTTAACAAAATAATAATCAAATAAACCGAGATTAGAAAATATTTTACTTGAGTCATATTGACTCATAACGAGACAGAAAAAGAAAAGGAACGAGACTTTTTGACTCTACATAGAGCTTCCCGAGAATCAACGGTTTTTTTATATTCATAGCAAAGGTACTTTATTTCGCAGAAATGAAGTACCTTTGCTATGAATAACCCCAAAAACAGGCGTGAACTCCTCAGGATGGCTAGCCAACCACCGCTGGATAACTTCTTGAGAAAAAAAGAAACCGGTTTCAAGCTCCCAGGGACACATCGTAAAAGGACCTTCTGAAAAACCGTAAAAGCATTCTATAAATTCTTCCCCTGTTGTTTCACTCGCTTCAATGCGATAAAAAGGCTTAAGTTCTACAGAAACTCCTATTTCTTCTTTTACCTCACGATAAGCTGCCGTGAGGTAATCTTCACCAGCATCAACATGCCCAGCTACACTAGAACACCAAAGAGCCGGATGATTCTGTTTCCAAAGAGAACGTTTTTGCAAAAAAAGTTCTCCTTTACTATTAAAAATCCAGACATGAACTGCTCGGTGGCGCAACTTATTCACATGAATTATGTCGCGATGTTGTGACTCTATTACGGTATCATTTTCATCAACCACATCATAACATTCCATAGCACGGTGAGGTGCTATAGGATGAAGATTTTGCACTAACAATGACCAGTCATTGATACTTAAATCTTCAGCACGCACCGTGGGTTCACATCCTAATTTTTCAGTTAATGACTTCCATAAAGATGTTGGAATTTTCAAAAGAGAACCAAGTTGTTTGCGTCGAGAAGAAAATCCTAAACGCACTAACTGACGAAACTTTTCCTCATCACAAATCATTACTTCAGAGGAAGGACGCTCTCCTATTTCAACAATTGCTGACTCTACAGCAGGACGTGGCCAAAAAACATCCGGAGGAACCGTACGCAATTTTTTAACACACCACCGACGTCCTAACAGTACCGTGAGTGCACCATAATCACTCTCTCCAGGAGTCGCCACGAGACGCTCAGCAACTTCACGTTGCAGCATCAAAACCAGTCTGGAAGCGGGAGAGAAGGCCGAAGTAAAATGTGCAATAATCGCTGTTGAGGCACTATAAGGGAGATTTCCAAGAAGTTTTACCGCTCCGTATCCGTAAAGTTCTTGCAAAGGAACCTTGGCCGCATCAGCCTGTATTACACGCACACGATCACTTCCATACCGTCGTTGCAGCTCTGCCGCCAAACGATAGTCACGTTCAATTAATGTTATCTGCGCAGCTGGTGAACTTATAATATATTGTGTTAATGCTCCCATTCCTGGTCCTACTTCCAGCACATGATCTCCTTCCTTGATCGCCATAGCATCAACAATAGCACGTGCTAAATTAGGGTCTAAAAGAAAATTTTGTCCAAGCATTTTACTAGGACGTACTCCAAGCTCTTCAAGACGGGCGCGCAATTCAATTTTTGACATGTGTTTATACGAACGTCATTTCATTTCTGTGAATAAAATGACGTTCCTAATGTTGGCGTAATTTACAGTGTGCAGCAAGCATTGATTCGTATCCCAAATCGATATTACCAACAAACAAAAACTCTCTTTCTAACATCTTATTCCCAGTTATTCCCAAGTTATTCACACTCCATCGTAGAGATCTCACAATAAATAATTTCCCATAAACAAACTGAATTTCTTTTTAAAAATATCAAATAAAACAGATATAAAAATAAATTTTAAATTTCACAAATAGAATGTATTACAAATTAATTTAAAATAGTTCGAATCCTCCTTCTTCAAAGGAAAGCTCTGAACTATAGACTGTAGGTGATAGGCTCAAATAGTAGCTATTCCTCAACAAACTATGCATTGCATTCACACTACTAATTACTTACTATGGATTGCAAGTATTGCCAGTTTTATCAACATTTCTTTATTTTACAGAAAATAAAGTGACGTTAGTAGTCACGATATCATACACTATGAATTATGCCAATCTTATCAATGTCTCTTTATTTCACAGAAATGAAGAGACATTGATACCTGCCTTTCTTTCCAATAATATTGCCTCTTCCCTTCCTACAAGCATAGGCGGCATCATTTTTTTAGCAATAGTACTATTCTTTTATGGATGGATCGCTCTTCGTGCCTCTAAAAAATCGGTATTAAAACCATCATCGTTCACACTTGCTGATGTCTTTGCTGCATCCATTTTAGGATGCTGGCTTATCTCTGTTATTGCAGCCTCTTTTGGAAAAGATCAGTTGATTACTCTTCCTATCATTATGGCCAATTGCCTCCTTTATTTCTGCATTGTTGTTGGAATACTGGGATTTCTTTCACTTCGTCGCCTTTCTCCTATCTCTATTTTTGGATTGGCTCCTCCCCATCCTGGAAAAATCATTAAAATAACATTTCTTTGGTTCTTATCTTGCTATCCCCTCATCATCATTAGCCAAGGAGTAGTTCAAGTTCTCTTTAGTACGAGCAATGATGCTCAATCTATTGTCCGCTATTTTCTAGAACATCCAGGATGGCACGAACGAGTAGCCATTATATCAATGGCTGTTATAGTTGCTCCTATTGCAGAAGAACTCATCTTTCGAGGATACTTCTATGGTATTCTGCGTCGCTTTGCAGGCAGAGTACCGGCAATTCTTATTTCTTCTCTCCTCTTTGCCGCAATCCATCTCCATCTCCCTTCAATGCTTGGCCTAGGACTTCTTGCCATCATCCTCTGCCTTCTTTATGAACGAACAGGATCACTCTGGGCGAATATTCTTATGCATGCGACCTTCAATGCGCTATCCATCGTTATGTTATTGTTGTTTCAGGGGGCGGCGCTGTAACTAGAGCTTTCCGAAAGTGACCCAGTTTTGAAAATGGATTTTTATTTTTGCTTGGCATCTGACTTAGCTACAGACATGTAACGAGTAACGAGTAAAGGGTAACGAGTTTATTTTTTTGCCTGTGGCAATTGATTTTAACGGATCTTCGGGGTTCCAAATTCCAATAATTTTCCATAACTTTCTTATAAAAAGCAAGATATTTAAAATATTTTGCTTTTTTTTATAAAATTAGTATCCACTAAGAATCATTTAAAATATTTTGTTATTTTTTTGTTG
>DATEBV010000060.1:0-20869 GCA_035287205.1 Chthoniobacterales bacterium | reverse complement strand
CACGTTTCCACTCCTGCTCAAAACGCTCAGGGGGTAATTCGATATGAAGATCAATAATACACTTTTCTTTTTGTTCTGTAGTAACGTTCATGATGAGAGTCCGCAAGTGAACCAATTTTGGGAATGAATTTTTATTTTTATTTGATACCTGACTTTGCTCCAGACAAGTAAAGGGTAAAGAGTAAAGGGTAAAGAGTATTTAAGATCGATAAAATAAATCAAAATTTCAAAAAGAGTATTTAGAGGTATTTTCATTTCCAAAAAATAGAACTGGAGAAAATGTGTTTCCTAATCAGCGCGAGCTACCCTTTACTCTTTACCCTTTACTCTTTACTTGTCTAGAGCTAGGCCAGGTACCAAGCAAAAATAAAAATCTGGCTTCAACATCTGTTCATTGACGAACACACTCTATGCATTTTTTTCGATGGATTCTCTACGGCATTCCTATAATTTTTATTCTGCTTTTTATTGCGGCGTTCATTAATACGGCTTCCTTTTCTACCAAAAAGAAAAATGAAATGTCTTTAGGAGTGATGGCTGAACCAGTAACACTCAACCCTATTCAAGCCTCTGATTCAGCCTCAGCAGACGTTATTAATCTGCTCTTTAATGGTCTTCTCAAACTCAATCAAGATCTTGAGTTAATAGGCGATCTCGCCTCTGCATGGTCGCTTAGTCAGATTACTACATTTCAGTTTCGTAACGCTACAGAAGCCGCTCAAGCCAAAGAGCTCTTAACCCGGATATTTCATACTGATCGTAACGAGGAAGTTGCGAAGGCTGATGAGGCCAGGCAGGCGAGGGTTTTGGCGCCGGGCTGTAGGGATGACATGATTTTTAGCGGAGGCCAAAATCGGAGTCTAACGCTGCATTCATCAGCCTTCCCGACTTCCGCAGTAGATTGGTATGAAATATCCGGGTTAACTGTTCAACAAGCAAAACATCCTGAATGGAACATCACGTCGATCACTTCAGGAAACAATCCCTCACAGCTTCTCGTTACGCTCACTGAACCTGGTTATAGCGCTTCGGAAGCAATAGCATCTGAGTTACTTCAAACACTCCCTCAAGAAGCGCTCTCTTCTTTTGAAACATGGCGTCTTAAGCGTGATAAAAAACACCCTGCTAAAAAAGAGCTCTTTGATGCGTTATCAGCGGCTGTTAGTACTATGTTGCCCCATGACAATAAAATTACCCTGCAACGCTATCGCTTAAGCGATGAAGAGGAAGAGTGGATCTTGCCCACAACATTTAATTTAGAACATTTTCTTCAAGAACATGCTCAAGAATTTCCTATTAAACATACCTTCCAAGAAAACCACGCTTTTCTTGCAGAGCCCATCATCAACTTCACTCTACGTCATGATGTACGTTGGCATGATGGCACTTCTTTTACTGCTGCTGATGTTGCTTTCACGTGTCATGCGATTCTCGATGACCGCATAGCATCTTCTCTCCGCACTAACTTCGAGTTGATTTCAAAAATTGAAACTCCTGATCCCTGGCACGTTTCTATTCACTACCGTCGCCCTTTCTCTCCAGCACTCAATAGTTGGCTATCTCCCATACTTCCAGCACATCTCCTCGAAGGCAAAGATCCTATAACATGGGCAACTTTCTATAATCGCCATCCTATTGGCACGGGCCCTTTTCGTTTTGATACGTGGAAAAGCAATTCATATGTTCGTCTTGTTCGTAACACTGATTATTTCCAAGGCTCTCCATGGCTTGATTCAATTGTTTTTCGTATTCTTCCAGATCCACTCTCCCTACGGCTAGCTTTTGAGACACATCAGGTCGACTTCTGGGGAGTAGATCCTTGGGCTACTAAGGAATTTTCTAATAACCCTCATTTCGATCTTTTTGAGTCTCCAGGCAATTCCTATAGTTATATTGGTTGGAATCTGAAGAGTCCATTCTTCGCTGATCTCAAAGTACGCCAGGCCTTAGCCCAAGCCATTAATATTCCAGAAATGATTCATTATATTCTCTATGGACACGGCGTTCCTTCGACCGGTATTTTCACTCCTAAGATGTGGTTTTTTGATCCTTCTATTAAACCCTTTGTCTATAACCCTGAACAAGCAAAAGCACTCCTTGATCAAGCCGGCTGGAAAGTTGGCCCTGACGGCATTCGCAAACGCAACGGAAAACGTTTTAGTTTTACTCTGCTTACTAACAACAGTTCCGAAGTCCGACGCGATATAGCAACCCTGGCACAAGATGATCTCAAAAAAATTGGTATTGAAGTAAAAGTCGAGCTCTATGAATGGACCGTCTTTTTAAAACATGTCAATCAACATGACTTCGATGCAGTCGTCTTAGGTTGGTCTCTCTCTAATGATTTCGACCAATACTCCATCTGGCATTCTAGTCAATGCCATCCTGAAGAACTTAATTACACAGGCTACAAAAATCATCATGTCGATGAGCTTCTCTCAAAACTACGCCAAGAATATTCACCCTCTGAAATCATCAAACTTGCAGGAGAACTACAACAGACAATCTATCACGATCAACCTTACCTTTTTCTCTTTGTCCCTGAAGGCACCTCCGTACAATGGAAAGGGGCTTATCGTATGCGTTATCCCACAGATCATGGCTTCATCGACAGTCCTCTAAAATCATCTAAAGTAGGTTGGAACTATAATCTGGAATGGTTTTATCGTACGGATTACCCCCCAGATATGAAGTAAAGCGTAAAGAGTAAAGGGTAAAGAGTTCTGAGGCCTAAATTCCTACAGTTCATGTTCTCAAAAATTCGCTCTATCAAAATACAAATCCCGACATACTAAGTTACCACCTCAATCAAGTATATAGAGCCTACCCTCAGTCATCAGATTCTTTATTGGAGAGGATTTTAAGTTGAATAATGAATAATATAAATACTCAAAAATACCGTTTTTCCAAAAATTAATTGGTTGTACTAAGCAATTTTTTAAACCAATTGCCGCAGGCAACAAAATAAACTCGTTACCCTTGACTCGTTACTCTTTACTCTGCCTTCTTCCATGCCTTCCTTCCTTTTTCATCGTCTTGGACTTAGTTGCGTTCTTCTTTTTCTTATTAGCATTATCTCTTTTTTTATTATCACGTTAACTCCTGGAAGTCCTTATCCATGGGGAGAAATGAACCCAAAAATTTCTCCTGAAGTAAAAGCAGCTTTTCGTAAAAAATTTCACCTCGATCGTCCTTTACCTGAACAATATGGGCTCATGGTCAGAGACCTCTTTACTGGTGATCTTCGAAGCATGAAAGATGATCTTCCTGTCATGCATAAAATTTTTGACCGCTTACCTGCAACGCTTCTTTTAAATACAACAGCTCTTCTTCTTTCCCTCTCTTTTGGTACGTTGCTCGGCATTTATAGCGCACGTCATGCCGGTACATGGAAAGATCTTTCTAGTTCGATTGTTGCTTTCCTTTTTATTGCTCTTCCTGGATTTTGGATCTCTTACCTCATCGTTATTGCATTAGTAAAATATTGTGCCATTCCTATCTTAGGCGCTCAAAGCTATGGCATCGATTTTCCAAATCACTACAGCCTCTTGCTTGATCGTATTTGGCATGTGATGTTACCTGCGATCATCCTCTCCCTGGGAGGATTAGCCGCACAATCTCGCTACTTACGCTCCAGCATGATAGAAACATTACAGGAGGACTATATTCGCACAGCACGCGCTAAGGGTCTTTCAAAAAATGAAGTTCTTTACCAACATGCTCTTAAGAACTCCCTTCGCCCCCTCATCACTGGAATAGGACTTCTTCTCCCCTCTCTAATTAGTGGAACCGTAATTATTGAAAATATCTTTGCTTATCCCGGCATAGGCCAACTCGGCTACCAAGCTGTTCTAGAACGTGATTATCCTACCCTTGTTACCTTAAACTTTATCGTCGCAGCCTTAGTCCTTTTAGGAAATCTCTTTGCCGATGTGCTCTATGCTATTGTTGATCCTAGGGTAAGACTGGGGTAACTATTCGGCCAACAGGCCGAATAGTTAGTTGAAGTTATAAGTTGAAGCAACCTGGATATTTCATACTAAATCTACTAAGACTTGTGGAAGACTGATAACTACTGCGTTGGACTTGAATTTATCCTAGGGCGGTATGAAACATACAGCCGCGTCGGAAAAATCCTTCGTCAGCCTTGTATTTATCAGCCTTGCACGGCGCCTCGCAACGATTTAATATGGAATATCCAGGTAAAGTTGATTTTTGGTCACTTCGTAACAATGTAAAAAATGAAGCGGGATTTTTATTCGCCTCTAGTTTTTTGCTTTCGAAGTCGCTTCAGTAAAGGACTCTAAAATATTTAAAAAAATTACCGAACGGGTTAGCCGAATATTCACCTATGAACTATAGGTTATAAACTATACAGATTACAGGCTACAAGCTAACTACCAACGTACCGTTGGGAGTTGATGAATAAAGGTCACGCAGTGACCAAAAATTAACTTAAACTTAAACTCTTAACTTAAACTTACTGCAACATGACTCTCACCTCTCACCCGATGTGGTATCGTTTTTCGAAGAATAAGATTGGAATGATTTCTGTTAGCATCATCTTTATTCTCTCACTCTTGGCCATTACGACAACAGTGCTCAGCCTTGATAGAATCTATTGGCCGATGGATCCCAACCTAACCAACCTCGAGCAAAAACTACTACCACCGGGCTCCCTTCATTGGATTGGCACTGACCACTTGGGGCGCGATGTCTTTTCTCGTATGCTTCATGGTGCTGCTATTTCACTCACCGTCGGCTTTACGGCGATGTTAGTTTCACTAAGCATAGGTGTTCTTATCGGTGCTCTTGCCGGATATTGCGGGGGAAAAATTGACCAGATCTTAATGCGTGCCGTGGATGCCCTGCTCTGTTTTCCTACATTTTTTCTTATTTTAACAGCAGTGGCACTTCTGGGACCACGCCTTATCAATATTGTTGTGGTCATTGGACTCATTAGTTGGACCGGAACGGCACGTTTGGTTCGTGGGGAATTCCTCACGTTACGCGAAGCAGAATATGTCTACGCCGCTCGTATCTTAGGAGAACGTTGGTGGAAGATTATCACCAAACATATTCTTCCTAATACCGCCGCGGTCATTTTAGTTACCGCAGTGTTAGGAATTCCTGAAGCAATTCTTGCCGAAGCAGGTTTAAGTTTCCTTGGATTTGGCGTTCAACCGCCTCAAGCTACTTGGGGAAATATTATTGCTGATGGAAAAACCTATCTTCTTGATGCCTGGTGGTTGATTTTATTCCCTGGGCTGGCTATCTTAATTACCTCTCTCTCCTTCTATCTTGCCGGCGACTGCCTTCGTGAAGCGACTGAAACGTAAGCGTTCAGCTCCCTCTCCTTTGGAGAAAGGACCTGAACCAAATGAATCAACTGCGAAGTCGTAATGCAATGCATAGTTTTAAATCCATTGCCACAAGCAAGAAAATATACTCGTTACTCTTTACTCTTCACTCGTTACTTGTCTGTAGCTAAGCCAGGTACCAAGCAAAAATTAAAATCCTTTTTCAAAATCGGCTCCCTTTCGAACAGACTCTAATATGCATTCACATGATGACTTCGCAGTTCGATCATTTAATTCAAATCCTTCCTCCGAAGGAGGGCAGGATCTGAATGCCTACCTGCGAGCTATTGCTCATCACCCGGACATATCACGATTCGTTGTCCATTCTAGGGAAAGATTGATTACACCTGCACTCGATGACCATACGGTAGCGAATGTAAGCAATGAAAAGAAAACCTTAGAAAACAAACGATTGTGCGAACATTTCCTAAAGACATTAACAAAGAAATATCCAGAAGGAGTTATTAATCGCATTTTTTCGCAAAGAGGCACTGATTTTTTACTTTCAAAAAAATCCGGAGTATCTCCTTGGAGCGCTTCAGAGATCAGAGAAATTATTGTAGATGCTGAAATCGCAAATGCGCACATTCCATCTCCTCATGTTGTTGCAATAGTAGAAACCCCTTCTATTCACAATACTATTGCTTCATCACTTCTCCCTTCTGGCATCACTACAGAACAAGCTCTTACAGCTCTTGTTGGGCTTTTAGCTGCGGGTGCAGCAATACCACTCCTTCATCCCGCAGCTTTAGCACACTCCCTTGCCGTAGCCTCTCTTTTAGGAACAGCAACAGCTGGTCACCTTTCAGCTGCAGCTGCAATCGCTCCGGGAGTTACCACCGCCATAACTGGTGCTGCCAATACAGCCATCGCTGCAGCACCAACATTGCAAGTAACAGCCAACACTATTGCTGGTGCCATCGTTCCTATTATTGTTGTTGGTGTTGGTGCTCATAGAGCAGAAGAAGCTTTACGAGCTCTCGAGTTAGAAACCACCAGCCTTGCTACCGGAATTGTTTCTGCCGCCTTAGCAACACACCCCGCTATTCTGAGTGGTCATCTTGCAACAGCTATTGTTGCTGCTGCAATTACAGGCCATCTTGTTATTGATGAAGCTGTCATAAGACGTGCCTTTTCTATTTTAGGCACGGGTGCTGCGGCAGCAATGGCCGCAGCTCACCCTGAAGTTGTGATCAATCTAGCCCACCAAATTACAACTGCTATTTCCTCTTATTATGCCACTGCAACGGCCTCTACTACTCAAACTTCTGCCCTTTCTGCTGCTCTTATACCGCATTCGATAATGACTCCAGCAGCCATTACGAAAGCTACTACTACCGCAACAACTGCTATCACCCACTCGGGAACTGCTCTGGCTGCAACTGCTGCTCATGGAATTAATTTAGGAACAGCCACCATGATGACTGCTATTGCCGCACATCCTCTTGTCGTAACCACAGCTCTTATCGCTGGTGCCTGCATGACAGCTCAAAGATGGATAGAATCTCCTCAGGAAGTAGTCACAGCAACTGAAAACACCGCAAACCCTCCATCTTCCTCTACACAAACAGCAACTTCTCGCTCTAATATAGAACGACCTGTTTGGAGGCGTGGCATTTAAAAAATTGTACCAACGTCAATTGACAGAAAATTAACAGGGATGGAAGCGATGAAAGGGATAACAGAGGATAAATTAAAAATGGCATGTATAAAATTAATGCGTATACAAAATTAAATAATAATTAATCCTTCAGTTATTATCACTCTTTTTCTACCATCCCTTCCATCGCTTCCATCCCTGTTAATTTCTTTTTTTCAGTCAGGTAGTTATAAAAATATGAATTCACCAATAACCCTCAACGATTTTCAAAAAGCTATTCAATCGTTTCCTACAAGTCCACGGTTAGTTTATCGTCATGATGCTATAGAATCTAGCGAACCATCCTCAGAAAAGACAACTCAAGAGCTTGAAGAAAACCGCGAGATAACTCATAATTTCCGTGAAGCACTCCTTGTAGAATATGGAGAACCGCTGAGTAACTTTGCTTTTTCAAATATTGAAATAGAATTGCGACTTCACGAAGGTAGAGCTTTGAACACCGACTCCATTAAAAAAATTCTAAGAAAAGCCCAATTGTTAAGCGAATCCTTAAAAAATCAAGCTGCTCCTTTTCCTCTGCCGAACAACCCATCAGCAGAAGAAGCCCAGGCCTACCTCAATGCCCTAGCACTTTATACAAAACAAGAAACAGCAGCAGCAATTCAAGATACCCACTCTGAAAACAACCCTCTGGACTTCACCACTTCCCTAACTGATGATCTTGTTACCTCCCTATTTCATGTGAATCAAGCTGAAACATTGGCCACTATTGGCAATTATATCACAACTCATCCTGAAGCGATTCCTGCTGCTACAACAGCAGCGCTTGGCGTTCCGCCTAATCCCATAGCCGTTGGCGCTTTTGGCCTCACCACGCTGATTATGAACTCTGCTACTCCAGCCACTGTTGGAGTTGCTGTTTCTGAAAGTATAGGCGTTCAGATCCCCTCCTTTGGAGGTAGAATCTGAACCAAATGATCTGACTGCGAAGTAACAGTGTAATGCAATGCGGCTTCTCAACAAACTAAACTCTTAAACTCTTAAACTTTTTAGTTCAGATCCTGCCTTCGAAGGAGGGTGGAACGATAATCTGAAAGTTTGGAACATATCATTTCTTATGGGTGATCCCTCAAACCTCGATCAGCGCACTGATCGGCCTACAGCCTCTATTTGGCCTACTGGCCAAATAGTTACCCCTCCCCCACCCCTTTTAGAAGTCTCTAATTTACAAGTTGGCTTCTCTACTCATCAAGGTGTTATTCCTGCAGTACGTGGCATTTCTTTTACTCTCCATAAGGGAGAAACCTTGGCTATTGTTGGAGAAAGTGGCAGTGGAAAGAGTGTCACCGCACTCTCCATCACACGACTTCTTCCTACGCCACCAGTGGTTTACCAAGGTGGAAGCATTCGTTTTGAGGGAACCGATCTTCTGACTCTTTCAGAAGAACAACTTCGAAAGTACCGATGGGGACGCATTGCCTATGTCTTTCAAGAAGCCTCCACTTCACTTAATCCTGTCTATTCAATCCGTAGCCAGATAGCAGAAAGTTTACAACTCCATCGTCCTGAAGTTCAAGATATTGATGGCGAGATCATCCGTTGGCTTGAAATTGTAGGTATTACTAATCCCCAAGATCGCCTTCGTGCTTATCCTCATCAACTCAGTGGTGGTATGCAGCAACGGATTATGATTGCTATGGCTCTCTCGGCACAGCCTGATCTTCTCATTGCGGATGAACCTACTACGGCCCTCGATGTAACCATCCAAGCACAAATCTTAACGAAACTACGCGAATTAGAAGAAAAGCTTCACATGGCCATGATTCTTATTACTCATAACTTTGCAATTATCAGGGGACTCGCCCGTAAAGTTGCTGTTATGCATCGTGGCGAAATCGTTGAATACGGAGAAACAGAACAAGTACTCTATAATCCTCAGCATCCTTACACCAAGGCGCTTATTGCCTGTATTCCCCGCCTTGATCAGCAGTTAAGACGCTTGCCAACAATACCTGTGACATAGACTACCAACGGCTATAAGCGAGTGGTCTCAGGAAGTTGGCTTATAATATAGTCTTGCACAAAATTAAACGCCTCATCAAAACTCCAATCTGTTTTGTTAGGCAGGAGAATTTTCATATCTCCACAAAAATCTTTATGTAATCGTTTTATTTCGATATTTCAGATGAACCCTGAAACCATTCTGATTCTATTAAAAAAGACTCAAACCTCAGTGGAAGCACCTGAAAATGCTCTGTTGTGTTAATCTCAATTTTTAATTTAGCAGGCAGCTCTTCTATGGATTGATATTGGTAAACAAGTTTAGCTCCACGTTCAGTAATTTTACGTTTTGGCTCACCAAGCCAACCATCTAATACGTTCCTAATAGCATCAATAGTAAGACCGATAGGCTCTGCTTTTCTTTGAACAAAATCAATATCTTCGCTATACCTTGCTGCTGGTTTAATAAATAATTTGTTAAGAGCTGTTCCTCCTCTAAATACAAGGCTATTTTTAACTTTTGGATCATTGTAAAGACAGACAAGTGCACGACTAATCACTAAATCTTGTTCAACCATGGCAAGCGTTTGCCATTTTGTATGAACACGCCAATTTTCAATAAAATCTTCTGGTATCATAAGTCACTTTCAATAGTTGTATTTTCAATAATCATCCATTTTTTTTCACGAGAACATCCTTTTTTAGATAGCTCAGGAGCAAGAGGAATAAAAGCCTTCTTTTTCTTTCTTAAGTATGCATCCAATATGTTAACAATATTTTTTAACTTTTCTCCATCCATGGAATCAATATGTTCTAAAATATATCCAAGTCTCTGTACCCAAGCGTGTTTTTTTGATTTTTCGGCAAGCTGAATAAGCTTATTAGCATTTACAACCTCAATAAGTTCGGATAAAATGGTTGCAATATGATTTAACCCTCCACTTTTACTTATATAAGTAAGCAGGTCTAAAATCACGAGTTCTGGAGTTGCTATCTTAAGATAACCTGTTCTAACCGTGATATCTTGAATTGGTAGATCAGCAAGGCATTTTTTATAAATTAGTTCTAGCTTAATTTGACCAAATTCTAACCGATGTTTGATACGTTTGTTTGAAATAAATTGAAAACATCCTGCCTTTTGATGAGCAGCTCCATGGTACTGTGCTGCTGAAAGCAGCGAAACATAGTAATCTGCTTTTAAATAATTCATAAGAATAGGTAGCAAATCTTCTGCAGGAATAGAACCTTGGGATTGATTTTCAGGTGGTACAATTACGTACAATCCTCTAACTGGACTTATTAAATCACCATGGGTTTTTAAACGATGAATAGCATTAAGCGCTGCATTTTGAGACAGCTTACGATCCAACATAAACTGCTCTAAGGTAAAATACCTTTTACCGTTTTGTCGGGTCTTTTTAAGATAGTCTAGTGAGTTCATCATGTCCTAAAAATCATGTTTTTCGTGATATTAAGGACATAGTATAATTAAAAACTTAAGCAACTCAAGAAAAATTTTCGCCCCCTCCTTCTGTAGAGGAAATGTCTGAACTAAATACTCCTACTGCGAAGTAGTTGGGCTACGCAATGGATAGTTTTTACAAGCTCTCGCTATTTTTCTTCGGCTCTCTTTGCTATAGCATCAGCTTCTGCTTGAGTTGCTTTAGCTTCACGAAACAAACGTTTGCCCTCACTAGAATTCCCTATTGTATAAGCTTGCACTGATTCTTTATACTGATCTGCTGCTCTTTGAGAGATCTCTGCTGCTTCCTGATAACTTTTCGCAAGAGCAATCTTTTCTGCTTCCTTAGCTTCTATTGCTTTAAGTTCGTACTCAGCTTTTACCTGAAGAGAATTCGCTTGCCATCCCAAACTATTACGCTCACTTTCTTGCCCTTCATTTTTTATTTTAGCAGCTTGTTTAAACTGATTGACTGCTTCTTGAAACATCTCTACCACATTTCGATAATTTTCTGCAAGTGCTCCGTTCCCTACCTTCCATGCATCTATTGCCTTGGCTTGGCAATCTGCCTGTGCTTGAAGGGATTCATATACTTTCTGTCGGCTAAGTCCCTCATCTTCATTTCCACCTGCAAAAGCCTTAGCTGCTAATTCCCATTGGCTTACTGCTTCTTCGCAGATCTTGACTGCTTCTCCATAATAATCTGTTGCAAGCTCAATCTTTTGAGCTTCTTGCGCTTCTATTGTTTTAACTTGATAGCCAGCTTTTGTTTGAAGCAATTCACCTACTTTCTGCCGGCTAATAGCCTCATTTTCTTTCTTGTTTTCAAAAGCCTTAGCAGCCTGTTCCCATTGACTTGCCGCTTTTTGAAATGTTCCCATTGCTTCCTCATAACCTGCTGTAAGTATTGTCTTTTCAGCCTCCTGAACTTCTACCATTGTAGCTTGGCAATTGGCTTTCAACTGCAGAGATTTTCCCATATTCTGCCAACTAATAGCTTCATTCTCTTTTCTTTTTGAAAAAAGCTGAGCAGCTTGTCCCCACTTATCTGCTGCATTTTTAGAAATTTTTGCTGCTTCTTTATAACCAGATACAAGCATAGTTTTTCCAGCTTCCTGCATTTCTACTGCTTTAACTTGGTACTCAGCTTCCTTTTGGAGGGAACTCCCCAACCAATCCAAACTAAATCCTTCATTCCAGTTTTCATCAGCATGCTTTTTAGCAGCTAATTGCAATTGATCTACTGCTTTTTGAGAAGCCGCTGCTGCTTCCTGGTAACTTTTTGCAAGATTTTTTCTTCCTGATTTCTGTGCTTCTAGTCCTTTAAACCAATAATTTGCACTAAAATAAGCAGATCGACCAGCCCCAACCCAACTATTCCTTATATTTTCTTCTCCTGCACAATGCGCTTCAGAAGCTTTTTCTTGAAAACTAGCAGCTAGTTGATAATATTCTGCTAGTTTTCTCCAGAAGTCCTTTTCTGCCTTACCAACGCGATCTACTTCTTCAAGTGCTTCTTTTGACATTAAAGACCAGGTAGAAGCGTCTGATAAATAATATTTAGGTAAATGTTCTTTTTTTAATTGGTTCCCCATTTGATCATTGGATGAAATATAAGTTTGAATAACTTCTTTTATTCCTTTTGCGGCATCTTCTGATTCCTTTGCTACTTTTTCCCACAAGGAAGCTCTTTCCTGTTCTCCTTGATTAAGCAATTCACTATGTCTTTTCCAACTATCTCTAGATTGGTCTAATTTTATCGCAATACGATCCCAAAGGTAAGAATCCCCCCCACCTTCTTCTTCTAGAAATGCTCGCTTTGCTTCTTTTGCATTATCAATAAGCTCTTGGGTCTTAACTGCGATAAATTGTTGAGTTTTAATCTCATTTTCTTTTACCTGAGCCAATTGCTCAAGCCTATCTATCTCTAGAAAAAGAGGCTTTATTTGTCCTAAAAAACAATCTGTTGCTTGTTCCACTAAATTGTGAATTTCAGAGGCTTTATTAAAAATTTCTTGAAGATAGACTAAAAGTTCCTTTTGCTTCTGGGCAAGAAGAAATTTATCTTCCCCTTCTATAGAATTAATTTCTGTTTTTAAAGCATTGATACGATCTTGAAGTAGCCTTACTTTCTCTCCTGAGCTATACAGATCCAATTCATTTTCTTGCAATTGATGAGCAATATATTGAAGTTGCTCTGCATGAGAAATAAGTTCTTTCATATGTTGAACTTCTTTCTCAGAAACAATTTTCTCTGTATTAGTTAGTTGATTAATAATTTGTGAAACCTCTTCAAGAATATTTTTAATTTCTTGTAATAATGCCTCTTGTGTTTCAGCAAGCGCCACTTTTCCTAAAGCGTCAGATATTTCAGTTTGTTCTTTAAGATTTCCATAACAAATTTTCAATGAAGACTCTTTTTCTATGAGTTCTTTAAGCTCTATATAACGTTTTTGTAAGAATGCATCACGTTTCTCTAGCATCTCAATTTGGTTAAATAATATTTGTATTTGATTGGCATCAGCAGGTGTATTTGTTAAGACCTGTTGAAAGTTTTCTGCAATTTTAATAAGTACGTTATTAATCTCTTCAATAAGAGTTTGTTGCTTCTGCGCAATACGATGCTGTTGCTGTTCTTGTGAAGCTTTAACTTCTACCTTAAGCTTCTCAAGACGATCTTCAAGAAGACTTTTCTTCTCACTTAATTTTTTTAAATCAGGAGTGTTTTTCTGAAAGTTCTGGTCTCTTAACTCTAGTGGCTCTAGTTGTTCTAAGAGAATTTTAGCTTCTGCAGAAACTTCACTTTGATTATTAAGCAATTTAGTAACACTTTGGTCAATTTTTGAAAGTAATTGAGTTATCTCATCGATACACGATTCCTGAATTTCATGAAAATAGGTTTTAAGTTTATTATTCTTAGCAAGAGTAGCTTCTACCTGGAGTTTCTCAAGACGATCTTCAAAATAATTCTTTTGTTTTCCCAATTTAATCAATACTGCAGTATTCTTTTTAAGCAATTCATTATGCTCTCCAAGCTCTTCAAATTGCCTATCAAATACTTCCTTTCTTTGCGAAGCATTATCACCTTCTATTAAAATTTGCTTACTAGTTTGGTCAATATTAGCTAAAACTTGAACAGTCTCATTAAGAAGCTGTTGCTGCACTTTGCAAAGAAGTAATAGTTCTTTCTTATTTTGAGATTCAGTAATTTTCCTTTTAAATTGTTGAATTTCTTTTTTAAGATCATCTTTTTTCTTTTTAAACTGATTTAAAAAGGAAATAAAATCATTTCTATGGTGATTAGATTGCTCCCATCGAGAGATAATTTGCTGAAGATGATTACTTTGCTCTTTTAATTGTACAATACTTATACGTCCTTCAGGACCAGCTAATAATTGTTCCTTAATTTTTTGAACTTGTTCTAACTGACTTACTAAGAATTCTTTTATTTCCGGAGTTGTTTCTTTTTTCTGTAAAGAATCTATTTTGGGTTCTAATTCTAATATTTGGAACACTTGTTTGATTGTCTGCTGTAGTTGTTGATCTGTAGCCTTGCAAGCTTCAATAGCAACAAGAGTCTTAGCAGCTTGTTCATTACTCTCTGGATCATCTTGAAGTAAAGCGTTTAAAGCATTATTACAAGATAAAATAAGTTCATGGAGACTCTTAATAAATACTTCACTTTTAACTGCTAAAACTTCTTGCCCTCCTTGACGCAAACTCTTAACTTCTCGGTAAAGTTCTGTATAACGTTCTTGCAAAAAACGAATATTATTCTGAAGAGTTTCTATTTGAACACCTCGTGTTCTAATTGTTCTCACATAATATTCAATTTCTTTATCTGCTTTATAGAGATCTTCTTCTATCCCAGAGATAGTATTCTCAATTCCTTCACCTCCTTCTTGTTTTAACTGTTCAGCTAGCCTTTCATACAAATCGCCTTCATTCTCATAAGGATTCTTCAAAATTCTCTTACCCTTACAGATAATCCCTTTATCAGCCGCTTTTAAAAATTCAGCATTTTCGTCTGCCGCCTTTTGGAAAGATTCTGCTGCGTGTTGATAGGCTATAGCAATTTTTTCATTCTTTTGCTGTTCTGTTCTATTCATTTGACTATCGTCTATACTCTCTTTCCAATATTTACTAGCCTCCTCATAATTCTGAGCAGCTTTTTGCCAATAGGCATTATGATTATTGGCTATATTCTCTTGTTGCTTAACGTGTTGAATTTGAACTAAGGTTTCATAATAGTTTTCATATTGTTTAGCCTTTTGACCAATTTGAAAATTTTTCACTTGCTCTTCAAGCTGTACACCATTCTCATTAATAACCTTTTTTAGCTTCTCTAATTCATTAATTTTATCCTCCAATGCTTTGCATTGTTCATAATATCCTGGAAGAGGATCAGTCCACATCATTCTTTTAAAAGTTTTTCTTTTTTCATTTTTAATGTCAGTTTCTATAACTTGTTTCTTGTTTTGAGCTTCCTTAATAATATCATCTATAGATTGCCCTCCTTTTGCTTCTAGTTTTATTTCATTTCCTATAGCCTCTACTCTTGCTTGAGCATTAGTAATAAGTTCGTTCCTCTCTTCTTTCTTTTGATGATACTCTTCATTAGCTTTCTTTGCTTCACTATTATAACGTCTTCTTTCCTGATCGCTTAAGGCATTCCAATCAATGGGATTACCTCGGTAATATTCTTGAGCAGCTTCTTCACGTCTCTGCTTTGCCTCTTTTAACTCTTCTTCAAGAATACCTTGCCATCGCTCTTCAATTTTTTTGAGACTTTCAATCTCTTCTCTAAAAACTTTTAATGCCTCCTTATTAATCTCCTGTTGCTCAGGGCCTATTTTTTCGTGCATTATTCCAATCTTTTCCCAAGCTTCAACCATCTCTTCTGGATAATTACGTGCATGCTTTAGAGCTAATTGAAACATTTCCTTTTTATAACGAACCAAGGCTTTTTCTTGATTCTCACAGGTTTTTAAGGCACCTAAATAACGTTTCTCTATTTTAGCTTCACTGAGGTCTTCTATTTCTTTACTAAGCGCCTCTTCTTCCAATACTTTTTCCTGCTCTTCACGAACTTGTATTTCTGGGTCTACCTCTTCTGTCTTTCTATCATGATAACTTACAAGAAGCTTCTCCCAGCATCTATTAATCGCCTTATCCCTCTCTAGAAGTTCTTCTAAAAATTCCTTTTCACTCTGTTCCCCAAATATATTCCCTCCAGAATGTTTTTCATAATATTTTTTAGCCATTTCTTCCCACTCTTTTTCAGCTAGTGCACGCATTTGTTCTAACCTTTCCTCTTCGGCTTTCTTTTTTGTTATCTCCTGAGTTATTTTCTCAGCTTGTTTCTTTCCTTCTCTCTGTAATACCCTGTTCCTTTGGTTTCCCAATTCAATAATCTCTTTCCCCACTTCTTTCAAAGCTTTTAAAGCTTGATCTGCTTGAGCACGTGCTCTCCAACGTTCAGTATTTGTTTGCCAACTTTCTTGTTGTTTTTCTGCCAGTTTTTGCTGTTCCTCTTTTCGATGTTTCTCTTGAATCGCTAAAGCACCTCTTTGATCTGCTTGTTCCCAAGCATCATTACGATCTGCTTCTGTTTCGAAAGACATGGCTTCTCTTTGTTTAATAAGACGTTCTGCTTCAGATCGATTAACGAGCCCATAATATTCTTCTCTAGATTTAAAAATTTCCTCTTGAAGTTCCCTTAGTTTTGCTTGAGTAGAGTTTTCTTGAGCGAAGTTCATTTTTTTCTCATGTTGTACAGCAACTTCTTCCTCCTCGTTAATAGGAGTAAGCCCTGGCGAAAACTGTTTTTTTGCTTGATGAACCATAGCACCTCCCACAGTTGAGTCATCATTTACTCGACTGTCCTCTTCAAAATTTACAGAACTCTGATCATCAATTATTTGGGATTTATTATTGCCATGACTATTACTATTATTTCCCCCATACTCCTTTTGTAATTCTTTTAATTCTTTTTTAATTATTCTTCTATCTTTTCGAAGTTGATACAGTTTTTCTAAAACTTCCCAACGTTTTTGATCTTCAAGGGTTGGATTTTTTTGCCTCTCCTGAACCCATTCTTTGACTTGATCTAGGTTAGTTGGTATAGAATTAAAAAATGACGTTTGCTTGGAAAACAGAGGTCGTTGTATTGAAGAATCTAAAACTGTTGTCAATCCCTTTGCTAGTGTTGCTTTCTTCTCAATAATCGCTTTTCTCACCTGTAAATCCCGCCCTCGTCTTTCCACTTCTTCTTCACGCTCTATAGGTGATTTAATCTCTTTTGTTTCTTCAAGAGAAATAAGATCTTCCATTATTGGAGTTGAAATAATATCTGGTAAACTCCAATCTCTATAGTTATCAGAAGCTTTTTGTAACCATATCTCTTGCCAAAGCTCTCGATCCAGTTGATAGGCTACCTTCATTCGACTCAAAGTTCTTTCTGATTGATTTTTAGCAGTTTGATAAATTTCTGAAGCTTTAGAAAGTTGTTTTTCGCTCTCTTTCATTTGCTCAACAGTTTTTCCTAATTTTTGCTGTACCTCTTCTTCATCTTGTTGCTTCTTTGCTAATTCTCTCAATTTTTCAATAAATTCTTTTCTTTTTTGCTCAAATCTAACTTTATCCCCTGTTTCGAGTTTTTCTAATTCATAAACCCGTTTTTCTATACCTTGTTTAAGCCCTTCTATTATTTGTTGAACTTCTTCTAAACAAGTCTTTTGCCGATCCTCCTGCTTTTGGAAACGTTGAGCCCATTGAACTGCTTTTTCATAATCACTTTTCACTGATGCAAGATTGCTGCTTCTTTGAAAATTCAAAAGTTGTTCTTTAGCTTGCTCCATTTTTTGTTGCCAAGAATCTTTCGTCCTTTCTCCCGCCCAGCCTAAATTAGAATAAATATAGTCTGTAAAATCTAGCTTTTCTGGATGACTCCATGTTGGAGCTATTAGAGTTACCCATGCTTGACATTGGCTCTCTTTCCAATCTGGTTGAAGGTAAAGCTGCCTTGCTAGTTCTTTAGTAGCTTGTTTGATTTGTCTTAAGGTAAGTGTTTCTTGCTCTTTGGCTTTCCACTCTAGTTGATGAAGCTGCTCTCGTTTTTCAGCTTCCTCTGATTGGATATTTTGATATTCCCCTTCAATTCGTTGATGTTCTCTTTCAGTTAATGCTAACTTACCATAAGCCCAAGCTCTATTAACTGCTCCTGCAATATTCCCAAGGGCTGTAGCTCCCATTCCTCCCACATGACTGTGCGGGTCAGGTGATGTACGTAAACTCCCTCCAACAATACCTGCATATTTTTCAATCTTTCCAAGCCAATTCTTTTGAAGCTCTTCTTCCGTTGCAGCTTTTTTAGCTTGAGCTAGCTTCTCTGCCGTCAAAGTTAATGCGCTATTTTTGGATGTAAGTTGAGTACGAAGCCCCATATATTTTACCCATTCATGGTCACGTTTTATCCATACTTCATCGGCACTCTTATAATAATCTTGAAATTTTCCTGATGAATCAGTAATAACCTTATTAATTGTTTCTTGAGTTTTCTTCTCTAAGATGGGATCAATTTTTCGTTGAGCAGAAGAAGATCCCGTAGAGGTAGTAAAGCCAGCCATCTGATGTTGTCCAATTTTAAATCCGCTAGCGTTTGAAATCGAAGCACCCGCTCCTACATCCTCAACTCTAGAAGACATAGAAGTTGTTTGTCCTGGTGATAGATTGCCTACTGAAACCCTCCTCTCACTTTGACCAACTTTCTCTGCCAGTTGATTTGGAGAATACATCATGAGATGACAATTTAGATCTGAATCTAAATACTCTTGACCAGTAACTTGCTGCTCTTCCTCTTGCGACCTGCTCCCTGTTCCCTGTAACCTGTGATCTGTACTCTGATTCTCTATTCCCTCCAGCCTACAGCCTATAGCCTCCAGCCTATTTTCAACCTGACTATTCAGGTTCTGAAAATTTGTAAGTCCTATGAAGACTAAACAAAAAAAGGAAATAAAAAGTTTATTCGGTTTCATAAATCTAAAGATCGTAAATATTCGGTTAACCCAGTCGGTAAAATTTGCATGCATAGATTAACATCTTTTATTGAAGCGACTTCGATAGAAAAAACTCCGATTCTTACCTTGTCATGAATAAACTAACTATTCGGCCTGTTGGCCGAATAGTTACTAAATATCTAAAGAATGACTGACTGGTTTAGCCAAGTATTTACGGATATCATTATTATCTTTATTAAAGTAGGAAGGAATATCATCTTCAGCTTCAGACTCATCTTGTGAAACATTCGAGGCATTGGAAAATAGTGAGCATGATTCATCAGAAGACCTACCCTCTTTCTTCTCTAGATTAGAGCCTGGATTGTGTTGAGGCCCTCCAGATGATCTTGTTTGTAACCGTTCAGAGCCCACCTCCTGTGGAGGCGCGCTCTGAATGAAATGATCTGACTGCGCACCAGTAGTACGATTCAATTGTATCGTTTGTTGAGAGGGGATCTTAACGGTTACCCCTTTTTGTTGTGAAGAATTCTGGCTTGCTTTTAAATCTGGTAGATGATTTTTACCGGACAAACCTAATTCTATATCACCAGATACATCACTATTATCCTGCTCCGATGAATCTGACGAAACCTGACTTGCCTGGCCCGAAGCATTCATACTATTGCTAGCATTTTGGTTTTGAATAGACACTTTAACAGCACTCTGAATTTGTTTCCCTGATTGTTGTTCTATATCTCCCTCACAAATCATGGAACAAGGTACATACTTCTTTAAATAATCTCTAACAAACTTCTTACGAAGAGCACAAATTATTGCGCTTGTAATAGCTATTCCCCCTGCGGCACCTCCTGCAATAACATAAGTAGAGTTACTGCTACTGCTTTTTGATGAACCGCCAGAAGCAGAAGTTGGTTGAAACGTTGGTTGAGCAGTTGACTGAACGACTTCAGTCATTGAATCATTTACCACAGAAAATTGAGATGTAATATCTGTTACTAAACTCGGAGAACGAGCAGAAAAAGCAAAACTACTAGCAGTGCTTGTAATATTTTGAGCTCCCAGAACTATATTCTTACTATTATCACTAAAACTCATTCCTGGAGGCAAAATATACCCCATCGGATTGGACACATCGACTTTCTTCTCTGAAGAACTATCCTCTTCTTTATTCTGTTTAGATATAGAGGGATCAATTTCGAGATTTTTATTTAAAGTTACAAACAGGAGTCGACCAGCAGGATCATTTCCAAGAGAAGTAAAAGTACCATCATCATTAGCCACAACGGGGATAATGTTGTTTGCTCCAATTAATTTGACACTTTTAGATAGAGTTCCATTATTGAGATTCATTAATACATACCATCCACCACAATCCGGAGAGCAAATATAACCTGTAGCCATTATTTGATTTGTATTATCTAAATTATTATTTGCAAAAATAACAGTATTTAAGTTGCTAGAACTTGTTCCTCCAATAGAAGTGAGCCAATGAGTTGCACCTGTTGTTGCATCAACACTGCCAATGAAGCCAGTCGTACCATTGACATAAGATGAAAAGATTGCTGTGTTGTTTCTTAGAGCAACAGAATTAATATACATCTCATGAACACTAGGGACTGAATAAAAGCGAGTCCAAGCAGAACTCCATGTAGTACCTGTGAGGCTTATTTTACTTAAGCATGCTTTTGTAGAAGGATTTCCTCCATCACCTCCCCCAATTATATAAGAATGATCATCAATTGCTGCTATTCCATTATAAGAGCAACCACTAAGCGAAGCTTCAGAGAGCACAATACCATTATAAGGATCAAATTCGAATGGAACAAATGGACTAGAAGCTGTAAGAGCAATTAATGTATTCCTACTTGTTGGAAGAATACTCAGAATCGATGGCAGCCCTGTGTTCCAAGCTGATAAGAGAATACCACTCGTAAGGTTATGACGACTAATGTAACCATAGGGCACTCCATTAGCATTAGAGGAACCTCCACTAAACAATTCATTATTCATAATAGCGGTACTATGAATATCAATTTGAGAATTAGGTATTGATTGCTCATAGAACCACTTTTTTTGTCCATTAGCATCGAGTTTTCCAAGTAGACTATTGAAGTTATTTGATGGGTTACTAACAGATCCTCCCATAATGTAGGAACCATCCGTATTAGCAGTCATCGAGTGGGGTTCAATAAAATCAGTACTAAGCCCACGATAAGTAACAAAAGCATGGTCTCTCGGTGCTAAGGTCGGTTGTTGAGTTGGGTTATCCGTAGGTTGTTTCGTCGGTTGTGCTGTTGTCGGCTGAGCTGTTGTCGGCTGGGCTGTGGTCGGTTGAGCCGTTGTTGGCTGCCTCGTAGGTTGAATCGTCGTGGGTTTAACCGTTGTGGGTTGAGCTGTTGTCGGTTGAGACGTAGTTGGCTGTGCTGTC
>DATEBV010000059.1:0-2169 GCA_035287205.1 Chthoniobacterales bacterium | reverse complement strand
AGTTATAACTTTCAGATGTAACTATTTCAGTGTTAGTTTTAGGAACGCTCAAAATAATTACTTACGCACATTCAACGTTATTTTTAGCTCTAAACGTAAAATACTAATGTCATCCTAATTGGCAGAAATTCACCACAAGGAGCACAAAGATACACAAAGAACACATAGATAAAATTTTTTATAAAAAATTTTAAAGCAGGGAATTGTGAACCCAAACCTAGTTCTAAATAGAGAATGTAATTATCAATATTTTTATAAAAGTTGTTAGTTAAGCGGTTATGACTAATTAATTATGTTTCACGAGAGCTGATATTCTCGAATTATTAACATATTAAAGAATTTTTATAAAAATTCTTTTTTCTTTTTTGTGTTCTTTGTGTAATCCTTTGTGTTCCTTGTGGTGAATTTCTTCCTTTTCAAAAATCGTTCACTCTCGAACATACTATATGATATCAACACCCAATCTCAAATCAGAAGCAACTCATCCTCCTCTCATTGGCATTGTCATGGGGAGCAAATCTGACTGGCCGACGATGGGCCTAGCGGCTCAAATTTTAGAAGAATTTGAAGTTTCCTATGAAGCAAAGGTCCTCTCAGCTCATCGAATGCCCGATCAAATGGCGACATATGCTAAGGAAGCCGTAGAACGAGGACTTGTAGCAATTATTGCAGGAGCAGGTGGCGCAGCCCATCTTCCAGGAATGATTGCAGCACAAACAACCGTGCCAGTGCTTGGGGTCCCCGTTAAAAGTAAGGCTCTCGGGGGTATGGATTCGCTTCTTTCGATTGTTCAAATGCCAGCAGGAATTCCTGTGGCCACTTTTGCTATAGGAGAGGCAGGGGCAAAGAATGCGGCTCTCTTTGCTGTAGCGATGTTAGCAAGGAACGATGACAGGATAGCGAAGAAATTAGAAGCTTTTCGATTGAGGCAGACAGAAGAGGCGATGGAGAGCTGTTTGCTACCAACGTCATCGTAACAGGCAGAAATTCACCACACCAGTCATCCAGTCCTCGCTATGCGACGACTGAAGTAAAGGTGACAGTTTGGTTTGAATTCAGCTTAATTGAAATTTATAGGAAGCTATTTTTTGATTTTTTTAACTGACTGGACTTTTTAAAGTTTGCAAAAAGTGAGGATTTTCCAAAATTCTTTTTTTAAATATTTCTGTTCTAACAAAACAGCTCATATCCACTAAAAAAATGGCCAATGTCCAATTTCACAACAGCTTAGTTTTCTTCTAAATACTCGGTTAATCCATCTGTAGAATTTGCTCCAATGAATCATCAGGACGATCCCTTAAATCTTAATCAGCGTATCAATCAACCTACAACCTACAGCCTATAGCCTACAGCCTATAGCTTATAGCTTTTGAACTTACCGTTGTTTTTGCAAAAGGGCATCAAAAAATCAATTTTAATCTCCAAGTAGAATCACCTTTAGTCTTTAGCCTTTAGCCTCCAGCCTTTGAACTAAGCAATTTTTGTTATCAAATAAAATGAAAAATCATTTTCAAAAACCGTTCACTCTCGAACAGGCTATAAGCGCCGCTGTTGATTTACTCAAACGAGAAGAAGTTGTTGCCTTGCCCACAGAGACGGTTTATGGGCTGGCAGGAGATGCTTTTTCACCAAAAGCTCTGACCTCTATTTTTGCTGCTAAGAAACGACCGCTTTCTGATCCTCTTATTATCCATCTTCTTGATGTAAGCTGGCTCGATCGTGTGGTAACATCAGGCTTCTTTCGAAACTCTACTTCTGCTGCGAATTGCTGCGTCACTCCGGGGCTCGACTCCTCAGGTATGCCCTATACATTCCGGGGTCTGCGCTCCGAGGTTCCTTGCACTTCATCAGCAGAAGCGAGTTTGGAAAGAAGCCTGTTGACTCCTGACCTGGGAGAGCTTGTCATACAATTGGCAAAAGCGTTTTGGCCGGGTCCTTTAACATTATTACTTCCAAGGAATTCTGCTGTTCCTGATTTAGTAACGGCAGGTCTGGAAACAGTTGCAGTGCGTGTGCCGGCGCATCCTCTTTTTAGAAAAGTTCTCGCTTCTCTTGATCGTCCTCTAGCTGCTCCAAGTGCTAATCGCTTTGGACGAATCAGTCCGACGACGGCTTCTGCTGTTTTTGAGGAGTTAGGTGGAGAGATTCCTTTGATTCTCGATGGAGGCC
>DATEBV010000058.1:0-5151 GCA_035287205.1 Chthoniobacterales bacterium | reverse complement strand
TAAAATTTTAACTAACACAGCCACAAAGTGGTTTTGAAATACAATCTGAGGATCTGGGTGTCTTTATTTGATATCCTATCCCGGGCGGGTGAGTTCCCAGATTGTCCTATAACGAACAGCCTGCCCGAAGAGGCTCCTTGCTAAAACAAGGAGAATATATAAATGCCTAGAGCCACTAATTCACCTGCTAGTCGCGCACGTCGCAAGCGGGTTATCGAAGAAGCCGCTGGTTATCGCGGTCGTCGTTCCAAACTCTTCCGTTATGCAAAAGATGCACGGATGAAAGCTAAATATTGGGCTTATCGTGATCGTAAGACACGGAAGCGTAATGTAAGAGCTCTCTGGATCGTTCGTCTTAATGCTGCTGTCCGTGCTCAGTCACTGACCTACAGTCGTTTCGTAGAAGGGTTGAAAGCTGCCAATATTTTTCTCGATCGTAAGATTCTCTCTGACCTTGCTCTTACTGATGAGAAGACGTTTTTGGAAGTTGTTACCAAGGTAAAAGCTGCTCTTGCCACTAAAAAAGAAGTAAAAGACAAAGAGTAAAACATAAAGAGTGATTTTAACTCTTTATAGGGTTGTGACACAACGTCTATGCAATCAGAAATTCACCAACTTCAGAAAGAAGCATTCGCAGCAATTGATGCTGCCTCGGATGCTCCTTCTCTGAAAGAGGTGCGTGTTCACTATCTTGGGAAGGAAGGTTTAGTTTCTCGCTTAAGCGAAGGAATGCGCCACCTTTCCAAGGAAGAACGCCCTGTAGTAGGCAAATTATTAAATGAGCTTCGCACTTCTTTTACTCAATTATTAGAAGCCAAAGAAAAAGCGCTTTGTGAAGAAGCAGATGCGGCAGTCTTTGATTCTCTCGATGCAACCCTTCCTGGAACAGCTTCCATTCAAGGAGGACTGCATCCCTTAACGCTTCTTACCGATCGTGCGGTACAGATTTTTAGACGCTTAGGTTTTTCTATTGCCGAAGGACCTGATATCGAAACCCCATGGCATTGTTTTGATGCCCTCAATACACCAGAACATCACCCAGCACGTAACGAGCAAGATACTTTTTATCTTCCTGATGGACGTTTATTGAGAACCCATACCTCAACGATTCAGATTCGAACGATGGAGAAGTCTGTTCCTCCGCTTCGTATTATTGCTCCTGGTTCGGCTTACCGGCGTGATGAGATTGATGCAACGCATCTTTCTCAATTTACGCAGATGGAAGGATTGTATATTGCTGAAGGAGTCAGCTTGGCTGATCTTAAAGGAACATTGGAATTTTTCTTTCGTGAGTTTTTTGGTCCTGAAACAGAGTGTCGCTTTCGTCCGCACTTTTTTCCCTTTACTGAGCCGAGTTATGAAATAGATGTTCGTTCTTCCTCGCTTACGGGAAAATGGATGGAGCTTGCCGGATGTGGGATGGTCGATCCGGCTGTTTTTGAAGCAATCAATGTGCGTCGTGGTGATACCGTTTATGATCCTGAGCGGGTCACTGGCTTTGCCTTTGGTTTCGGCTTAGATCGCTTAGTGATGAGTCTTACAGGCATTTCTGATATTCGAATGCTCACGGAAAATGACCTTCGTTTTTTAAGTCGTTTTGCTAACCACTAAACTATCTAAAAAGAAATTAATCACAAGAAAACACCAAAAAAGAAGAATCGATACCCTTCTCTCTTCAATTTTTCTTTTGTCCTTAGTTTTTGCTCTTTTCGCTGATTAGATTTTATCTATTAGCCATATGGTATTGACTTAGTAAATTGTGCCTTGGGACTCTTTACGCTTCACTTTTTGTGGTCGTTCTTTTGTGGCTATTTAACCCCTTCAACATTTCAATCCTACCAAGGTTTCTACCTTTGTAGGCTCATTATATGAAAATTTCTCTCTCTTGGTTACGTGATTATCTTAAAACTGATCAAACCTCAGAACAATTAGCTGAAACCCTGACTCGTTCAGGACTTGAGGTTAAAAATATCCTTCACCATGGTACTGCGCTTTCCAAGGTGGTCGTTGCTCAGATTCTTGAGTCGGGACAACATCCCAATGCGGATCGCTTAAGTGTTTGTAAAGTTGATGATGGGAGTGAAATGCCGCGTCAGATTGTCTGTGGTGCTAAAAATTTCAAGGTGGGAGATAAAGTGTTTTTAGCTCTTCCTGGAGCTGTTCTTCCTGGAGATATAAAAATTAAAGTTGGCAAGCTGCGTGGTGTGGATAGCGAAGGAATGATGTGTAGTGCTAAGGAAATAGGCCTTGGTGAAGGAACTGAAGGACTTCATATTTTGCCACCTGAAACGGTGGTAGGGATGGAGTTAGGTGCTCTTTTTCCTTCGGATGAAATTTTAGAACTTGAGATTACTCCTAATCGTCCTGATTGGCTTGGCCATATTGGTGTGGCTCGTGAGGCTGCTGCTTTTGGTGCAGGAGAGTTTCTTTGGAAGAAGCCATTGCTTCCTTCTTTTAAAGAGGAACAGGCTGTTACGACAATCGAAGCTCTTGAATCCTGTTCCTTTTACAGTTTACAACGCCTTGAAGGGATTAAAGTGGGATCAAGTCCTGCATGGTTACGTCAACGACTGGAAGCAGTCGGTTTAAGGGCGATTAATAACATTGTTGATGTTGCTAACTATGTCATGTTAGAGACAGCGCAGCCGCTGCATGCTTTTGATGCTGCTAAAATTAAGGGAACATTGACTGTTCGTTTTGCAAAGGAAAGTGAAAATTTATTAGCTCTTGATGGCAAGAAATACACATTAACTCCTTCTGATCTTGTTATTGCTGATCTTCAAGGGCCTCAAGCCTTAGCCGGTATTATTGGTGGTATGGCTAGTAGCGTGACGGAAACAACAACTTCTCTTTTAGTAGAAAGTGCTGTTTTTGATCCTGCTATTATTCGGAAGATGGTGCGCTCTCATGGGATCATTACTGACGCTTCATACCGTTTTGAACGAGGGACTGAAGCCCAAGGCGCTATGGAAGCTTCTGTACAAGCGACCTCTTTGATTACAGAAGTTGCTGGTGGGAAGATATCAGGAGTGTTTGCCGCTGGTTTTCTGCCGAAGCCAATCATAGTATCTTTACGAAATGATCGTTGCCGGAAGTTGCTTGGTATTGACTCGAGCAATGAGCAGATAGCCTCTTATTTAACACAGTTGGGATTAGAACAAACAGAAAAAGGATGGCTCATCCCTTCCTGGCGTCAAGATCTTACTCGGGAAGTTGACTTGATTGAAGAGGTAGCAAAACTCTATGGGATTGAATCAATAACGTCTCGCCTTGCCTCTATTCCATCAGCTTCAAGCCCAGGAGATAAAACATACGATTTTATCATGAAACTTCGCAACGGCCTTACCGCACAAGGATTTAATGAGGCACGAACAAGTGCTCTTGGCTCTCCTGATGAGGAAAGAGTAGAAGAGACGTTGGTCCTTCGTAATCCAATGGGAGAGCAACAGTCTGTCCTTCGTTCAACGCTTCTTCCAGGGCTTTTAGAAGCGTTAGAACATAATGTGTGTCAAGGGGCTGCCTCCGTGAGAATGTATGAAATAGGAAAAACCTTTCATGCAAATACTCCTCGTGATAACACAGAAGAACGTATCTCATTAGGGATCATCCTGATGGGACTAGAACATTCTCCAGATTGGCGTGGTGAAGAGCAACGTTCACTCGATCTCTACGATATGAAGGGACTTATTGAATCCTTGGCTCCTGGGAAAATCAGTTATCGTGCTATCGATTCTAAACATTCGCTCAATCCATCAGTAGAATGTGCTGAGGAATCAAGTGACGCCCCTGCTGATTCCTCAAATCTCAATCAGCGTATTAATCAACCTACAGCCTATAGCCTACAGCCTACAGCCTCTGTTCGGCCTATTGGCCGAATGGGCATGCCTTTAATGCTTGAAATTTTATGTGAAGGAAAACCATGTGGTGTTCTTGGGATCTTAGCCCCGGCGCTAGCGCGTGAGAAGCTAGGATCTGGGCATACGCATCCCATTATTGTTGGAGAACTTTATTGTGACCTTCTTGAAGAGAGAATGAATATGGATATATGGAAGCAGGGAAGGGCCCTTCCTAAATTTCCTGCGGTGAGACGTGATCTTGCACTTCTTGTGGATCAATCACTTCCTTACGCTTCACTTGAAAAAGTTCTTTGGGAATCTGAAGAAGAACTTCTACAGAGTATTATTCCCTTTGATATTTTTAGTGACTCTACAGGAGAAAAAGTACCTCAAGGAAAAAAATCAGTGGCAATTGCTTTAACCTTTCAGCATCAAGAGCGAACATTGACTGCAGAGGAAGTATCGCAATCTATTGAACGGCTGATGAGACGGTTGAAGGATATCTTAGGTGCTGAGATTCGTTGTTAGAACCGGTCTTTAAACTCTACTGAAGCTGCGAATGGCTTCGTCGCGCCGGTGCTCAAAGTATCGAGTACGTCTGTACACTCAACTTTTGTGCGCCGTCGACTCCTTGCCCTTCATCAGCTTCAGCGAGTTTTAAGACCAGTTTTTGATTGAGTGATTGCTAAAAATTTTGCTTGCTCGTTGCTCTTTACCAATGACTTGTTTTTTGTTACTTTTATCTTCGTTATCGCGTAGCGATGGCTGAACGATTTAATATAAGTTAACTGTAAGCATTCGGTTAACTTATCGGTAAAATGTGATAGAGAATAGACTCATCAGTGCGATCTCTTAAATCTTGATCAGCGTATTAATCAACCTATAGCCTACAGCCTCTATTCGGCCTGTTGGCCAGTTAGCTCTATGAAAAAAATCATACCTCTCTTCCTTCTTGCCGTTTCAGCAAGCTCTAGCCTTCTTCTCGCGCAAGATAATGCCCAACGAGTTGAATCCACTGCGAACTGCAACAACTCAGATCAAGATATGAGTTGTTACTTAATGATGGATCCATTAACGATTGAAGAGGGAACCAAAGCTATAGGAAAAGCTTTTGGAGGAAACGCTGTCACAGCTGAGAGAGTAATGATTGAAGGAGTAGGAGTACGGAAAAATGGTGTTGAAACGACCGTCTCTTCAAGTTCTTCCTCCAATCAAGTTCTGAGATTAAGAGGAGGAGGACCTAAAAAATTTCAACCTACGGGAGGGTTTAAAAGTACTGGAGATACCAGTGATGAAGAGGATAATATTACTGGAA
>DATEBV010000057.1:0-2338 GCA_035287205.1 Chthoniobacterales bacterium | reverse complement strand
CAAGTTATGTTCTTTGATACCGATACTGGCGGAGTGGTTCATAACACCGCTTACCTTCGCTTTATTGAAACAGCGCGGACCCAACTAGCTTTTCAGCTCGGTATGGATTGGAAATTCATGCGTGAAACTTCTATTTTTCCTGTCATTGTCCGCACAGAAATCGACTATCGACGACCAGCTATTATGGGAGACCATCTTGAAGTTCATGCCTGGCTCGGAGAAAAAACAAAAGCTCGTTTCTGGTGTCATTTTAAAATCTGCCGCCCTTCAGATAATACACTCCTAATTACTAGTCAACAATTACTAGCTTTTGTTGAAATGCCTAAAGGCCGTCCCTTACGCCTTCCTGAAGGCTTCCCCACACCGTTTACACCGAAAAAAACTGAAAGAAATTAACCACAAAAAGCACAAAGAACCCAGAATTATTTAACCGCAGAGAACGCAGAGAACGCAGAGAATAGATTGTAAAATGAAAGATTCTTAAAAATGAATTTCAAAAGGGTTTCTCTTACAATAGTGCAAGTTCTTTAATATTTTTCATTCTTTGCGTTCTTTGCGTTCTTTGCGGTTAATTTTTTCTTTTTGTTCTATTCTTTGTGGTTAATTCTTCTTCTTTTTAAAAAATTTGACTCATTAAATAGCTTTGCAGTTCAGCAATCGGAATACGTCGTTGTTGCATGGAATCTCTCTCTCGCAAGGTTACAGTATCAGCAAGTTCTGGTCCTGACTCTCCTAAAGTATCGAAATCAATTGTAACACAAAAAGGTGTCCCAATTTCATCTTGTCGACGATAACGCCGACCAATGGCACCCGCTTCATCATAAAAAACCGTCATCCAAGGGCGCAAGGCTGTAGCAATAGCATTAGCCTTAGCAACCAATTCTGCTCTGTTTTTTAATAGAGGAAAAATTCCTACCTTAATAGGTGCCATGCGAGGGTGAAAATGAAGTACTGTTCGCATCTCAACAGTTCCTTTCTCATTAGTAACTTCTTCTTCATCAAAAGCTTCGCACAGCAATGCAAGAACAGTGCGATCAGCGCCAGCACTTGGTTCAATTACATGAGGCACAAATTTCTCCTTGGTTTCTTCATCAAAATAATCTAGCGGCTTCCCACTTTTTTCCATGTGCTGCGCAAGATCATAATCTGTGCGATAAGCAACTCCTTCGAGCTCTTGAATACCAAAAGGAAACTCGTATTCTAGGTCATAAGTCTTTAAAGAATAAAAAGCTCGCTCTCCATCAGGAATATCCTTCACATGAATTTTAGAACGAGGAATCCCGATATCTTCATAAAATCGAAGCCGTTCTTCAAGCCAGTAATCAAGCAATTGAAGACCATCCTTAGCATGACAAAAATATTCTATCTCCATCTGCTCAAATTCCCGTGAACGAAAGATAAAATTACGAGGATTAATTTCATTGCGAAATGCCTTTCCAATCTGAGCAATACCAAAAGGAAGTTTTTTTCTAGAAGTTTCTAATACATTACGAAACTGTACAAAAATAGCCTGCGCTGTCTCTGGACGTAAATAGGTCTTATTTCCCTCATCAGCCATAGGACCAACATGTGTACTAAACATCAGATTAAAATCTCGAGGTTCTGTTTTTTCTCCTTCACACGTCGCAACCATTTTACTTGGCTTCATCGGGCAGGGAAGAGCCTCTAGCTGATCAGCACGAAAACGTCCCTTACATGTCTTACAGTCAACCATCGGATCAGAAAAAGTATTCTCATGCCCACTGGCTTGCCATACAGCACGATTCATAAGGATTGCTCCATCCATACCAACAACATCCTCTCGCTCACGAACAGAACGCCTCCACCAAAAATCTTTTAAATTGCGTTTCAATTCTACACCCAACGGACCGTAATCCCACACCCCATTAAGCCCTCCATAAATTTCCGATGATGGAAAAACAAACCCTCGCCGCTTGCAAAGACTAACAATCTTTTCCATACGAAGCCGTGCAGAGTTCGCCTCTTTCAAAGGCAGGCTCTGAATAAAATGAGAGGACTGTTCATTAGGGGTAGCGCTCAGATCCCCTCCTCCGGAGGACGAATCTGAACCAAATGACCCGACTGCGGAGTGGCAGTGTGATGTATTATGCATAGTTTTTACTGCTCCGCAGTAAGTTTAAGTGAAAAGTTAGCCTGTAATCTGTAACCTCGTCGTTCAGAGATCACCTCCGACGGAGGAAACTCAGAAGAATTACGATTCTTTCTCTTTTCTACCAGGATGTTTGTTTGTTTGCAATAGTCTTGTACTGTGTATAAAATGGAACCTTCGATTAATTTTATCAACGTCACTTTGTTTCGCAGAAATAAAGTGACGTTG
>DATEBV010000056.1:0-20822 GCA_035287205.1 Chthoniobacterales bacterium | reverse complement strand
TTTGGAGGCCAAGTTGGGCATAAAGGCAAGACATTGGAACAGGAAGAACATCCTGATTATGTCAAACGCTACGAAGTAACAAGATGCCATCAATGTGAGGCAGACCTTCCAATGTGAATCCTGAATTCATCATTAAAAGACAAGTCGTTGATGCTGAAATTCAGCGTACGGTTACAGAGCATCAAGCAGAAGTGAAGAGATGCTCTTGTGGGGCTTGTACTACAGCTTCTTTTCCAGAGGAGGTAAAAGCACCCACACAAATAGGGAATAATTTACGAGCTTTTGGACTCCATCAAACTGGCCCTCCACAAAAAAATTGAACTCGCTGACCTCTTGCCCATGGAATATCCTCAGCAGCTTTTGCTAACTTGCTAGAGCAGTAGAGTTATTTTCCAAACTCTTAAATGATGGCTGGATTGCAAGTGCTGCCAATTTTATCAACGTCACTTTATTTCGCAGAAATAAAGTGACGTTGGTAGTTACATTAAGTCAAATGATTACCATAACGAAAGGCGCTAAGCGGGGACTCTAAGAAGATGTTGCGTCCGAGTCCAAGAAACTTAAACTGACGCCCCATAGTTTCAGGGTGGAGTAAGGTGCGAAGGTAGCGCAGGTTTTTTTGGGTGCTGGCGTCGAGTGTTTTTTCCTCGAAGCTTCGGAGCCATTGTTCGGAGGCACCGATAAGAAAGTGATGTTGATCGTTATAACCGAGGATGTCCCATCCAGTCTCAAGAGCTTTTGTGGTTAGGTCCGTAAAGTCGACATGAGCGCTGATATCTCGTTGTCCTGGTTTTTCAAGAGGATTGTCATAACGATGGTGGCCTTGATAACAAGCAATGCTTCCATCCTTACGATAAGGGGCAAAACGATCATCACCAGCATAACCATAGTCCGCAATCAGGATAACTCCTCGTTTCATTCGTTTAGCAATGTCGTCAAGCCACGGTTGCACTCCAAGACGGACTTCCCATTGGAAACCGATGGGGAGATGGGTGGGTAGAGATAGAGCCACCTTGTGTAGTGCTTTATTCTCTATAGGTTTAGTGATCCAAGAGAAGTGCTGGCCATCATTAGTAGTAACACGTTTTTCTAGCCATACAGAGCCATCCCAGCTGAGGAGATGAATAGGAAAAGCATCTAGGAGTTCGTTAGAGAAATGGACTCCTTCAAAAAGAGGTAGTTCTTGGATCGTAGAAACCCAAGCAATATTAGTAAAATTTTTTAAGGTTTCTTGTTGGCGTTTGCGATGAAATGGGAGTGGCTCAACGATGTAGTAGTGAATGCTCGCTGCAAAGTCGCGTCTTTCGGATTGTACTTCTTGGAGCGTTTCTAAAATGTCATGAGCAAGCCTACCATCATGGGCTCCTTGCTCGACGATGAAAAATTCTTGAGGTTTTCCTAGTCGTTCCCAGACTTCTTGGAAGACGAAGGTCAAGATATGACCGTAGATTTTTCCAATGCTAACGTTGGTAAAAAAATCACCCTGTTTTCCAATATTAACGCGTCCCGAGGCGTAGTACCCATGCTCTGGGTTGTAAAGCGCCTCCTGCATAAAATCGGCGAAGGAACGAGAGCAATTCACAAGAATAAAAAAAGATGAGAGAAAGAATTAATAGCCACAAAAGAACACAAAAGAGCACAAAAAAAGATGAGCTCAAACTGAACTGAAGTATTTCTGAATCGGATGAAGGTAAGGCACTCGAATTACAAATTAGTATTATGGCGCTAAGTTAAGGCTAATTTAGGACTATTCCAAACCAGTAAAGGAGCAACTAATAAGGTAGACGTTAGAGTTGTCGGTTGTCAGTTGGTTTTAGTTCATCAATTAATTTAAAAATCATAACAACTTCTTAAGTGAATTACACAGTGCTAAGGATGAATACAAATAGTACCGATCTTAATTTTCTGACAACCGACAACCTACAACTACTTGCCAACAGGTTGTTAGTAGTACGCAAAATCATCCTAAATCATCCTTAACTTAGTGCTAACTCTGCTCCTCATTCTGCTCTATTTAAAAAAAATCACTTTTATTCCTACCTGCTCTGCCAAAGATTTTTGTCGAACATCACATGTGACAAACTCTCGAACACCGAGTAGTAATGCTGAACTCTAAATAGAGCGAAGCAAGAACGCTAGTGTCGCAGTAATGTTTCATCGATCTCCCCTCATTTCGGAGATGAGTTCTGCATTACTAATCCCTCGAATCGGATGAGCAAAAGTTGCTCGAAGCTGTTTTTGAAAATCAGGACATTTGATTTTGGAGGTTTTTTTCTCAAGCGGTCTGATTTCTGCAATAGCTTGATTCCTTTTGGTAATGATGACTTTTTCGCCAGCTTCAATCCAAAGCAATACTTTAGCGAGACTATGTTGAACGGTTCTGATACTTGCAGTTCTCATGTGAAACATCATTGTTTAACATTACAAAAATGTCAAACATTCACTCAGTGTTTATTTTGGATAGAAGAAGATAAAAGAAAGAATTAATAGCCACAAAAGAACACAAAAGGGCACAAAAAAAGAAAAAATATTAAAAAAGAATCTGTGTTTATACTCGCTGAAATTGACCAAGAGCAAGGAGTAGAAGGGAAATAGAAAAACTGAGTGAACATGAGCTGCTAGACAGGGTGTGCATCGACGTAGCTCAGTTATTTACAGCTTCAGTAGCGCATGAATACAAGTTCTAAGCTATGGGGGGGGATTGGAGAAGAGTAGTCCGTTACTCTTGTTTATACAGTGACTGAACTGGTCCATTCTCGACAGGTTTCTTTTTTTGTGCCTTTTTGTGTTCTTTTGTGGCTATTTCCTTTTTCAGTCGCGAAGCGGCTAGGAATGTGTAATTTCGCGCACGTAAATATTAATGGTTCCATCTTCTCCTCGTTTGACCTCAGTGATCATGAAAGGGCGTGTGTGGTTACGAGTAAGAGATGCTCCTTCCGTAGGAGGAAGTGTTCCCGTGGGGTAGGAAACAATAATTCGCACTTTTGCATTACGTCCCATAGCGGGATTATTCACTGAGGATTGATAGCGGAGGACAGCGCGATCTTGACCAGAAGCAGTAACGGCAAAATTTCCTTGGAGGTAGAGACGTTCTCCAGCGAGGCCTTGGGTTGCAAGATTTGGTATTTCGGAGCCTGATACCAGACGTCCTCGAGGCATTTTACCAGGATCATAGGTAGCCCATATTCCACCAGAGGTATTTTCGATCGGTGTTGCTCCTAGAAGTGGCATATTTGTTCCTGCAAGAGGAGGAGCTGGTGAGGAGAAGGAGAGGAGAGTGTTGGTTGCGGAAGCGTTACTGACAGTAGTAGGTGTTGCAGTTGCAACGGGAGTAGGAGAGGGGAGAGGTGTCGTTGTAAGAACGTTAGTTGGTTTTAAGGGAAGAGATGAGTTAGGTGCATCAACAGGTGTTGCTTGTCTGATCGGTATGGCAGATGCCATCGGAATGGCAGAGGAGGTAATAGGAATCGCTGGTAGTACGGTTGGTTCATGAACAGGAATCGCTCGAGCTATGAAAGGCAGAGAAGTTTCCGTGACTTGAGATAATCTTGTGATTGGTAAAAGGGAGGATAGAGATACTGTTTTTTTTGAAAAGGCTTCAGAAGGAGTAGCAGGATTTATTGTTTCAAGAGGAATGCGTGCAAGTTGAGATGGAGTAGTTGTTGGGGTTGCTGTTCCTTTAGGATTTTTTGAAGTCTTAGAAAGCCCCATTTTTTCTCGGTAATCAGCATATTGTTCATCAGCAGAGGCGATTTCTTTTTTAGTTAAGAGGGGGAGGCCTGCCTCAATATTGAGCTGGGAGGGAGGCTCCAACGAAAAACTTGATGTATCTTGTTTGGCTCCATAAGTACCATAGAGGAGAGGCATGGTAGTTAATTTGATCCTTCCATCGCTGAGTCGTTCACTAAAAATGATGGCTGAGAGATCCGAAGGTTTTTCTAATTTAATCTCCTGACCACTTTGAAGGGCTTTCTCCAATGCGGAGAGATTTTTAATATCGGAGGTGAAGGCTTGTTCAAGAAGGATTTCTGGTTGTTCAATCGCTTGCAAAAGAGCGACCATGCCAGGGTAAAAGAAATTTTTCTCAGTCAGAGGGAAGGCCGCAAGTACTTTGTAGGTGCCGACTGCATAGGGAACAAGATCGTGTGTTTGATGATAATTTCGAAGAAAATTACGAAGGAGACCTCCATTCGTTTGTTCCATATCAGGTGGTGCAAGATGACCAAAACGTTCTAAGAGTTGACCAGGCTTGAGAAATTCACCTCGTGGTGCTGCGGTAATTTCAAATCGTTGGGGTTCCTCCAGCTTATGAAGGCGTTTTAAGAGACGGTAATTAGAAGCCTTTTCTGGATGTCCAAAGATGTAGAAACTTCCCATCCAGCAGAAAAGGGCAAAACCCATTAGGAGGAAAATAAAAATAGTCCATCCAAACATACTATCAGCCCCATGACTACCAGCACGTCGTCGCGCTACACTATAGAAACTGGTGAATTTTTTAGACATGTTGGACTACCAACGTACCGTTGGTAGTGTTGAAAGGTTGAAGGGTTGAAAAGTTGAAAGGACGATCTCTCCCGCGCGCAGTATAAAAACGCTTCAAGTTGAGTATTGATTGTTGGAGACTATCTCTCAAGAGAAATTCATGTGCGCTCAAACTGAACGAATTGAAGTAAAAGGAAGAAAGAAGGGAATAGCCACAAAAGAACACAAAGAAACACAAATAACCAGAACACAAAAAAATAATTTTTATAAAAATTCTTTAACGAATTTAAGAACTCAAGATAAAGAATGTTAACTATCGTGAAAAATCAAGGGAGTAGGAATTGAAATTCTGCTTCAACATAGAGCACCAATAGTGGCGAAACAGCTTAGGCTAACTAATAAATCAAGTTATCGCCAAGTTTCTTTTTTGTGTTTTTTTGTGTTCTTTTGTGGCTATTTCCTTCCTTATTCTTTCTCTTTCTTTGGTTCAAAAGAGGTTCCGCAACCACAGCTGCGGACAGCACGAGGATTCATAATTCGAAAACCACTTCCTGTTAGACCATCTTCATAGTCGAGCGTACATTCTTCAAATTGAGGGAGGCTTGCGGCCTCAACAAAGACTATTGCTCCTTCGCGGTCGAAAAGTTCGTCGCCAAGTTGTCCTGGACCAAGAATCATGGAGTATTGAAGTCCTGCACACCCTCCTTTTTCTATAGCAAGACGCAAACCGATTTTCTCGGAACTCATTTTTTCTGCAGCAAGAGTCCGTAGTTGTTTTGCTGCTTGTTCGGTAATATGGATCATCAAATTAGGAGATAGGGTAACTATTCGACCAACAGGCCGAATAGTTAGTTTAAGTTATAAGTTTAAGTTTAAGTTGATTTTTGGTCACTTCGTGACAGGGTAAAAAGTGAAGCGGAAATTTTTATTCGCCCTTAATTTTTGCTTTTGAAACCACTTCAGTAAAGGATCCTAAGACCGCTAAATAAATTTTACCGATTGGGTTAACCGAATGTTTACAAGATGGGAGATATACCTTTGTCGGATGAATTTTAGGAAATTTTACTGGTTCTTTTTGGCGCTAGCAACGTTGTCATCGCTACTGTTACCTCAGTAGCAGCACGCTCTGACGTCTGGCTAGCCCCAAAAACTCCCGCGTAAAAAAATCCTAAAATTCATCCGACAAAGGTATAGAAGTTTGAAGTTTTGATCTGAAAATAATAATAATCCTCTAAAGTGAGAAAGTAAAAGTTATCTTGTGGTAGTATGCGCACGCGCACTTTATTTCTGCAAAATAAAGTGATGTGCAATAGTCTTGTGTTGTTTCTATACCTTTCTCGAATGAATTTCAGAAAATTTTACTGGTTCTTTTTGGCGCTAGCGGCGTTGTCATCGCTACTGTTACCTGAGTAGCAGCACGCTCTGACGTCTGGCTAGCCCCAAAAACTCCTGCGTAAAAAAATCCTAAAATTCATTCGACAAAGGTATAAAATGGACGAACCTTCGATCACATGCTATGAAAGGCTGTTCATTGGCTTCTCAACAAACTATGCATTATACTCACACTACTACTTCGCAGTCGGCTCATTTGGTTCAGATCCGTCCTCCGAAGGAGGGGATCTGAACGCCTGCCATGGGTACTATTCGTCTTTTAAGTGATGTATTGGCAAGTCAGGTGGCTGCAGGAGAGGTTATTGAACGACCTGCGTCAGTGGCCAAGGAGCTTGTTGAAAACAGCATCGATGCAGGAGCCAAGCGCATTACGCTGGAATTTCAGCGTGGCGGGGTGGGACTCTTACGTGTTACCGATGATGGATGCGGCATGGATCGTTCTGATGCTTTGTTGTCATTAGAGCGTCACGCAACGAGCAAACTCCGAACTTCTGAAGATCTTATGACGATTGGAACGCTCGGTTTTCGAGGAGAAGCACTCCCTAGTATTGCTAGTGTTTCACAGTTTCGTCTGATCACGCGTCAACGTTCTTCTAGTGACAGTACTGCTGCAGCTCCTGGAACAGAGATTGAAGTGCATGGGGGAAAGGTGATGGAGGTGAAGGATAGTGGAGAGTCTTATGGTACACGGATGGAAGTTCGTGATCTTTTTTATAATGTGCCAGCGCGACGGAAGTTTCTCAAAGGAGAACAAACGGAAGCGGCTCATATTATCCAGCAATTTCAAACTTTAGCTGTTGCTCATCCTGAAATTGCCTTTACTTGCTTGCGCGACACTCAAGAAGTTTTTCGTCTTGCAGCAACTGATAATTTGGCAGTTCGGTTGCAAGATCTCTATGGGGCATCATTTTTACAACGCATGACAGAAGTACCCCTAATAGAGGTGGACGGAGTTACTGTTTATGGATTCTTTGCCCGTCCTGGAGAGGGACGTCCTGACCGTTCTCATCAAATGCTCTTTGTTAATGGACGTATGGTACGAAGCAATGTTCTTTCGCAGCCGTTACGAGAAGCTTGTGATGGTATTTTAGCAAAGGGATTGCATCCTCAGGCGGTTCTCTTTTTTGAATGTGATTTAAGTACTATCGATTGCAATGTCCATCCGGCAAAAAGAGAGGTTCGTTTTCAAGAACCAGGAAAGATTAAAGAGGCGGCTTTACGAGCAGCACGTCATGTAGTGGGGAATTTTTCTCAGGAGATGGCAGCATCACAATCTCTTAAAGATGTGGCGCGTTCTTATACGGAGACGCCCCTTGCCTCCTCTTCCTCATGGCTTTCGAGGCAGTCCTTTCAGAGTCGTGTTGAGGAACTACCTGGAGCATGGGGAGGGAAACAGTCTTCTTCTTTTCCTGTGGAAGAAATAGACTTCCTTCGAAACTCTACTGATACCGCGAACTGCGGCGTCGCGCCGGTGCTCGGAGCATCGAGTATGTTATATACACTCAACTCCTGTGCGCCGTCGTCTCCTTGCACTTCATCAGTATCAGCGAGTTTGGAAGGAAGTCTAATATCTCCAAAGGCTGCGGTTTCTTTCAATGAGGTGAAGAGCCAAAAATTTCGCTATATCGGTCGTCTTGGGCAACGTTATCTTTTGCTTGAGGAAGATGCTGGCCTTGTGCTTCTGGAAATCAAGGCAGCGCTAGAGCGACTAACCTATGACAAGCTTCGCAAGGCGCTCACGACGAGAACAACAGAGAGCCAACGGCTTCTTATCCCAGAAATTATAGAAGTTTCTCCTGCTGAGGCAGCATGGATTGAGGCTCATCAAGGGTTGTTGGCTATCGCAGGATTGGAAGTAGAGTCTTTTGGAGCTAAAAAAGGAGGAGGTGCGAGTCAGAGTGTTAAAATTGATACGCTCCCAGCGCTTCTTTCAGACGTTCCTGTAGCGATACTTCTTCATCAACTGATTGATGATCTTCAAAAGGAAGAATCTAAAAGTGGTCATGCTGGAAGCAAGGCAGGGAAAGGTATTGTTCTTATGGAAGAAGCACTAGCAAAGTCCGTGAGTCGTATGACCGCTATGGCCGCTAAGTTGCCTGAAGGCGAAGCTCCAGCTCGTGTACTCATTAATGATCTGCTCTCTTCGGAGTTACCCTATGCTACTCCTTCAGGGCGCCCAACGATGATCCAGCTTTCAGAGGTGGAATTGCAGAGGAAGTTCCGATGAAAGAGAAATAGCCACAAAAGAACACAAAGAAACACAAAAAAGAGGTCAGTGTTTCTGCTGCCTGACGACTGAACGGCTACTTTTTAGATTCCTTGGTGTCGTCTGTTTCAGGACGAGAAGGAGTTGAGGAGGTAGAGGAGGTAGAGGAGTCGGATAAACTAGTGTCAGAACTATTGCTTGATCGATCACTTGCAGAATCTATTGTAGATAAGTGATTCATAGCACGAGGAATATGTCGAGTAGTAGCAGGAGAATGCTCTTCATGGGACGAGAGAGAATCTATTGCTATTTGAGCATTAGTCGTCGTTGTCCAAGGAGCTTCGGTAATTCTTGATGAGTCAATTCTATTATCGCTCATATTTTTTCATATTTTTAAACTTTCTTTGTAGAGCTCAGGAAATTTTTCGAGAGTGGAGCATTTCTATGAGTTGATCAGCAACTTCTAAGCTAGTACGAGATATTGTTATAATGTCATCAATAGCTTTTCTCTTCGCTTCTTCAGGATCAGAAAGAGTGTTTTCCAAACTAAAATTGTAATGAATAAAATCATCATGTTCTTTTTCAGAGGCCAATATTTTTTCATGTTCTAAGGTAACTTGAGCCAATGTTTCTGATGAAGTATTAGAATTTTTTAAAAGAAACTCCTTTTTTTTGATAATGCTTTTACATTTGATCCTTGCTAGTAAATAAGCTCGATAAGCTCTCAGCCTTTGACTCTTGTTAAGAACTTTTATAATTTCAGGATTTGAAGCATTAAAAACGTTCTTTGCTTCTTGAAGATCCTGAAGAGTATTAATAGTTCTACTGACAGCTATACTAGCTTCGCTATCTTCAATAGGTATTGTTTCTTCTTTAGAAAGAATTTCAACGGGAATTTCAAGGGAATTATCACCAAAGTGGTAGTGTTCCTTAATAGGTTTTACATTTTCTGTAGCAACAGTTCTAGATGCGATGATAATTAAATTGCCAGCGGCATCGGCGAGTGTTTTTACGGACTGTTCATTTTGTAACGTGCTATTATTTTCGATTAAGGAGAGAAGAGCATGAAGTTTTTCTTTTACTTTAGAGTAGCCTTGAGCATAAATAGCGGCTCTTTTCGTCGAAACGTCTATCTCTTCTTCAGGAAGAATAGCGGCTTCTGATTCAATTTTGCTGCACCAATCTTGTAACGCTCTCGTTAATTTTTTTTGCTCTTTTATTTCAGGGGAGGGTGTTTTTTGTGAACGAATGTTCTTAATAGGAGAGGAAGGGAAAGGGTCTGTTTCCTCTTCTTGATTAGAAGGAAAAGAAAAAGAGACGTGTGCTTTCGATCTTGGAGGCAGATTTTCTTTTTGGAACGAGGAATCTATTTCTTCTGGATGAGATGAAAAAGAAAGATGTTCTGGAACTGGAGTAATAGCCTTGTTGTCACGAAAGCCTTTTTCCTCATCTTTGCTGGTCTTAAGGTTAAAACTAGTTAATGGAGTATCTATTTGTAATGTGGGATCAATTGATGGGTTATTGATTTCATTCATAGAATTGGAGCTAATGGTGCGACAAAGAATATCGCAAGACTCTTTTCTTTCAAGAAACTCTTCTCTTGCTAGCATGGTAAAAACGGCATCAATTAATTCGTCGATAATTGCTCCTACAATTTCATGGTTTTGAGCAAAAAGAGACTGCACGTTGAACGTAGCAAAGACGCAATACGTGATCAGTAACGATTTCTTTGGGAGCGAAAAAGTCATAGGAAGGAGGGGTAACTATACTGCACGCGGTCATAAATTGAGATTTTTACAAGCCCTTTTTAACTCTAGCTGCGTTGTCATCGATTACGTTATGCCTTGCATAGCGCTGCACTCTTCCGCCTTGCTAGAGGCAAAAATAGAAGTGTAAAAAATATCAATTTATGACTATGCGAAGTATAGGCAATTGAAGAGTAAAGTGGGGAAAGAATATTTTTTAAGATCGGAAATAAATTAGAGTTTCGAAAGGGGTATTCCCGAAAAACTTTCATTTCAAAAAATAGAATCCGAGATATCTCTGCTTCCCAATCAGTGTCAGTTACTCTTTATCCTTCACTTCTTCTTTTGTGTTTTTTTGTGTTCTTTTGTGGCTATTTGTTTCTGCTTAATTCCCCTCTAACGCTCCGAAATCATCCTCAAGGAAATGGCTTTCTGTTTTATGAGCTTTACAAAACAGAACATACCTTGTGTGGGTGATGATAAGATAAAAAAGAAGGGAAACAGAGCCAACATAGACTAGATTTTGATAGAAATAAATTAACCAAAGGTAGACCATAAATGGAGCAATAAGGGCAAGGAGTGTTTGCCAATGAAGTCTCTTTGTTAACTGAATTCCCCCGTAAATGAACATTAATACCATGAGTGATAAATTCATCATGAAGAGATCATGTTTTGGGATGGTGGTCATGATTAATCCTAAGGTGGTGAAGACAATCGCACCAAAGATTCGTGTCTGAGGTTTAATGGCTCCCATACTGATAGGAGCTGCCATGTAGCCAATAAGATTATATCCCGTAACAACAAGCATTAATGTCGACCAGCTTTGGGAGTTCCAGAGGACGAGTGCTATTAAGATCCAGTTGAGAAGTAACGATCGTCTGCAGATATTGTAGATAGGATTAAGTTTTCCAATGCTCCATTTGGGCATTTGGCCTTCTGTGGCCATAGCATAGAACATGCGAGCGGAAGCTCCAAGGTAAGCATAACCTGTTCCTGAAGGACTAATCACACTGTCGGCAGTTAATAACAAGGCTAGGAAATTAAGACCTAAGAGTAGAGCTAAGTTCATTAGGGGAGAATGCAAGTTCAGTGATGCCCAACCGCCTGCTAACATTGCATGTGGCACAGCTCCCATGAAGGAGAGTTGTAAGGCCATGTAAACGACCATGACTAAACAGATAGAAATGATGATGGATAAAGGGACATTACGTTTAGGGTTTTTAATTTCACTAGCGAAGGCCGCAGCTAGCTGAAATCCGTTGTAAGAATAAATTAGACCCGCTCCTACAATAGCCGTTAGTGTTGAACTGGCATGGTAGATGCTATTAGTAGCTAGCTGGAAATTGCTTTTATCAAATTTAGTAATTAAAAAGAGAATAATTGCAAAGAGAGGAGTAAATATTTTTAAAACAGTAACAACATTATTAACTTTGGAGAGAAGTTTGATCCCGTAGAAGTTAATGACCAAGTATAAAAATAAAATGCCTAAAGCCAGAGATTTTCCATAAAACGTTAATCCCATAACATCCATAAGGCTATTATTTTTCATATAGGCTGACAAATACTCAGTGGTTGCCTGAGCTTCGGTAGCTACACAAACCATCAAGCCAAACCAATTGGAAAATGCAAAGGGCATTCCAAAAATAGGATTGTGTGATAAGGCACTGGAACGTGTGGTTGCACCTCGCACTGGATAAACAGCGACTACTTGAGAGAGGCAGAGACCAATAGCCATGACAAGGACGGCAGCTAAAAACCATGACAGAAAAGCATAATTTCCAGCTAGTCGTGCATTGAGTTGAGCGCTAAAGAGCCATCCTGAACCGACCATAGCTGTCGCACTTAATGCTGTTGCGCTAAAAAGTGATATTTTTTTGTGAGGAGCAGGCATGAAAAAACAGGGATGTAACTATTCGGCCAACAGGCCGAATAGTTAGTTTAAGTTATTAGGTAACTACTAACGTCACTTTATTTCGTAGAAATAAAGTGACGTTGGTAAAATTCGTGTCATCGAAGATTCTATTTTATACACAGCACAAAAGACTATTGCAACCAAACAAACATCGTGATAAGTAGGAGAGAACCATGTCAACCCAAGTAATCATGACAGACAAGGAATTGAACTCACTGACCTCTTGCTCATGAAATATCCTCAACAGCTCTTGCTAACTTACTAGAGCAATGAAGTTGTTTTCTAAACTCTTAAATGGTGGTTGGATTGCAAGTACTGTCAATTTTATCAACGTCACTTTATTTCGCAGAAATAAAGTGCCATTGATAGCAACCTTTTATGCCTAATCCTCTTAAAATCGAATCAGCAACACTTGATGATTTGCCAGAACTGGTGGAGCTACTGTTGGACCTCTTTACTCAAGAGGCCGATTTTATTCCTGATCCTACAAAACAGATGAGAGGTCTTCAATTGATTTTAGAACAACCTAATCGAGGACGCATTTTTGTTCTTCGTAATAATCAGCGTATTATTGGAATGATTAATATGCTCATTACGATAAGCACGGCAGAAGGTGGATTTGTGCTTTTAATTGAAGATCTCGTTATTCATCGAGATCATCGTGGTCAAGGTTATGGAAGTCTCTTGTTAGAATATGTACTTGAGTATGCTCGGGAAAAACAATTTCTTCGTATTACGCTCTTAACGGATCGATTAGAAGAGAAGGCTCGTCGTTTTTATCAGCATCACGGTTTTATAGAGAGTGATATGGTACCAATGAGACTGCTTTTGTCGTAACTATTCGGCCAATAGGCCGAATGTTAGTTTAAGTTATAAGTTTAAGTTTAAGTTGATTTTTGGTTACTTCGTGACAGAGTAAGTCTTACTATGGATTCCAAACTGAACGCCTTTGTTTTAGCTGCAGGATTGGGCACACGGCTGCGACCAATTACGTATGAGGTTCCTAAATCTTTTATTCCTATATTTCATAAGCCACTTATTACTTTTGCCTTTGATAGTCTCTTGGCAGCAGGAGTGGATCAGATTGCCTTAAATACTCATTATCTTCCGGAAGTGTTTGTTCGAGAGTTTTCTGTAGAACGTCATGGACTAGGTAGCTATCGAGGCTATCCTCTTTCTATCTTTCATGAACCAGTGCTTCTCAATTCAGGGGGAACACTTCGCAATGCGCGGCATCTATTAAATCAAGGAACATTTCTCATCTATAACGGTGATACATTAACGGATATTCCTTTTAAGGAGTTGCTAGATCATCATCGTGCAAGTGGTGCGATGGCTACTTTATTGCTACTGGAGGGTGGTGGTGTGGCCAATATTTGTTACGATGAGGAGAATAATAACGTGCGTGATCTTAGAGGATTGTTGGGAGGAGATAAGGCACAAGGAGGGAAAGCCTTTGTTTATGGTGGGGTTGCTGCAGTGGAGCCAAAATTACTGGATTGGATTGAACCTGAAGGTCCTGCTTCTATTATTGAAGCACTGAGTAAGGTTATTAGGGCTCATCATCGGGTGGGAGGGTTTGTGAAGCGGGATCATTTCTGGAATGATCTTGGAACTCCCGAAGCTTATCTTGAAACGCACCGTAGGATTATAAGAGAGCAATGGAAACCATCTTATCTCACGGAAGCTGATAAATCTTGGCCAGAAGCGATTCACCCTACAGCTAGCATTGCTTCCTCTGTGGAAATGGAAGGTATGGTTGTTGTTGGTCCGGAAGCTCAAGTGGGTCAGGGGACAAGGCTTAAAGATTGTATCATTTTGCCGGGAGCTATTGTTGCCCCTCATACGATCCTCTCTGAGGCCATCGTGGGAAAAGAACAGAGATGGATAAAAAAGCAAGTAAAGGGTAAGGAGTAACGGGTAACGAGTTTAAACTATACAATGCATTTACATAACACCTTCGCAGCACAATCATTTGCTTCAGATCCGTCCTCCTTGGACAAGGATCTGAACGCCTGCGATCAACTTTTAAAAAAAACAGCGGAGTGCTTTCCTGAGTTTGAGGGAGCGACGATGAGCCCCATTCTGCATGGAGGTTCTGGTCGGAAGTTCTATCGCTTCATCGCATTAAATGGATCCTCGATCATTCTTGTTCATTATACTGGGGAGCGTGAAGAGAATGCCCATTATGCGGCCTGTGCTCTTTTTCTAAGACATCATGGCATTCATGTTCCTCAGGTTATCAAGCATCAGTCAGAGGAAGGATTGCTTTGGTTACAAGATTTGGGGCAAGAAGATCTATGGTCGCATCGTGAAGATTCTTGGGAGAAGAGACGTCTGCTTTATGAATCAACATTTCAGCAGGTAGCGCTTCTGCATCAAATTCCTCAAAGTGAGCCGATGAAAGCAGGTCTTATGTTGCAGAAAGAATTTAATGAGGAGCTTTATCGTTGGGAGCAAGAGTATTTTTTAGAGCATGCTTTGGGTGGTCTTTTCGGGGTTGGAGAGAAAGAAAGGGAAAGACTCTTTCTTTCAGACTCGTTGCAGCGATTAGCTGTCGATTTGGCAACACAGCCGCGACAACTTATTCATCGTGATCTTCAGTCTCAAAATGTCATGCTGCATCAAGGAGAGGCATGGTTGATCGATTTTCAAGGCCTTCGCTTGGGTCTTGCTCCCTATGATGTCGCCTCACTTCTTTTTGATCCTTACGTGAAGCTTTCATCGAAGGAGCGCGATTACTTACTCTCTTTTTACCAACAACTCATGAATTCCGCAGGTATTGCTTTTAGCTTTGATTTCGAAAAAATCTTTTGGCAATGTGCCGCGCAACGCCTTATGCAGGCTCTTGGTGCTTATGGATTCTTAAGTCTTCATCGAGGAAAACCTCACTTTCGGCATCATGTTGCGCCTGCACTGGTGAGCTTACAAGAGGTCTTAACCAAGCTGTATCCTGAGGATAGCTTGGAAGAACTTGCTGATTTACTGAAAACCGTTCAGTCCCCCTCCGTTGAAGGTTGATTTTCTGTTATCCTTTTAATACTCATCACTTCCATCCCTGTTAATTTTCTAATAATGAATGCCCCTTTTCCCACTGTTATTATCGAAGCTCTTTCTCCTGTCATTGATGGAGGAAAGTTTCCTATTAAGAGGATTACTGGTGAGTGGGTCGTGATTGAGGCCACTATTTTTAAAGAAGGGCATGATATTGTGCGTGCGGTGGTGAAATGGCGTTCTTCTGCCTCAGTACCATGGCAAGAATCTCCTATGGAGGCGATGGGGAATGATCGTTGGAAGGGCTCTTTTCAGGTACAAGAAATTGGTTTAACAGAATATACCATTGAAGCGTGGGGTGATGCTTTTGAGTCTTGGTTGGAGGAGGTAGAGGAAAAAATTGATGGAGGTATTACGGATTTTTCCGTGGAGGTTTTGGAAGGAGCGGTTCTTGTGCGTCTGGCTATGGAAAGAAGTCTAATTCATCAAGGAGGTTCACAAAAATATCAATCTCCTTCCGATTTGGAGAAGCTAGAATCCTATGCCCTTCGGCTAGAAAAGGGAACTGATCTTTCGCTTCAAGAACTCAATGCCATTATTGCTGATGAGCCGCTTCTCTCCATCATGCGACAATGGCCTGATCGTTCTTTTTCTACTTGTTATGAACCGTCGCTTACGGTGAGAGTGGATCGTCTTCGAGCCAACTTTGCAGCATGGTATGAATTTTTTCCTCGTTCAGCTAAAGGATCGGCTACACATGCATCTACCTTTCGTGATTGTCTGGCTCGCATTGATGATGCCAAGGCGATGGGATTTGATGTCATCTATTTCCCTCCTATTCATCCTATTGGCATTACAGGACGCAAAGGACGTAATAACTCCTTGATTTGTTTGCCAGACGATCCTGGTGTTCCCTATGCTATTGGAGGGGCTGCAGGAGGGCATTGTGAGATTGAACCAACACTGGGAACGCTAGCTGATTTTGAATGGCTTCTTAAAGAAATTAAAGAGCGAGGAATGGAATTGGCACTCGATTTTGCTCTCAACTGTTCTCCTGATCATCCTTATGTGACCAACCATCCTGAATGGTTTTTTCATAGGCCTGATGGATCCATTAAATATGCGGAAAATCCTCCCAAAAAATATGAAGATGTTTTTCCTTTAAATTTTAATATTGACTCATGGCAAGAGCTCTGGAATGAGCTGCGTGATGTTCTCATGACTTGGGCAGAGCGTGGAGTTCGTATTTTTCGTATTGATAATCCTCACACTAAACCGGTTGCTTTTTGGCAATGGGTGATTGCTCAAGTGCAGAAGAAATATCCTGATACAATCTTTTTAAGTGAGGCTTTCACGAGGTCTCCTATGATGAAGGTGTTAGCAAAGGTGGGATTTACTCAAAGTTATACTTATTTTTCATGGCGTAATACCAAGCAGGAATTAGAGGAATATTTTACAGAGCTGACACAAACAGAGATGAAAAACTATTTTCGTCCTCATCTTTTTCCCAATACTCCTGATATTCTTCCTTATTATCTTCAAGAAGGAGGACGGCCTGCTTTCCTTATTAGAGCGGTGCTAGCGTCAACCCTATCCTCACTCTATGGTATCTATAGCGGTTTTGAGCTTTGTGAAAATACGCCGGTGCTAGGACGTGAGGATTATGCTGATTCAGAAAAATACCAATTGAAAGAGCGTGATTGGAATGCCCCTGGCAATATTAAAGCATGGATAACGCGGCTTAATCAGATACGCAAAACTTATTCTGCTCTTCAAACAACAAACAATCTTCAATTTTGTTTTTGCAATAACGCTTCTATTATTTTTTATCTTAAGCGTTCTGAAAATAATAGAGATCATCTCTTAATTGCAGTGAATCTAGATCCCTTTCATGCCCAATCAGGTGTTGTCGAAGTACCTCTCCACGAACTTGGACTATCGTATGATGCTTCCTATCGTATCGAAGATCTTCTGAGCGGAGAGAGTTATTATTGGAAAGGAGCGAGCAATTTTATTTCACTAAATCCTCAAACACATCCTGCACATATATTCAAGATATCGTAACCAAGGTAGATACTTTGGTAGTTGTTTAGGAGTTTAGGGGGTGAGGAGTTTAGAGGATCGTGAGCTCAAACTGAACTGAAAGACTGAAAGAAGGAATAGCCACAAAAGAACACAAAGAAACACAAAAAAAAGAAACTTGGCGATGAACTTGATTAATTAGTTAGCCTAAGCTGTTTCGTCGCTATTGGTGTTCTATGTTAAAGCAGGATCTTAACCTCTCTTATTTGTTACGATAGCGAACATTCTTTATCTTGAGTTCTTAAATTTGTTAAAGAATTTTTATAAAAATTCTTTTTTGTGTTCTGGCTCTTTGTGTTTCTTTGTGTTCTTTTGTGGCTATTTTCTTTCTTCAATTCAGTTTGAGCTCACAGAGGATCAATGCGGGAGCACAGAAAAACTTTCCTCTAAACCCTTAAACATTTAAACCTTTAAACACTGCCAACGTCTTCATAGACGTTGGTAGTAACAAGATCTCTATTGACAGAAGTTATTTTTCCAGAAACAGTCACCACGGAAAAAATATATGCAATTAAATCGTTCTACCAGTAAACAAGCTGATCATTTTATTCAGACCCCTCTTTCGAAGAAGAGGGGGTTGAACGGCTACACCCTTGTTATCGCAGAAAAACCGAGCGTTGCCGCCGATTTGGCTCGGGCCTTAGGAGGTAAAATTAAAGCAAGGGCCGATTTTTTTGATGTGGATGATTTTATCATTACCTCTGCGGTGGGTCATCTTGTGGAGTTAGCTTTGCCAAGCAGTATGACCAAGGGGAAAGGGATTCCTTGGGGATTAGCTTCGCTTCCTATTATTCCAGATGATTTCGATCTTAAGCCGATTGCTCGTTCTGCAGATCGTTTTGCTTTAGTTAAAAAACTATTGAAACGTCCTGATGTTACTTCCGTCATCAATGCTTGCGATGCTGGCCGTGAAGGAGAGTTGATTTTTCATAATATCATGCAGCTTTCGGGAGTGCATAAACCAGTGAAGCGATTGTGGCTTCAATCGATGACGGCAGATTCGATTCGCCAAGGATTTGCTCATCTTCGTCAGGAGAGTGAAATGGAGCCGCTTGCTGCTGCTGCTGTTTGCCGTGCAGAGAGTGATTGGCTTGTCGGTATTAATAGTACTCGTGCTCTTACAGCAGTTAATTCGGGTGGTGGAGGGTTTCAACTTACTCCTGTAGGACGTGTGCAGACGCCAACGCTTGCAATTCTTGTGGAACGAGAGGAGCGAATTCGTGCTTTTGAGCCAAAGACCTATTTCGAAGTTCATGGAGAATTTTCCGTTACTGCAGGAATCTATCCTGGTCGTTGGTTTGATCCTAATTTCAAAAAAGGAGAGGAAGAAGATAAACGCGCAGAGCGTCTCTGGGATAAAGAAAAAGCGTTAGCACTTGTGAATAAGTGCCAAGGTCAGCCTGGTGTTATCGAAGAGCAGAAAAAATCAACCACACAGGCCTCTCCTTTACTTTACGATCTGACCACGTTACAGCGCGAAGCTAATGGTCGCTTTGGTTTAAGTGCCAAACGAACGCTTCAGCTAGCACAACGTCTCTATGAACATCACAAGGTGTTGACTTATCCAAGAACAGATTCTCGTTACCTTCCCGAAGATACACTTTCTGTGGTTAAGACAACGTTAGGCAAGATAGACGATCCTTCCTTAAAAGGCCATGCAGCGCTTGCGCTCCAAAAAGGATGGGTGATTAAGACTGGCCGTGTTTTTAATAATGCCAAGGTTTCCGATCACCATGCTATTATTCCGACAGGATCTTCGATTGAAAAGCTCGATGAGATGGAGTTCAAACTCTATCAAATGGTAACACAGCGTTTTATTGCCGTTTTTTATCCAGCAGCTCGTTTTGATGTAACAACTCGTATTACTCAAGTTGTAGGAGAGTCATTTAAGAGCGAAGGAAAAGTGATGACCGATCCTGGTTGGCTTGCGGTCTATGGAAAAAAGGTGGCAGGCGATGATGAGGGGCAAGATAAAATATTGGTTCCTGTTGCTTCTGTTGCTGGTAAAAATGAAGGAGCCGTTACAGAATCTGTCGAGTTGCGTGAAGCGCAGACACGTCCTCCAGCTCGTTTTAACGAAGCCACTTTGCTCAGCGCTATGGAAGGTGCTGGAAAACTTGTGGAAGATGAAGAGTTACGTGATGCCATGAGTCAACGTGGCCTTGGCACACCGGCAACTCGTGCAGCAATTATTGAAGGGCTTTTGCTTGATGGTTATATTTTACGCGAAGGTCGTGATCTCTCTGCAACTGGTAAAGGTATTGCTCTAATCCATCTCCTTCACCACATGGGGGTGGCAGCGCTGACCTCTCCAGAAATGACCGGCGAGTGGGAATTTAAGCTCAAAGGAATGGAAGCAGGAGGGATGAAACGTCCTGAGTTTATGGAAGAGATTCGTAAGTTTACTCGTGAAATTGTGGAGAAAGCTAAAGGATTTCATGACGATGCCGATACTGGGGTCTTTCCTGATCTTGAGGTCAAATGTCCTCAATGTGGCCAAGGTCCTTTCAAAGAGAATGTGCGTAATTTTAAATGTCGTCATTGTGGATTAAGTGTTTGGAAATCGCTGGCAAGCCGTCCTCTAGAACGTTCAGAGGTTCAAGAACTACTAGAAAAACGTACGGTTGGTCCTCTCGAAGGTTTCCGTAGCCGTTTTGGAAAACTCTTTGCAGCTACTATTCTCCTTGATGAAGAATTTAAAACCAAGTTTTCCTTTGGCGAACGAGAAGGAGATGCTGCTGCAGAAGAAGCTATTCGCAATGCTGAGATTGTGGCTCCATGCCCAGTTTGTAAGGTAGGCATGCTTCGTGATGGAATGAATTCCTACGTTTGTGATCGTTCTGTTGGTGCAGAGAAGAGTTGTGACTTCCGCACTGGAAAGATCATTTTGCAGCTTCCTATTCCACGTGAGCAGGTTGTGAAGTTGGCAGAGACTGGTAAGACAGATCTGCTTGTTGGATTCATTTCTAAAAAAGGAAGAAAGTTCTCAGCTTACCTTAAGTTAGACGGAAAAAAAACAAGTTTTGAATTTGAACCTCGTAAGGAAAAAAAGGGGAAAGTGACTGAAGAGGGAGAAATAACTACCAAGAGGGCAAAGAGCACAAAGAAAGAGGAAGAAACACCAATAGGGAAGAAAACAAAAAAGGATGAAAGTGACAAAAGCACTAGCAGCGCTAAGAAAGTAATTCGTAAGAAACCCAAAAAGCCAAATCTTACAACACGTGCTATTGCTAGTAAACTTGCTAAAAAAAACGTGCATAAAGGTTAAATTTATATAAAATCTGGTTTTATGAAAGCAATTCTCACCATTACACCGCAGGGAGCTATTTCTCTGCCTGATAGCCTAAGAAATGCATTAGGCTTCAAAACGAATGATAGACTTGTTGCAGAAACAACTTCAAAAGGTCTGCTTCTGAGGCCAGATTCTGTTTTTCCTATCGAAATGTATAGTGATGCTCGTATTCAAGAGTTCAATGAAGCTGAAGCAGAATTGGCAGCTGTACTGAAATGCTCAAAATAACAATTCATGCGCATTTTTCTCGATGCTAATATTCTTTTTTCAGCAGCAATGTCGAATGGTGCCATCCGGTTGCTTATTGTAAGGTTGCTAGAAAAAAGGCATGAGCTAAGAATAAGTGCCTTTGTTAAGGAAGAGGCTGAACGTAATCTACGTGCTAAGGCTCCAGCATCATTGCAATATTTTGAAGAGCTAAAAGATTTAGTCTCTCTTGTTCCTTGTGGTGGTGGTTTTAAGCCACTACCTGTAATAGCCTCTTATCTCCCTATAAAAGATCAACCTGTACTTCAGGCTGCAATTCATGGTCAATGTGATATTTTACTGACTGGAGACAAAATGCATTTTGGTAAATTGTATGGCCAAGAGCTCTGTACACGACAAAATTTAAATATTGCATTTAAGTGACTCTAAATCAGGATGAAGGAATTGTAGTTTATCCAGACACTCTTTGAATAGATCTTTTTTCAAAAGGAAATTAGTTAAAATATTGAC
>DATEBV010000055.1:0-5894 GCA_035287205.1 Chthoniobacterales bacterium | reverse complement strand
TACCGCTGCTGCGGTAGGAGATGGAAGATTGGAGATGGAAGATGGAAGAAGAGGGCTGCTGCTTTCGTCCCCTAATCTCAAAAAAGGCCTTGTCACAATCTTATTAGCACCCGTCTTAAACAACCAACGAGCGGCTGTTGTCGTCATTCCTACAGTGCCCCCCATAAGAGCAGGATCTAAGAGCTTTTTAATGCTCTCGTCATTAGAGTTATCAGTTAACGATTCATAGTTTGTAGTACCATCAGCAAAATTCTCTTCATCAGTTTCTTCAGCCTCCAGCCTATAGCCTATAGCCTCCAGCCTTTTTTTAGGACCACCCATAAGAAGAGGATTTAGGAGACCTTCATCATTCCCGTCATTAGAATTAGAAGTTGGTGATTTACAATTTGCAATGATTTCAGTGTCTTGGTTCATCGCATCTTCTGATGGTAGCGCTAAAAGACAACTTGTACTAAGTAAAATAGCTGATAAGGTAACTATATATTTCATAGGAATTCTTGATTGTTGTGAAGATTGAAGTTATTTTAATTCTTTCTATTTTAGGTTTTCAAATTGGCTATGCATTGCATAGACAATTGAGAGTTACGAATGAATTTAGGAGAAGAAAAAAGTGTGTTATGACTGGACTGTGACCATATTATTTTATTTTATCCTGCGAGGAAGCTCTAATGCCCTCATACCGGCTCGTCTGAGCTTCATTGGATAATCGATTTCCCTCATGCATATCCTTAGCAGCATAAGCCTCTGCTGCTTGCATATACTGATCTGCTGAACGTTGTAGTATAATAATAGCCTCTCTATATTTTTCTGCCAGAATTGCTTTCCCTGCTTTTTCTGCTTCAATCGCTTTTACTTGATAATTCGCCTTAATCTGAAGAGCACCCGCTGCCGACCTCCAACTGGGTATCTCGTTATATTGTCCTGAACTAAAACGGGTAAAATTATCTATAGCATGTTGCAATGTTACAACGGCTTCTCTATAATTGGTAGCAAAGATTGTTTTACCAACTTCTTCTGCTTCACATGCTTTTACGTGATAATCTGCTTTGAGTTGAAGAAGGTTGCCAACCTCATACCATTTGTTACTTCTACTGTAAATTCCTGCACCTTCATTCTTAAGTACTAGTTCATACAAGTCTGCTGCTCTTTGATATGTTGCCGCTGCCCTTTGATAGCTAGCAGCTAAAAATCTTTTTGCTTCTTCATATGCTTTAGCTGCTTTCACTTCATAGTCTGCCTTAGTTTTGAGTGAATTAGCAATATCACTCCTAATCTCCCTCTCGTACCATTTTTTCTCATAAAAAACACGATATGATTGTTGACATGGAGATACAATGCGTTGTGATATTAATGCAGCCTGTCTATAAAAAAAAGCGAGGATTTTTTTGCCTTCTTTTTTTGCTTCGAATGCTTGCACTCGATAAGTTTGCGCTGGCTGAAGAAACTTAACTATCTTCCATATCCTCCAAGTAATACCACCATCCCACTTTTCCATTAAGCCCTGGGCTATTAATTCATGTTGCTCTGCTGCTCTTTGAGATGTTGTTGCAGCTTCTCTATAGTAAGCAGCAAGAGTTGTATTCCCTAATTCTAGCGCTTTACTCACTTTTATCTGATAACTTGCTTTTGCTTGAAGTAAATCTCCTGACCAACCCCAATGACTCTTCGGAATCTCTTGTTCTTCACCCTTAACCTTAACTGCTAGTTGATATTGCCCTACAGCACGCTCTAATGTTAGAACAGCCTCTTTATATCCCTCTGATAATATCTCCCTACCTGCTTCTTTTGCTTTAATCGCTTTTATCCTATAATCTTCCTTTAGTTGGAAGCACTCTTCTTCCGTAGCACAAATTTTATCCTCCTCTTTTTTTCCTAGAGTTTTCTTCTCAGTTTCTTGTTCACCTAATCCCATCCCTTTCTCTGATATTAGAGCTGCTTCTCTGTATACTGCTCCTGGCACCTCTTTTTCTGCTTCTTCTGCTTCATTTGCTTTTGCTTGGTTCTCTGCTTCTAATCGAAAATACTCTCCTGTGAGATAATAGTCATAAGCCTCAGCTACGTTTGCTACGGCAAAAATATCGGCTGCTTGCTGATAATACTCTGAGGCTTTCTGTAACGTTTCTACTATCTCTCTCAATCTAATAGTGAGCACTTCCTTTCCCTCTTTCATTGATTCAATCATTTTTGCCTGGTGCTCTGCTTTTAACTTAAATGATTGTCCTACCCAACTCAAACTGTTACCTACATACTCTTTTCCTGCAACAATAGCTTCACCTGCTTGATGTTTTATTCCTGCAGCTCTCTGTGATGTTTCAGCGGCCTCTTTATACCCCTCTGCTAACATCTCTCTCCCTGCTTCTCTTTCCTCAACCGCTTTTGCCTGATAGTCTGCCTGTAATTGGAGACTCTCTCCTTCTACACCATAATTTACACCCTCATCTATTTTTCCTAGAGCTTTTTTCTGAGCTTCTTGTTCACGTAGCTCTGCTGCTCTCCCTGATATTAAGGCCGCTTCTCTATAAACTGCTGCTAGCGCCTCTTTCCCGTTTTCTTGCGCTTTACTTACTTTCACTTGATAGTCTGCTTGCGATTGGAGAGACCTACCTGCTCCATACCACCCTCTACTCTCGTCTTCTTTTCCTACAGTCTCTGCCTGAATTCCTTTTTGAACCTGATCGATAGCATGTTGTAATGTTATACTAGCTTCTCTATAACCAGCGGCAAGAATCTTTTTACCAGCGTTTTCTGCTTCTGATGCTTTTATTCTAGTATCCGATACCTTAAAATTTAATTCAGAGATTTCTTGAAAGCCGAAGCTTTCTTCTTCTCTAATTTCCGTAGATGAACTGCTGCTAAAGACACGCTTAATTATTCGGTTAACAGGCGGAAAAGAGGCTAGAGGTGAGAGGTGAGAGGTGGGAGGTACTGCTGCTGCGATAGAAACTATTCGGCCAATAGGCCTCATAGAGGCTGGAGATACCGCTGCTGCGATAGGAGGAAGATGGAAGATAGAAGATAGGAGAAGAGGCTTATTGCTGTAGGCACAATTGGAAAAAGTCTGCTGATTAGTTGAATCATTGGAATATTCTCTCGATGGAGCTTCTATTGCATTCCCTAATCCCACAAAAGGCCTTGTCACAACCCTATTAGCACCTGTCTTAAACAAGCAACGCGAAGCTACTGCTGTTAGGTTGGCAGCTCCCCCCATTAGAACAGGATTTAAGAGATCCTCATCACACTCGTCATTAAAGTTGTCAGTTAATAATTCGTAGCTTGCAGTACGATCAACAGAAGCCTCTTCATCAGTTTTTTCAGCCTCCAGCCTATAGCCTATAGCCTCCAGCCTTTCTTCATCCTGTCCCCCAATTGACGTCTCGGCTACGAGATAATGAGTGCTGAATAAAACAGCTATAAAACAGGTACCTATTCGGCCAACAGGCCGAATAGAGGCTATAGACTGGAGGCTATAGGCTGGAGGTTGATTGGTACACTGATTAAGGTTTGAAGGATCACTCTGATGATCAGTTAAGCCCTTAGCATATTCTATCGATGGATTAACTGAACATTTACGAAAACAGAGTGATTTTTTCATTTTAATTTTTACTTCTTTGAATTATTAATGATATCTTTATCCGAAGCAGACTTATCTTGCGTAGCAGAAGCAATCGCAGCTTCTTTCTTAGCTTCTTGCTCAAGAACACTTGAAACAATGGAAGGTCTTATATTTTCAGCTTCTTCGATACGTTGATTCCATTCTGATTTAGTAGCTAAAGAAGCTTTTTCTTGAGCCTCTTTGAGAGCTTTAATATAGTGATCGTGAGTTTCTAGAAGTACTTGATGTGCTTGTTTGGCTTCTTCCCAAAGTCTTATAGCTTCTGATCCTTGAGCTAAAACGGCTTTATCATTAGCAATAGTAGCAATAACATTTGCCTTAAAAACTTCCTTTTTAAGAATACTACAAACCGTTAAGATTCTTTCCTCACAAACTTCCTCCATGCCTTGCACTAATTCTGGACGACTAATTTCCGAAGGTCTGGCCATTGCCTTTTGAAGAGCTTCAATATAGTGATCCTGCGCCGCAATAAGTTCATCTGACACTTGTTTTGATTCTTCCCAAAGCTTAAGTGCTTCCACATCTTGAGCGGCAAAGAGCTTAGCTTCAACAACATGATCAAGAAAATTAAGTCTATAAACTTCTCTAGAACAGATACTACAAACTATCATATCCCTATCCTCTTGAGCTATGTCAATACGTCGTGCCCATGTTTTTTGAATTTCCCTAGGAGCCTTTGCTTTAACTTCCTGAAGATTTTTCATATATTGATCCTGAGCTTCTAGAAGCGCTTGAGCAGCTTCTTTTGATTCTGCCCAAAGCTTGACCGCATCTTCTTCCTGAGCAGCTGCAGCCTTTTCATAACTCATAGTAGAAATAATACCTAATTTAGAAACCTCCTTAACAAAAATATTATAAATTGTTTCTGCATTTTCATATTGAAGCTTCTCAATAGCTTGCTTTAAAGCTAATTTCATCTCTAAAGGAGCCTTTTCTTGAATTTCCTGGAGAACTTTAATATATTGACCGCGAAGTTCTGAGATCACTTGGCTAGTTTGTTTTGAGGCTTCCCAAAGTTTTACGGCCTCTTCTCCTTGAGCAGTACTCGCTTTATGATGCGCAACATGATCAATAGCATCTGCCTCCAGAATTTTTTGGGTATATAGACTGCAAACTATGTCGATTCTTTTATGATTAGCATTCTCAATATATTGCTTCCAATCTGTTTTAGTACCAACAGACGCCCTTTTTTCTACATTTTGTAAAAACTCAATATATAAATCCACTTCTTCTAGAAGTGATTGCGCAAGTTGTTTTGATTGCCCCCAAAATCTTACGTCTTTTTCCCCTTTAATTAGAGGAGCTTTATTATAAGCATTAATAAAAATATCATCTAGCTTATCTGCTTGCTTTGCAATAGCACTATAGGCCATCGTGGCTCTTCTATACAGAGCCTGCTCAATACGTTGGGTTAATTCTTCTTTAGCAGTTAAAGGAGCTTTTTCTTGCGCTTCTTGAAGAGATGCAATACATTGATCTTGGATTTCTAAGGCAATTTGAGTTGTTTTTCTTGATTCTTCTAAAAGCTTCACTGCTTCTTCGCCTTGAGCTGCAAGAGCCTTTCCCTCAGCGATGAAAGCAATTACCATTGCCTTATTAATATCATGATACCGCATCCTAAAAACCATTAAGACTCTGCGGTTTTGAGCGCTCTCAATACGTTGATCCCAGCCTGTTTGAGCTTCTAAAGGAGCCTTTGCTCGAGCCTCTTGAAGAACTTTAATATATTGGTCCTGAAATCCTATAACATTTTGATTCGCTTCTTTTGCTTCCTCAAATAATTTTACTGACTCTTCTCCCCGAGCAGTAACAGCTTTATCCTCAATAATAGAAGCCACAACAGTTGCTTTCGTAACTTCATCAAAAATAACACCACAATATATTGAATCCCTATTATTTTGAAGACTCTTAATCTGCTGATCATGTGCTATTTGAAACTTTAAAGGCGCCTCTCTCTGAACTTTTTTGAAAGCAGCAATATATTGATCATAAGATTTTAAAGAGTCTTGATATGCTTTTTTTGATTCTTCCCAAAGTCTAACAGCCTCTTCTCCTGTAGCTACAGAAGCTTTTTTCTTAGCAATAGAAGCAATAGTGAGCACTCTGTTAGATTCCTTTAAAAAAGTACTACAAGGTGTTATTGCTTTTATATACCGAGCTACCTCAATACGCTGAACCCAATGTGCTTTTTCAGATGTAGGAGCCTTTATTTTAGTCTCTTCAAGAGCTGCTAAATATTGATCCTGGATTTCTAAAAGTTCTTGATTCATTTTTTTTGATT
>DATEBV010000054.1:0-12021 GCA_035287205.1 Chthoniobacterales bacterium | reverse complement strand
TTTCTACATTTCCTAAAGCGATTAATTCGTTAACTTTATTCCAACTTTCTCGGGATTGTTCTAATTTGGTAGCAATATGATCCCAAAGATAAAAATATATATTGCGTTCTTCTTTATACTCATGCTTTGCTTCTTCTATTTGGTCGGTTAATCTTGTAATGTTTTCTTGTGCTAGCAAAGCATCGCTTTCAAGCGATTGATCCATACCATACCTTTCAGCAAGTATTTTATCAGAACATTCTTCATTACTAATTTTCAAACCTTCTTCAACATCTTTTTCTCCCTCTATTGCTGTACTTACAGAGCTTTCTCCTGAATTTTTGCCAACTCCCTCTGACACTCTAGCATCCCCTGTTCTGTCTCCAAGGACTAAAGAGTTTTTCACTCCACTGATAATCTCCTCTGTCGCTTCTGCCGCTACTTTTGGATCCATAGCAACAAGAGATGTAGGATGGAGAAAAACCAGGAAGACAACGAGAAGGCAAGGAATAAAAAGAAAGTTTTTAAGATAATGTTTCATAAGTAATTAGATCTTAAAATTAATAATATACTATTAATTTTGAGATCAATTCGTCGTTAGTAGTAGTTTTAGTTAGTTCAATTAATTTGTAACGTATTCTCAAAGTGAGTTCTAAAATTTCTTTCGAGCTCTATTTTTCGATGTCTATTTTAACAGAACAGTTTGTTATGCATAAGTTATTTTTTTGGACTCGCCTAAAATTAATTCTTTTGTAATAGGTTATGAGAGCACTTTATTCCATTCGAATAGTTACTACTAAGCAATTTTTAAAACCAATTGCCAAAGGCAACAAAATAAACTTGTTACCCTTTACTCGTTACTCTTTACTTATCTATAACTACCCAGATAACAAAAAAAATAAAAAATCTTGTCAAAAATCGTTCGCTTTCAAAAAATACCTATCTATCTCGTAAATATGGATTTTTGCTTCTTAAAAGATACTGTAGGATTCTTGGATTCTTGTACTGCTACTGCTGCTACTGCTACTGCAGCATTAATTTCTTCCTCTAAACAATGTGCTTGTTCCTCATAATGCTTTTCACTCCTCTCTTCATACTCAAATTCTGCTTCAAAATATCTCTGCCAATCTATATCTTGATCATCTCCTTCTTCTATGCCTTTAATAGTTTTTTTGTGAAGTTCAGCGATGTTTTTCCTTGCCCTGGCAACTTCTTGCCAAGAGGTAGCCACTGCTTGATCACCCTTGACCGTGGCTATATTAGCTTTCTCAAGAGCCTCGATTGCAGATTTTAAATAATAAATACTACTACGAAGTTGTCCTGCCACATGAGAAAACCTTCCCATTTCTCTCAAGCTTTTTGCTGCTTCAGATTTTTGAACGCTTAAATACCTAGACGAAAAACTAAACCCATGTTCATTGAGTATATTACGCAATTTTCCCATTTCTTCAGGATTGCCTGTTGCGACGGCTTCGGCAGATTTTCGATGATACTCAGCTGCCTCTTGATACTGTAACCCTATTTTTTGCCAAAGAGTGGCTACTTGCTGATTATTTTGAGTTGTGGCTATAGAGGCTTTCTCAAGAGCCTCAGCAGCTGATTGTAAACATGACTCACTAGATTCAATATTCTTAGCTGCCTCCTTTAATTGCCATTCTTCATCATTAGACTTCTTTTGAAACTCTACTTCTGCTGCACCGTCGACTCCTCGCACTTCATCAGCAGAAGCGAGTTTCGAAAGAAGTCTATCATTTCCTACTACTGTAGCTTCAGTTGCTTTTTGATAATACTCAGTTGCTTTCTTTTCTATTTTTATTTGCTCCACTGCTTGAACAGGAATAATTGTAGTTTCAGTGATTACCTGAGCTTGAAATTCCTGTGGCGTTTTTTCTTTTATTTTCAATTTCCCTGATTTCTTTTGAATAGCTTCTCTAGCTGAATCGTATCGAGCACTTAATCTTGAAGTAGAGGAAGATGAAGAAATATTCCTCGCCATTGCTGAAGCTGCTGGAGTCGGTACAACTGCAGTCCTGCTATTCCTAACCGAAGTAGAAGATGAGATTGATAAGTTATCTCCCACTCTTTTTATGCTTTCTCCTGACTTTTTAATAACTTGCCCTGACACTCTCGCTTCCCCTGTTCTGTCTCTAAGGACTAAAGAGTTTTTTATTCCACTGACAATCTTTTCTGTTGCTTCTGCTGCTATTTTTGGATCCATGGCAAAGCTAGACACTGGATGAAAAAGAGACAGATAAATAGAAAAAACAAGAGATAAGACAAAGCGTTTTTTAAGAGAAAGTTTCATGAATAAGTAGGTAACTATTTGACTAATAGAATGAATAGAGGTTAAAGGCTGAAGGTTAATCGATAACGCTGGTTAAAATTTGAGCGATCGCTCTGATGATAAATTGGAGCACATTCTACAGATGAGTTAACTGAATATTTATATAACTGGATCCTGCATTAGTATATTTAAGTAATTTATTTAGAACAGGTTAATAATTAAAATTAAAGTGTTAAAACAGTACGAAAACAGAGATTTTTGCAAAATTGCTCATTTATTAATTCACCGTCAATCTCAAAAAAGGCATCTAAAAATCAATTTTAATCTTCAAGTAGAATCACCTACAGCCTATAGCCTATAGCCTCCAGCCTTCAAGCTCAGCAATTTTGACTATCAAATAAAATTAAAAATCGTTTACTCTAGGACAGACTCTAATTAAGATAGCGCAGACTACTTTACTTCTTGTGCTACTGCAGTTGCTTCTACCGCGGCAGCAGCTGCTTCTTTTTCTAATTGGTTTGCTTGTTCTGCCGCACATTTTTCAGAGCTCTCTGCACACTCAAATTCTGCCGCAAACCACATCTTCCAGTCCAGATCTTCGTCCTTTCCTGTTGCCACATCTTTAACAATTTTTTGATAAAGTTCGGCTATATTTTGCCTTGCCTTGGCAACTTTTTCCCAAGAGGTTACCACTGCTTGAAGGCCTTTGGTTGTGGCTACATTAGACTTTTTTCCAAACTCTACTTCTGCTGCGAATTGCTTCGTTGCGCCGGTGCTCGAAGCATCGAGTAGCTTCTGTACACTCAACTTCTGCGCGCCGTCGACTCCTTGCACTTCATCAGCAGAAGCGAGTTTTGAAAGAAGTCTATCAGCTTTCTCAAGAGCCTCTATAGTAGATTTGAAATAGCTGATACTAATACTCAACGCCCTGGCTCCATTACTAAGCCTTTCCATTTTTCTCATACTGTTTACTGCTTCAGATGTTATAGATGTTATAAAATTCAAAGATAGGGACGAAACTTTAATACCATGTTTACTGAGTATTTTACGCACCTCTCCCATTTCTTTAGCATTGCCTGTTGCGACAGCTTCGGCAGATTTTTGATGATACTCGGCTGCCTCTTGGTATTGTGGCGCTATTTTCTGCCAAAGAATAGCCACAGGCAGGTTGTTTTGAGTTCTGGCTATAGAGACTTTCTCAAAAGCCTCAGCTGCTGATTTCAAACATGATACACTTGATCCAACCGCCTCAGCTGCTTCCTTCCATTGCCATTCTTCATCGGCATTCCCTACTGTTACAGCTTCAGTTGCTTTTTGATAGTACTCAGCTGCTTTTTTAGTGGCTTCCTGAACAATCTCAGGTGATGATTTTAAACGTGAAATATTATAATTAATTACTTCAGTAGCCTCCTTCAAACGTCTCTCATCTTCGGTATTTCCTGTTGCTATAGCTTCGGCAGATTGTTGATAACATTTGGCAACCTCTTGATACTGTGTGATAATTTCTTGCCAAAGAGCAGCTAATGGGAAGTTGTTTTGAGCTGAAGCTATAGCAGCTTTCTCTAAAGCCTCAACTCCTAATGTTAAACATGAAATACTAGACTTAATGTTCTGAGCTGCCTTATACCATTGATTTCCTTCATTCCAGTTTTCTATTGCTGCAGCCTCTGAATATTTCCGGTAATACTCTGCTGCTTCTTGATGCTGTGTGTTTATTTTCTGCCAAAGATCGACTAACTGTTGGTTTCCTTGAGCTGCGGCTATTGCAACTTTTTCAACTGCCTCAGTAGAAGACTTTAAGATTAAAGTTATAGAATTAACCCTCTCAGCTCTCTGATCCCATTTCCATGCATTTGTACCGTTTGCTGTGGCTTCAGTAGACTTTCGATAGTAATCAGCTTCTTCTTGATACTGTGTAGCTATTTTCTGCCAAAGAGCAGCTAACGGCTGGTTACTTCGAGTTGTGGCTATAGACGCGTTTTCAACAGACTTAACTGCAGATTCTAAGCATAAAACAGTAGAGGAAATTTTCTCAGCAGCCTCTTCTAACGTATACCATTTAGTAGTAGTACTTCCTGCTATAGTCACTTCAGCATATTTTCGATAATACTCGGCGGCTTCTTGATGCTGTGTGGTTATTTCTTGCCAAAGAGCAACTAGTTCTTGGTTACTTGGAGTTACAACGATAGTGGTTTTTTCAAAAGCCTTGGCTGCCAATTCTAAACTTGAAGCACTAGTTCTAATTCTTTTAGCTGCTTCATCCCATTGATTTTTTTTCTCACTGTTTTCTGCTATTGCATCAGCAGTTTTTTGGTAATACACAGAAGCTTCTTGATGCCGTATCATTATGTTCTTCCACAGAACAGCTAACTGCTGGTTACTTTGAGTTGTGGCTATTGCAGCTTTCTCAAAAGCCTGAGCTGCTGATTCTAGACGTTCTACACTAGATTCAAGAGCCTTAGCGGCATTATTCCACCTCCACTTTTCATTGGCATTTCCTACTATTGCAGCTTCAGCAGATTTTTCATAATACTCGACAGCTTTTTCACTCTGAGAAATGACATCTCTCCAAAGAGCAACTACCGGTTGATTCCCTTGCTCTAAAGCTTCTTCGTATTTTGCCTGAGCTTGTTTTCTTTTAAGTTCAACATTGGCAATTTGAGAATTTTCCGAAGCTGTAGAAAAAGAAGCTCTATCCCTTTTCAAACTCGAGTTAGAAGATGGGGATGCTTGTGGGATATTGACTCCTATGCTCACAGCAGCCTTCTCCACATCTCCCCCGACAACAGCCTCTTGATCAGTTCCTATAACCCCTTCGATTTCACTAACGAGCTTCTTTGTTGCTTCTACTTCCATTTTCGGATCCATGGCAAAGGTAGACACTGGATGAAGAAGCGTCAGACAAGCAGAAGAAAGAAGAGTGCAGGTAACTATTCGGCCAATAGGCCGAATAGAGGCTATAGGCTGTAGGCTGTAGGCTATAGGTTGATCGATACACTGATTAAGATTTGATAGATCACCCTGATGATTCATTGGAGTATATTCTACGAATGGATTAACTGAATGTTTACGAGTGCAGATAAGGAAGTTTTTAAGGATATTGTTCATAATTAATAGTCATTCAGTCGTTACTACGCGCCAACTAAAGTAAAATAAGAGGCTTTTGTTTTATCGTTGTCTTTCCGTAACTACCAACGTCACTTTATTTCGCAGCAATAAAGTGACGTTGGTAGTTACCTATTTCGTAAATATGGACTTCTGCTTCCTAAAAGATACTGTAGGATTCTTGGATTCTTGTGCTACTGCAGTTGCTTCTACCGCAGCAGTAGCTGCTTCTTTCTCTAAGCGACGTACTTGTTCCTCATAATACTTTTCACTGCTGTCTTCATACTCAAATTCTACTTCAAACTCTCTACGCCAATCTGGATCTCCCTCTTCAATACCTTTAATCGTCCTTTTGTAAAGTTCGGCAATCTTTTGTCTTACCGAGGCAAGGTATTGCAAAGCGGTAGCCACAGCTTGATCGCCCTTGGTCGTGGCTATATTAGCTTTCTCAAGAGCGCTAACTGCAGATTCTAAATAACCAGCGCTGTTCCAAAGTGATCCTGCCATATGAGAAAACCTTTCCATTTTTCTCATACTGTTTAGTGCTTCAGATGTTATAGATGTTATAAAATTCAAAGATAGGGACGAAACTTTAATACCACTTTTATTGAGTGTGTTACGTAATTCCCCCATTTCTTCAGCATTGCCTGTTGCAACGACTTCGGCAGATTTTCGATGATACTCGGCGGCTTCTTGGTACTGTGACGCTATTTTCTGCCAAAGAATAACTAATGGTTGATTATTTTGAGTTCTGGCTATAGAGATTTTCCCCAAAGCTCTAGCAGCCAATTGTAAATATGACTTACTCGATTCAATACTATTAGCTGCTTCCTCCCATTGCCACTCTTCATCGACATTCCCTACTGTTCCGGCTTCAGCTGCTTTTTGATGATACTCAGCTGCTTTTTTAGTGGCTTCTTGAAGAATCTCAGGGGCTGATTTTAAACGTGAAATATTATAATTAATTACTTCAGTAGCCTCTTTCGAACGCCTCTCATTTTCGGTATTTCCTGTTGCTATAGCTTCGGCAGATTGTTGATAACATTTGGCAACCTCTTGATACTGTGTGATAATTTCTTGCCAAAGAGCAGCTAATGGGAGATTGTTTTGAGTTGTCGCTATAGCAGCTCTCTCTAATGACTCAACTCCCCATGTTAAACATGTAATACTAGAATTAACGTTCTGAGCTGCATCATACCATTGATTTCCTTGAGTTTGGTTTCCTCTTACTCTAGTCTCAAAATATTTCTGATAATACTTGCCTGCTTCTTGATGCTGTGTAGTTATTTTCTGACACAGAACAGCTAACTGTTGATTACTGGGAGTTGTGGCTCTAGCGGTTTTTTCCACAGCCTCAGCAGCCACTTTTACACCTACAATGATAGAACTCATACTCTCAGCTCTGTCATCCCATGTCGATTCCTTTGTATCGTTTGCTATAGCTTCCGTAGACTTTCGGTAATACTGAGCTTGTTCTTGATATTCCATGGCTATTCTCTGCCAAAGAGCAGCTAACGATTGATTACTTTGAGCCATGGCTATAGATGCTTTTTCAACTGCATTAACTGAAGATTTTAAGCATGAAATAGTGGAGGAAATTTTCAGAGCTGCATTTTGCAATATAAACCAGTTAGTAGTAGCACATTTTACTATAGTCACTTCAGCAGATCTTCGATAATACTCAGCGGCTTTTTCATACTGTGTTGCTATTTCCTGCCAAAGAGCAAGCACCTCTTGATTATTGTGAATTGGAACCGTAGAGGCTTTCTCAAAAGCCTGAGCTGCCAATTTTAAACTTGCAGCACTAGATCCCATTTTTTCAGCTGCCATTTTCCAATCACTTTTTTTCTCGCTGTTTTTTGCCATTGCTTCAGATGTTTTCTGATAATATTCAGATGCTTCTTGATCCTGTATCATTGTTTTCTGCCAAAGAAGAGCTAATGAATGGTTACTTTGAGTTGTGGCTAGAGCAGCTTTTTCTGCAGCCTCAACTGCTGATTCTAAAAAATGTACACTAGATTCAATAGGCCCAGTGATATAACGCCATTGCAACCATTCATCGATATTTCTTTCGCTATTTCCTACTAATGCAACTCCAGCAGATTGCCGAGAATACTCGGCAGCTTTTTGATGCTGTGTTGCTATTTCCTGCCAAAGAGAAACCACCTGTTGATTACTCTGAATTGCAAGCGTAGAGACTTTTTCAAAAGCCTCAGCTGCTAATTTTAAGCTTAAAGCATTAGATGCTATCATCTTAACTGCCGCTTCCCATTGATCTTTTTCTTTACTGTTTTCTGTTATGGCATCAGCTGCTTTTTGATAATATTCAGAAGTTTTTTGATACTCTATTGCTGTTTTTTGCCAAAGACCAGCTAATGAATGGTTGCTTTGGGTTGTGGCTAGAGTAGCTTTATCTACAGCCTCAACAGCTGATTCTAAAGATTCTACACTAGATTTAATAGCCTTAGCCGCTTTCTCCCATTGCCATCTATTAATGCTATTTCCTGCTACTACTTCAAGAGACTTTTGAGAATACTCAGCGGCTTTTTCACGCTGAGAAATAATATCTCTCCAAAGAGCAGCTATCTCTTGATTCCCTGCCTCTAAAGCTTCTTCGTATTTTGCTTGGGCTTGTTGTCTTTTAAGCTCAGCTTTGGCAATTTGAGAATTTTCCGAAGCTGTAGAACAAGAGACTCTATCCCTTTTCAAACTCGAGTTAGAAGATGGGGACACTTGTTGGATATTGACTCCCGTGCTCACAACAGCCTTTTCCGCATCTCCTCCAGCAACAGCCTCTTGATCAGTTCCTATAACCATTTCGATTTCACTAACGAACTTCTTTGTTGTTTCTACTTCCATTTTCGGATCCATGGCAAAGGTAGACACTGGATGAAGAAGCGTCAGACAAACAGAAGAAAGAAAAGTGCAGGTAACTATTCGGCCAATAGGCCGAATAGAGGCTATAGGTTGATCGATACACTGATTAAGATTTGATAGGTCACCCTGATGATTCATTGGAGTATATTCTACGAATGGATTAACTGAATGTTTACGAGTGCAGATAAGGAAGTTTTTAAGGATATTGTTCATAATTAATAGTCATTAAGTCGTTGCTACGCGACAACTAAAGTAAAATAAGAGGTTTTTGTTTTATTGTTGTCTTTCCGTAACTACCAACGTCTCTTTATTTCTCAGAAATAAAATGACGCTGGTAGTTACCTATCTCGTAAATATAGACTTCTACTTCTTGAAAGATACTGTAGGATTCTTGGATTCTTATACTGTTGCTGCTGCTTTTGCATTGCTTTCTTCCTCTAAACGACGTACTTGTTCCTCATAATATTTTTCGTCTCCCTCTGCATTATCAAACGCTTCCTCAAAGGCTCTCATCCAGCCTATATCTTGATCATCCCCTTCTTCAATACCTTTAATAGTTTGTTGATAAAGTTCGGCGATTTTTTGCTTTGTCCTGGCAACTTGTTGCCAAGCGGCAGCCACTGATTGAGTTCCCTTGGTCGTGGCTATAGTAGCTTTCTCAAGAGCCTCGATTGCAGATTTTAAATAATAAATACTACGATGAAGTTGTCCTGCCATATGACAAAATCTTTGCATTTCTCTCAAGCTTTTTACTGCTTCAGATTTTTGATTGCTTAAATACATAGACGAAAAATCACACCCATATTTATTGAGTATATTACGCACTTTCCTCATTTCTTCAGCATTGCCTGTCGCTACAGCTTCGGAAGATTTTTGATGATACTCGGCTTCTTCTTGGTATTGTGGCGCTATTTTCTGCCACAGGGTAGCCACAGGCAGGTTGTTTTGAGTTGTGGCTATTGCCGCCTTCTCAAAAGCTTCAGCTGCTAATTTTAAACATGACTCACTTGATTCAACCTCCTCAGCTGCTTCCTTCCATTGCCATTCTTCATCAGCATTTCCCGCTGCTGCTTCGGCTACTTTTTGATAATACTCAGCTGCTTTTTCACTCTGAGCAATGACATCTCTCCAAAGATCAACTAGAAGTTGATTCCCTTTCTCTAAAGCTTCTTCGTATTTTGCTTGGGCTTGTTGTCTTTTAAGCTCAACCTTGGCAATTTGAGAGTCTTCCGAAGCTGCAGAAAAAGAGGCTCTGTCCCTTTTCAAACTCGAGTTAGAAGATGGGGATACTTGTTGGATATTGACTCCCGTGCTCACAGCAGCCTTCTCCACATCTCCTCGGACAACAGCCTCTTGATCAGTTTCTAGAAATCTTTCCATTTCACTAACGATCTCCTTTGTCGCTTCTTTCTCCGTTTTCGGATCCATAGCAAAGGTAGATACTGGATGAAGAAGCGTCAGAAAAAGAAAAGTAAAAAACGCACAGATAAGGAGGGTTTTAAGAGTAAGGTTCATAAATAATAATCGTTCAGTCGCCGCTACGCGATGACTGAAGTAAAATAAGAGGTTTTTTTATCTTTTTCTTTCCTGAAAAAATCAATATTGTTTAGTCTTAAAACTAGAAAATTAAAAATTAAAGTAAAGATTTTAAAAAATGAACTTTAATCGTTGTTCTAAGCAGCTCTTCTCTTGACAAATTTTGCCATGCATACGTATGCTATTACACATGAGGAGAACATTAATTTTAGAAGACACTATTTTTGAGAAGGCCAAACGTCGAGCCTTTAAGACTGGAACAAGCTTGAGCAAATTGACATCATTAGCCCTCAACAGCTTGCTCATGAACGAAGTCAGCCAGGTGAACAAAAAGAAAAAACAGATAATGATATCAACTTATGGCGAGCCGGGTGTAAAAAGAGATTTCTCTGTTCAAGAATTAGCTGCATTGAGAGATGAAGGGCGCTAGACCATGAAAATGCCTGATGTAAACATTTTAGTTTATGCCCACCGAGATGATTCACTGCATCATGATTTTTACCACTCTTGGATGCTCAAAAAAAAGTAAAGGGCCATGATTTCATTAAACTCACCGGCCTGTTGAGCAAATAGTTACCTTTATTCCAACCGTCGCTCAGTAGAGACTGAACGCCATTCCCCCTTTATGAAGTTTAATAGAAATTTTCTTTTTTTAAGTTTATTCTGCTCCTCCTTATTCGGAGCAGAAGTAAGATCCAATGATCTAGCCTCAATGCCTACAAGAGAATCTGCTCTTGAATCATCGAGTAGTTCTTATGCCCAAGAGCCATCCACTGATTGTTCTTCATTAGCTCCCCCTCCCAGGGATACAGATTCTTCAGCTTTATTAAGCAACAATAGCTTTTGGAGAACAGCGGAACAAGGGATGTTAATAGTTGTAGGAGGTCTTATACTCCACCAAATAGGCTCTGCTATTACTGAACGTTGGAGTTTATATCATCAACCGTTTGTTACTCAAGACTTCACTATTAATCGACAAAGCCCATCCTTGTCACGTTTCTCTCAGGAACAACAAGAAAAAAGTACCCCCTCAAATTCAGCTCAAGCAGAACAGCAGCAGCTCTCAGGAGAAGCTCGATTGGCCGCAGAAAGAGAATATAGGGAGCTAATTGCCGCTCAAAATCAATTAAGAGTAGAGAAAGAAAAAATCTTAGAAGAAGAAACTCTCCTGCAAACAGCTTTCCAGCAAGAAGCTGAACAACTTGATTTTTTAGCAGATGCATTTAGCCAGCCCATACAAGTTCAAAACAACTTATCACTTCCTCTGGGGCGCTGGATCACAAAGAACGAAGCAGGTGAATTTCAACTTCGTCGCAAGCCAATAACACTCCCTTGGCCACAAAAATATATTCTTCTAAAACAGCTAGTAAACACGATGAATATCCTACTCAGCACGGCTCTCTCACAACAAGATGAGATTTCTAGACAACTTGAACCACTCCAAAAGGCTCGAGCAAACAAAAAATTAATCAGTCTCCTCTTAAGCACTAGGACGAAAAAGGCTGCAATAAGATTGTTGCAAGAAACCCAACCCTTATTATCCGACGAAGAGCAATCTAGCGACTTCTATGAAAAACACCTCCATACAGAAATTAATGAAGCTCTAGAAAACATAAAAAATATGAGTGAGGAATCTTTCAACCATTGCTTAAAATACGAAGTACAAGCTATTCAACAGCGCATGGTTAGTACAACAGCTTCATCTTCATCTGTAGCATTTCAAATAGCTAAAGAAAAAAATATCCTCAGAAAAACAGAAGCCGTTGAAAAAGAAAAACAAGAACATGCGCTATTTTTAGAATCTACAAGAAAGAAAATTCAAGAAATCCTCACTGCTTTGCAGCAAGAATTACAACGCGAAGTTCAGAAGAACACTCCTCCACCTAACTTTATTGATAAAACAGTTGGTGGGTTTAAATCCTGGTTTGAAACAAAGGCATAACCACAGCTGCAAGAAATTAACCACAAAAGAGCACAAAAAAAGAAACTTAGCGGCAAACTTGATTGATGAATTCGACCAAGCTGTTTCGCAGCTATTGACGCTCTAAGCAGAGTCTCAATTTCTATCTTCTCTATTTTTCACGATAGCAAACATTCTTTGTCTTGAGTTTTTAAAATCGGATGGAGTCACGGGGATTGCGCCCCGTGACCCTTCCACACCACCGGACATGCGGATCTCGCATCCGGCGGTTGAGCAGAGCAGAGGTCATTTGACTGCCTCCGCGAGTTCCCATGGCATA
>DATEBV010000053.1:0-10156 GCA_035287205.1 Chthoniobacterales bacterium | reverse complement strand
TTTGTGTTCTTTTGTGGCTATTCCTTTTTCTTTGTTAAAAGAAGTGGATTTTTCCAATAGTCAACCCACTTTTTAGGTGCTATGGGCAAGGAAAAGAAGAGGAATACTCCTAAAATAATAATCCAAGAAAGAGCAGCAGTCATAACACATAGATTGTACCAGAAGGGTGGGGAGAAAATAAATTGGATGGGTCCATCGACGTTGCCAAGAGGTACGGCCATAAGGCCTGCAAAGGCACGATAAATGGGGAGATGTTTTCCTTCTGAGGTGGCAACCCAGTCAGGATGCCATGCTTCGGTAACAACAAGCCATCCTTGTAGAGGAACAGGAGGATTAAACTCCATTTCATTCGCTTTGGTTCTTGGTGATGCAAAAGGTATTCGTTGAAAATCACTTCCTTTTTTAGAAGTGTACTGTTGTGAAACTTGAACTCCCGTTTTTGGAGAAGCAATTCCAGCAAGGTAAGGGAAGGTGCGTTCATTAGAAGGAAGCTCTACTGGAACAACATTAAAAATTCCTGAAGCATTGAGCAATGCAGGTGCTAACGAAGCAGAGTCAGGATCTACTGCAATATAATCCTTAGCAAGAAATGCTGGCGCTAAAGAATCTTTATTTTCAAGAACACGGATAAAATCAGAGTCAAATCCAATAGGGTAGAGTTGAGCCATGGAGTTTTGTGCTTCGATGGAGGTAAAGGGATCTTGTTTGTCCTCGAGGATATGGGAAACCCCGGCGATTCTCATGTAAGTCTGAAAAGTTTGGGTTGAAGAATTTGCGCCAAGAAGGAGAGCACGGACACCCGACATTTGAAAATGGTTCCAAGAGGATTCACTCGTGATTCCTCGTCCCGATTGCAAGGGAGTGCGCAAATAAAAGTAACGACCCGAGAGAGGGTAGACACGGCCTTCTACGGGAGAGTTTTTTAGATATTCCTGGGAAGCATCAAAATCTACGAAGGTTTGTTCTGGAAGGCCTGGGGCAAAAAACTTTACTAAGTAGACCGAGCTGTCACCCAGAAGGATGAGAGCGAGTAATAACACAACAAGCATGCGATATCTTTTGTGATCAATGGAAATAACGAGATGATAGAGAGCTATTGCAGCAGCTACAACAATCGAAAAGAAACCGACTTCCCAGAATCCCCAGGGAGCGCGAATATCTCGAAAGAGTGGTATTTTTTCTAAAAGTAAAAATCCAGGAATGAAGAAATAAACTAAAATTGTAATTGTAGTCCAAAGAGTATGGCGTGGTCCTCGAGGAATAATAAATGAGATCAGGAAGAGAGGGGCCAACGTCATGAACCAGAGGAGTGGTAAGAGCCATGCAGGGATATTACTCGCTGAACGAAGAAATTCTAATAATCCTGTACAAGGAGAAAAAGGTCCGTGAGAGAGCCAGAGCGCCACTAGAGACATACCAAGAAAGAGTCTCAGCAAGACTCCTTCTCGTGTTAGGAGCCATGGAGAAGTGCGTCCTGTTCGCCAGAGAAGTACGATAATAGCACCCAAGAGAATGATGCCGCTATAAAACTGTCCACGGTCGGCAAGGAATTGTGGAGGCATGCCTGCAAGAAGAACGTTAGCACGATCTAAGAGAGAAATAACATTCTTTAAACAAAATGCCTGTTGCCATTGTATAAAAGGATCAAAGTGGAATCCAGCCATCCATTGGTATTCTCGTGTGAGAGGGAGCAAAAGGACCCCGGCGAGGAGAAATACCAAGAAAAGAGCAATAATAGTTCCTTGAATCAGTATCATGCGACGTTCAGGCTGATCAATTAGAAGCCATACAAAAAATAATCCAGCTAAAGGGAGGAACATAAAGGTTAGTTTTGCATAACAGAGCATCATCACTGCCCAACTTAATCCTAACAGAGCAGAGGCTCGAAGAGATCCTTCTTCGCGAACTTTCAAGAAACTCCAGAGAATAAGTGGAGTCAAAGCGTAACAAAAGGGAGCAACCCAATGTTCAAAACTAGCAATATGAAGAAGAATCTGAGCATTAAGAACAAAAAGTGCTCCAGCGATTGCTGCTATCCAGGAATTTGTCATTAGTTTTTTGACAAATAGATACATTGAGAACACCGCGAAAGGGATGCTTAGCATGGTGAACATCTTAATTCCTAAGGGTTCTCCAAAAACTTGAGCAAAACTCCAAGCTCCAAGGAGTGGCCAAAAAATCAGAAAATAGGGGGCAGTTGTATGCCCTTGCATAAAGTTAGATGTCCACCATTGAATTTTTCCGTTAGAGAAAAGAAGAGAAAATTCATTGAGAAATCTTCCGGAGTCACTATAAAGTTCTTCTTGTGATGGTGTTGCATTAAGCCATCCAATTGCTAAAACTACTGTATAGAGGACTACGAAAATAAGGAAAAAAGCTAAAGGATGCAACTGTCCAGATTTCGCCTCCTGCGAAGGAGGAATCTGAACTAAAGGGGCGGCTGGTTTACTGGTGGAATCGTTTAATTGCATCGTTGTGAGCTCAAACTGAATGGATTTATTTGTTCTGTTTACGTAATAATCAATGTTATCGAATTATGAAGCGGCTTAGATATGGGGTCAGGGTTCGCAATCTTGACCAAAAAATAGTTGCGTCATTTTAAAACCAGAGAAGTTTGTATTTTCAAATAACTCCAAAATAAAAGTTCCCATTGGTTAAGATTCGAGACCCTGACCCCCATCCGATTCAGAAAATTTTTAGTTCAGTTTAAATTTTACGTTACCTTTGCTTCAGTCGTCGCGCAGCGGCGACTGAACAGATGGAAATAGCATAACAGAGAGCCTTCGTAAAAAGATATTTAATAAAGTATGACCTACTGAGCAAAAATTTCTAAAAGTCATTGCCTTAGATTCTCCATGAAGGCGTTCTCTTGCAGTTACGGGAATTTCTTTATAGCTGATATGGAGAGAAAGGAGTCTTGTAACCAAATCCGCAAGAAATCCAAAACCATGGAGATCAGAATGCCAACGCATCACATACCAACGCCGAGTGACTAAAATACCGTTATAATATTTAATATTATAGCCGCTAATCAAATTTACTAAACGAGTATAGCATCGAGATAAAGCTTTGCGTAGGGAGCTTCTGCCAGGACATTCGGTATGATAGGGTATAATAATTTCTGCCTCACCAATATGCGAAAATATTTCTTGAAGAGTGTTGCGTGGCTCAGCGTTATCACCACAAACAAGTCTATACCACATTCCTCTTGTTAAAAAAGCAGCATCAGCATAATTGCATGCTAATCCACGATTTATTTCATTAATACGTAAGGTAAGAGGTACTTCTGGATAAAGCTGTTGAAAAGATTGAATCTTCTCAACAGAATAATCGCTAGAATGATCATCAATAACCAAAATTTCAAAGGTTAACCCTGCACCACGACAAGCATCAACAACATCATGTAGTGTTGCTGTGATATTTTCTTCTTCATTGTAACAGGCTACAAAAACACTAAGATCAATAGCTGGTAAAGGCTCAGATGTTCCCTCCTTCAGAGGAAAAATCTGAACAAAATGATCTGACTGCGAAGCTGTAGTGTGAATGCCCTGCATAGTTTTTTATTGTTTTACAGTAAGTTGAGAGTTTAACTAGTACCTCATATCACTTAAAAGTTCGGATTAAATTGGACGAAAAAAGGGGTCAGCTACCTCATATGAGCACCGTAGGTGATCATGTGTGGGACTGACCCACCTTTTGGCGAATGCGAAATTATCGTTGGTATGAGGTAATAGGAACTACGAACTAAACATTCGACCGACCGGTCGAATATTGAGTATCTTTTTAGCTAATAAAAGAATTTTTGCAGCAATAAGATATCTTTTTTTTCCAATACGGTAAAGGTTATCTTCTAAGAGAATATCACCATGAGCAAGAAGTCGTTCAATTCTTCGAGAAGGGAGTTCCTTCTGTTGGTAGGCTTGAAGTCCTTCTACTGTTATATAAGACTTCTTTCGAAACGCTACTTCTGCTGCGAATTGCTGCGTCGCGTCGGTGCTCGAAGCATCGAGTAGCTCCTGTACACTCAACTTCTCCGCGCCGTCGACTTCTTGCACTTCATCAGCATAAGCGAGTTTGGAAAGAAGTCTGTTTTTGTTTTGTGAGAGTTCTGAAAAAATACGCAGACGAATGGAAGCCTCACCGATATTGACAAAATGATAATAGCAATAGGCCAGAATAAAATACAAAAAGAGGGCAGCAAGACTATTTAGAAAAGTTGATGATGTGCAATTAGATATAAGGCATATTGTAATGCCTGCTATGGTTAAAATAAACCCGGTAAGGAACCCAAAAAAAATTTTAGTGATGGCAAGAGAAGTAACTATTCGGCCAACAGGCCGAATAGAGGCTGTAGGCTGTAGGCTGTAGGCTGTAGGTACTGCTGCTGCGGTAGGAGATAGAAGATCGGAGGCAGAAGAACCAAGTGAAGTGTTATAAGCTCTTACTTTAATGATATGAGTAAAAGCCATCAGACATACACTGATAATTGGTAGTAGTATGAGGAAAAAATTCATTAAGTACTAAGTTTTTTGTGCTTTTTTGGTAAGTATTCGGTTAATCCAGTCAGTAAAATTTGTCTAAATATTCTGAAATCCTTTGCTACAGCGACGAAGGAGGCATAGAAAAATTGGGGTCAGGGTTCGCAATCTTGACCAAAAAATGATTCCATCGCATTAACTGCAGAGAAGTTTGTACCTTCGGATACCTCCAAAATAAAGAGTCCTATTGGTTAAGATTCGAGACCCTGACCCCATTTTTCTAACTGGGTTAGCCGAATATTTACCTTTTGTTGTGTTCTTTTGTGGCCATTCTTAAGTGTTAGCCACCAAAATTTGTAATGCCTAACACTGTTTTTCGATACCAGAGTATGATACGAAAGACTAGAAATGGTTTTTTAGGAAGACGGACTATTTCGTTAGACTTGTTTCGAAACTCTACTGATGCTGCGAATTGCGGCGTCGCGCTGGTGCTCGGAGTATCGAGTATGTTATATACGCTCAACTTCTGTGCGCCATCGGCTCCTTGCACTTCATCAGCATCAGCGAGTTTGGAAAGAAGTCTATTTTCTTTGATGAGAAAGCCATTTGCAAGCATGGAGTCAAATCGATCTTGAACAGTCAAATGCTTAATTAAAAAATCAGTCATTTGTTGTTGAGTCATTGTCTTGTATTTATTTAATTGTAAGAGAAGGCTTAATGTAGGACTGTCACTTTCAATGCCTGTAAACGTGATGAGATAACAGAGACAAGTAGCCATGTAATAAAAAGATGCTGCTATCCATTCTAAAGGGGATAGTATGAAGAAAGAAGATGATAAAAAATGGGCAATAAAGAATAAAAAGCATGGAGCAATAATAAGTAATACTAAGAGTGTTCGCAAACTAGGGTGTAAACAAGGAATCCTCCAGATGATGGCTTGAAAAATAACAACAAAGCTTATTGCAAAAACTATTAAGGAAAAAATTTTAAACATGAGTAAATGTTTGGATGTTTAGAGAGGGATAGCTTTGCTGCAGTTGTGAGTTGAAATAGGAAATTCAAAATGCTTCACTTTGCCACGAAGTGGCCAAAAATCAACTTAAACTTAAACTTAAAACTTAAACTGTCATGGTAACCAACGTACTGTTGGTTACCATGACATCGATAGATGTGGTGTAATAAATAAGCTTCCTTCTTTGTAATTGATTGGCATTTGGGAGAGTTCGTGGACTTCCTTCCAACCTATTTTTTGGGCAAAAGCATGCAGCTTGAGATGTTGTAAATGGTTGAAAATGGCCAAAGCATTATCTTTCGAACCAATTTCTAGCATCATTTCTGTAGACTTCCAATCTTCTTGATCCGTAGCAAGAATGATGGTTTTTTCATGGCCTTCAGCATCCATTTTTATAAAATCTACAGAGGGCATGATACTTTTAATGGAGATAACTTTCACGGGAAAGGTTTCTAGTTCTCCGTAAGCATTTTCTTTAGCTCCTGTGAGATGGCTGCTTGTTGTGTTTCCAAGAACTCTTGTAAACTCCATATTTCCGGAATCTGCTGAAACAGCAGCCTCAACAACGGTAACCTTATCACTATGATTGAGTTTAAGATGATCATGAAGTAACTCAGCATGGTCAGGATCTGGCTCAAAAGCTGTTACATTCCATCCACATTTATCCATTAAGATGCTATGAATACCAAGGTTAGCTCCAATATCTGCTGAGCGTTTATAGCGATCGCGATTAAGCCAGTAAAATGCAAAAATAATCATTTCATCGAGACCAAAGAGATCGAGGCTGTTAATGGCTCCCATTTCATGAAATGGGAGTTTTATAGGACCAAAAGGTTGAAAATCAATATCCTTTGGTTCTTTAGAAGATAAATCAGATGCTTCAATGGCTGATCTAAGCTCTTTTGAAAGCTGTTTATATTCAGAAGAATTATTGCTTAGCAGTTGAGGATTATTAAAAATTGTTTCAAAAAAGTATTTCATGTTCAATGATTTGTTTGTCGAGTGGTGGTAACTGATCTTCTAGCGAACTTCCATATTTAAGTACAGGATAGAGCTTTTGATCAGGATTAATTTCTACATTAACAAAGACTGGTTCTTTAATTTCATAAGCCTCATGAAGTTGCTGGTCCATTTTATTTTTATCATTAATAATGATTGTATGAAACCCAAAAGCCTTAGCAAGGAGAGTGAAATCTGGAAAGGCGAGGCCTGAGGCAGGATCGACTCCTGTGTACCTGGAATCAAGCCACGTTTCGATCGTCTGTTTTTGAATTCCATGGCAATGGTTATTAAATAAAAAGATGCGAATAGGAAGCTGATGATGAATGATGGTGGCAAGTTCACCGAGACAAAGCATCAGTCCTCCGTCACCAATAATACATGTGGTCGAAACAGGGCGGCGAGTAAAGGAGGCTCCTATAGCTGCAGGTAGGGAATAGCCCATAGGAGTATTATTCCATGCAGAGTGGAGTTGTTGTCCTTTTTTTACCTGCCATCCATTACAGGTCCAGGTGAGATTGCCGCCAGTATCAATGAAGATGGATTCATTGCTAGGGGCAATCGCAGAGAGTCTGTGAACAAATTCATAAGCATCAACATGGGGGTGGTTTTTTATTGAAGAAGGAGAGGGGGGTAGAGGGAAGCGTTGTTTCCAGGAGGAGATTTTTTTTAACCAAGATTCATTGTTATAGACCACAGACAATTCTTGGTCTGAAACTTTTTTGATAAAATCATGGGCCTTGCATTCGATACGATGAGTGATAGAAATTCCTCTTCCATCAAATTTATTCATTTCTTCACTATTAATATCCACCATGGCAATAGTGGCCTTTCTTGCGAAGGTATTGAGAAGCCCTCCGGTGAGATTTTGGGAAAGGCGAGAGCCAATACAAAGAATGAAATCGCTATTTTGCACGGCAAAATTTCCAGGTCTTGGTCCATAGACGCCAAAACAGCCAACCCTCAATGGATGATCTTCTGGAAGGAGGTCTAGTCCTGCCCAGGTTAATAATGTTGGGATCCCAAGTTTTTCAACAAATTTCAAAATTTCTTGTTGTGGAATCAAAGGAGTTTTTACACCTCCTCCTAAAATTAAAATAGGTCGTTTGGAATTTTCTATGGCGGTTACTATTTTTTCAAGAGAAAGGGAGAGGTTTTTCTGTTGAGAGGTAACTTCAGGAGTAAATCCATCCATTGTTAAAGGATCAACTTCGCTACGTTGTAAGTCATCGGGAATATCAAGGAGAACTGGCCCAGGTCTCCCTTCGAAGGCATGATAATAAGCTTTTTCTAAGTGATAACGAATAGTTTTTGGATCTCTAATTTGATAAGCGTATTTGGTAACAGTTTGGTAAATAGAAATAACATCTGTTTCTTGAAATCCCATTTGTCGAATGTTTCGATCTCCCTTGAGACGATGAGTCGCTACTTGACCTGTGAGCATCAAGGTAGGGATGGAGTCATAATAAGAACAGCAGACTCCTGTAAGCAGGTTTGTGGCACCTGGGCCACTTGTGGTGATAGCAACACCTAGTTTGCCTGTAGTTCGTGTATAACCATCAGCGCCCATAGCTGCTGACTGTTCATGCTGTACACAGACATAATCAGTAAGAGCGTTCTTAGCAACAGAATCAAAGAGGTGGACGGCGGCACCTCCTGACATCCCAAAGAAGTGAGTCACACCTTTAGAAGCTAAAAAATCGATGATGTAATCAGTTAGTTTCATTGCTTACGACGAAGTTTAAATAAGTTGGAATCACTTTTGAGTCTTTCTTCCAATTCAGGGGATTCCCAAGGATCATGAGCAACGCTAATATTTCTACCTCCTACTGCACAGGAGCGAAGAGCCCATAAGCAGCAATCAATAACTTTATCCATGGACACCCATGGTTGATCGTTGCTAGAAAGCATCTCTTGTGTTTTATAAAAAGCTTCTCCAGCTTGCTCCATGCCCGCTTGTAAGGTTTCTTGATGGATTTTAGTTTTGACCCAGCCTGGACCTAAAATAGTAAATCTAGTATCTGGAATTTCTTCCTGAAGAAGCTCGCACATTTTGATTAATGCTATTTTTGAGATGGTATAGGCTGAGTATCTCGTAGGTGCGCTGTTTGTCCCGCCGCCAGCAAAGAATAAAACAGTGGGGGATGTTTCTTGTGCGAGATTTCTAAGCGGTAAAAGTTTATGAAGAATTTCTAAGGAAGATGTGAAGTTAATAGCCAGAGATTGAGACCATTCTGAAAATTCAATGTCTTTAAATTTTCCGATAGGTTGGAGCGTTCCATGGCAGATTATTAATCCATTCCATGTGATATTGAGAGCTTTTAGCCATTGATAGAAATTTTCACCAGTAGATTCTTTTGCATTCCATGGGTAGAGCTTGACGCCTAATGCTTCAAGATCTTGAAGTCTTGAATTCATGGTGCGGTAGGTACCAATAACTTTTGCCCCTTGAGCTACTAGTCTTTTGGTTAATTCGTACCCAATGTCACTAGAGGCAGAAATAATAATGTAGAGTTTGCCTAATTTGGCACCATTTTTTTTAAAATGATTTTTCATAAAGGAATAGCCACAAAAAAACACAAAAAGAAGAAGGTAAATATCTAGGATAAACTTCGCTTTGTGATTCTCGTTTTTTTGTCACGAAGTGACCAAAAATCAACTTAAACTTAAACTTATAACTTAAACTGAAACAAAAGGGGGCATTCCCCTTTTGTGTCATGGTATAAACCACCAATAATCGCCTGTATAGCCTACTTCATTAAAAAGTTTTACCCAATCATCAACAGACATATATGTCTCTGCCGTTAATATCCAGTCTAGGAGAGCTTGATGTTCTTCTTCATTACGCCAAGCATCAAGGGTGACATATTTATGAGCTCGGCTAACGCGTTCTATTTCTCGGAGTGCCTGTTTGCAAAGATCAGGAGGGAGATTATGGATGCTATTAATAGAGATTACGAGATCAAAACTTTTATCATCATAGGGGAGATGTTCTGCGGAACCGAGGTCTATTAATCCTCCCATTTCTCCATAAGCATTCTCTTTGGCATATTGGGAAACTTCCAGTCCTCGTACAGAGGCTTGAGGCAACAGTTGAAGAAAATCATGCATTAAGAATCCTTTTCCAGCACCAATATCTAAGATACGTGCATCAGCAGGAAGCTGATAATAATCAATAATGCGTTGAGCGACTGGTAGCCAACGACCGTCATAATGATACCCTCCATATCCATGACGACGATCTCCATCAAAAAAATCTTTATCAAATCGTTTAGCAATCATGCGATCTTCAGCTGTTTTTGCTGCTGCACGTGCTTTAGGGTCCCTTTTTGTCTGTGGGAGCAAATCGAGTAAGTTAATTTCCATAAAAAGTGGGTGAGCTTAAACTGAATTGAAGAGTTTTTGTATCAACGTTATCGTAACAGGCAGAAGAAATAGCCACAAAAGAACACAAAGAAACACAAAAAAAGAAACTTAGCGGTGAATTTGATCGATTAGTTCGGTTAAGTTGCTTTTCAGTTGTTTTTATATTGAGTTTTTAAAATCGGATGGAGTCACGGGGATTGCGCCCCGTGACCCTTCCACACCACCGGACATGCGGATCTCGCATCCGGCGGTTGAGCAGAGCAGAGGTCATTTGACTGCCTCCGCGAGTTCCCATGGCATA
>DATEBV010000052.1:0-8175 GCA_035287205.1 Chthoniobacterales bacterium | reverse complement strand
ATTTTAGTGATAGTTCCGTGATGAGCTTGATAGCACCTTTTGATCGTGAACCGTCTAATTTGACCGGTGGAACTTTCACCCACATGGTTTGCGTATGCACTGGTACCATAACTGGCACTAAAATACCGAAATACCGGGACTCCCTTTTTGGTAATCCGCCTGCTTTTGAAGAGACATACCTTTATCAATCCAACGCCTCTCCTCTTTTTCTTTTCCTACGCAATTAGATTCAGCTGCTAGTTTAAAAAGATCTGCTGCTTGTTGCGATGCTACAGCAGCCTTTTTATAACCAACTGCCAAAATTGCTCTTCCTGCTTCTTAAGCCTCACTTGCTTTTGCTTGATAATCTGCCGCAGATTGGAATGCCTTGCCTGCCCAATCCCATCTAAAGCCCTCGTCCTGCTTTCCTGTAGCATATGCTACGGCTGCTAGTTCAAACTGCCTTGCAGCTTGTTGAGATATTTGAGCAGCTTTTCTATAACCAACTGCCAAAATTGCTCCTCCTGCCTCTTGAGCTTCACTTGCCTTTGCTTGGTAATCTTTTGCGGCTTGAAAAGACTTGACTGCATCATGCCAACTGTGCCCTTCTCTCCATAATTCTGTAGAGGCCTCTCTACAAGATGCAATTAGAATTTCTTTTTCAATTTCTTGAGCTTCCATTACCTTTACTGAATAAGAAGCCCCAGCTTGAGGAGTCGTTTCTATATTTAAACCGTTCCCCTTACCCTCTTTTTCTGCGAATTTTGTTTCTACTGTTTCTATCTCTTCAGTTATTTTTGCTTGGAAATTTGCTTTTTTTTGAAGGGACTTTCCTTCATCAATCCAACGATTCCCCTCACTTTTTTTTCCTATGAAATTGGCTTTAGCTGCTAATCTAAACTGATCTGCCGCTTGCTCTGATATTGCAGCTGCTTCTCTATAGCTAGCAGCTTGATTTTTATTGCCTCGTTCTTCCGCCTCACTTGCTTTTGCTTGGTATGTTGCCTTGATTTGAAGAGATTCTCCTTCAAAATTCCAACTAATACCCGCACTCTCTTTTCCTGCAGTCTTAGTTTCAGCTGCTAGTTTAAACTTATCTGCAGCCTGCTCTAATATTACAGCAGCTTCTCTATAGCCTGCAGCCAAGGTCGCTTTTCCTGCTTCTTCAGCTAGAATTGCTTTTGCTTGGTAATTTGCCTTAACTCTGAGAGAATAGCCCGCCAAGGACCAACTGTAAGCTTCACTCGTTTTTCCTGTAACCTTGCCTTCAGTTGATCTTCTATACAGATCTTCAGCACTTTGAAATGTTATAGCTGTATCTCCACAACCTACGGCTTGATAAGCTCTTCCTAAGTCATAAGCCCCCGTATGCTTCGCAAATCCATAATTAGCATCACTCATTGCTGCTACCTGAAAATGAGAGCCTAGCGTCTCTGGAAGCAAATAAGACACAGCAAGACACAAAGTTGTTAAAGGACTTCTGAGAACAACTTTTCTTAAAATCTCAGCAGTACTAACGAGATGATTTCCTGCAAAGTGAAAAATATCATCAGTTGGAGGTACTGAAAGTGCCACATAGGAAGTTTCTCTGCTCTCAGGGGTAAAACTGCTCGAATGAAAGCCAGAAGAGACGTTTTGGTGATTACTTGATTCTACTGTTGCAACAATGCTCTCCAATGCTTTGTTATTCTCTGTCGACTGCGTCTCTATATGATGCCCTAATGTTTCTTTCTGCTCACCTCCCACAAATTTTTCAATCCACTCTGTTACCTCTTCTGCCATCTTCGGATCCATGGCGAAGAGTAATGAAGAAGGATTAAGAGTGAGTAAAATAACGGTAAGGAAGGCTATGAAAGATAGGTTTTTCATTTTGTAGTTCTTGGTTTATTGCAGTGCAGTGACTTAATTAAAATAAGAAGTTTGGATTCTATTACTAGAAACGTGCATAGAGACTGGCAATCTTAATCTGTCGTAAATCATTGCTATTATTTTGAAGATTCCTTTTCTTCTTTCTGCTTTAATTCATTATTATAGACTTCACGTGAATAGTTGATGGCTCCTTCCTCCCCAACAACCTCATCAACAAGACGCTCTCCTTCTTCAGCGACATATTTTAAAAAATCTTCTGCACCGGGAGTTGAAGCCGCTAACCTCCATGGCTGCAGGAAAGAGATTAATAATAGGATAGGAAAAAAACGACGATGAAGAGTCATGGTAAAAATACTCCCAAAATAGGAATTTTGGTAGTGTTTAAGAGGTGAGAAGGTTAGGAGGTACATATTCGGTCAACAGGCCGAATATAAGTTTAAGTTATAAGTTTAAGTTTAAGTTGATTTTTGGTCACTTCGTGACAAGGTGAAAAGTGAAGCGGCATTTTTATTTGAACCCGATTTTTTGCTCTCAAAGTCGCTTCAGGAAAGGGTTTCAACGTATCTAGAAAATTTCGTCGTCTTTGGGTTAACCGAATATTTACTTTAGGATTTTAGAGGTTTTTCATAGCCCTGCTGATTTTCAGAAGGAGATGAACAATTATAATTATTCTAACGATGTTGGTAGCAACAAATCATTTTTTCGTCATTTTTGAAATTAACTGAAACATATTCAATGAGGTATTGCCATTCAGATGTTCATACGCCAGGCTTTGCTTTAATTTCAATTTAGACTTAACAGAGTCAATCCCATCTTCATAGAAATGTGCTGGAAATTTCTCTATTAACCTCGGCTTATCAGCTGCTGCCTCTCCTACAAAATCCATCAAAAGCTTCTGCTTTTCTTCCATTGAGTCAACTTTTTTAGTATCAGCCATGAATTTCTCAACGCGCACCTCTGGTCGATATATATTTTCCTCTGAAAATAATTGATCATAGTTGGTGTGCATCATATCTGAAGCCGTTTTTACGGTCACTTTGTGCATCTTATTATAGGTTGCTATGTGGGTAATTTTTGCAACATCTCGAGGAATATATTGATCTAAAAACTCAATAATACACCAGGCGCGCTCAAATGAGCGTAGATCTAGAACCATTGTCGCCTCTTCAATTATTTTTCCTTCCGCTAAAATAATTGGTTGAAGTTCGTTGGGAACTTTGTTGCATTTTACTGCTAGGTCAATATCTTTTGTTTCGTAAATATAATTTAAAAAAAACTTATTATTTTCATCCCAATCAATACACCGAAGTTTAGACAACTGTTTGATCAATTCAGATTTTTCATAAACATCATAATAAAGCCTCGCGAGCATAAACGGCTCATTGGTTGCTGTGGAAAGCAAGACTAATTCTTCATTATTTAAATGATCAGATTGACTCAATGAACATATTCCATCATTCCTGGCTGAAACAATTTGATTACTCTTATTGCCCTGATGGACATTAAGGCAGCATTTTTTGTATTTTTTCCCACTGCCGCAAGGACAGAGTCCGTTTCGATCTATTGTGCTCATAATTAAATCCTAACTGCATGCTTTCGATCAAGCTTCAGAATACCTTCAGCGCCTGGTTCAATAACACTTTTTGGATCAACTATTTTTTCACCACGCCATGTTATGCTACCTCCTTCAAGAAGACGACGAATATCGCCTCGGGATTTCGTCATCCCAAAACACTGTTGAAAAGCATCAACAGCCAGTGTCACAATATCACGTTCTAAAGGAGTTCCAGGCACATAATGAGGCAAAGAAGCTGACTCAAGATCACGCTTAGAAAAACGCAGTTCAAATTCTTCACGTGCCTTTTTGGCCTCATGAGCTGAATGGTAACGAGTGACCAATCGCTCTGCCAACGACTTTTTAGCCTCCATCGGATGGAGTGAAGCAGAAAGCTCCTCACTCAAAAGAAGCTTATAATAATCAGTCATTAACTCATCAGAGATACTCATGAGTTTACCAAACATTGTTCCAGGGGCTTCATTGACTCCGACATAATTACCAAGAGTCTTACTCATCTTTTGCACTCCATCCAGTCCGACAAGTAGAGGAAGTGTCATCGCCACTTGTTGTGACTGTTTCTCTTCATGTTGGAGATCACGACCTACTAGAAGATTAAAAAGTTGATCTGTTCCTCCCAGTTCGATATCAGCTTGAATCATCACCGAATCCCATCCTTGCATCATCGGATATTGAATCTCGTGAGTATGAATCGGCTGCCCCTTATCAAGACGCGTACGAAAATCTTCTCGCTGTAGCAGCTGCTGCAACGTAATACGACTATTCAGTCTAATAACGTCTTCAAATCTCATTGGAGCAAGCCATTCACTATTGAACCTCATCTCGGTCTTATCCGGATCCAAAATTTTAAATGCTTGAGTTTGGTAAGTCTTCGCATATTCCAAAATCTGATCATGCGAAAGCTGCGGACGTGTTACCGAACGTCCACTGGGATCACCAATCATTGCGGTATAATCACCAATAATGAGCACCGCTTGATGGCCGAGAGACTGAAATTGTTGCAGCTTTTGTAAAACGACCGTATGCCCTAAATGAATATCGGAAGAAGTAGGATCGACTCCAAGTTTCACACGAAGTGGACGCCCTAAAGCAAGCTTCGCCTTTAATTCAGCAGCACTCAATACATGAGTGCATCCCACCATGAGGCAAGCACTCAGATCCCCTTCCTTTGGAAGAGGGCTCTGAGTTAAATGATCAGACTGCGAAGTAGTAGTGTTAATGGAATGCATCGTTTGTTAAAAAGCCTAAATAATCTTATGATGCAATGCCAGATTTTTTATAAAAAGAGTGAGCTCAAATGAAACTAAAGTCATAGGAAGAAGGAAAAATATTAAAAAACTTGTACTATTGTAAGAGAAACCCCTTGAAATTCATTTTTAAGAATCTTTCATTTTGCAATCTATTCTCTGCGTTCTCTGCGTTCTTTGCGGTTAAATATTTCTGTGTTCTTTTGTGGTTGAAAGGGCCTCTTATAATCTCGACCACGTTAGTAGTTACAAAAATCGCTTAAATTCTGCCTCGAAATGTGCAAAAAACTGTGGTGTACAAAGATGAAAAAAATCTTTACGTGCCTGAGCAATGCTCTTCTTATTTTTAGCAAGAAAGGAACGCATCAATTCATTTTCTTCGAGAGTTCCCTCTGTTATTTTTTTTTGAAACTCTCGATCTAATGTTACAAGATCATTAATTCTCCCAAGTTTCTCTTGAACTTTTTTAAATTCCGGAGAAATCGTCTCGTAGAATTCCGTAGGAAAAGCCTTATGAACTAAATCAACTATATAACGCAATTCCTTCACTCGAATACGAAACTTATGTAGGACGACTAAAGGAGCGGTCCTCTTTGGTACCGATGACAAGAAATCCTGCAAGAGCCCTGGCAATTTTTTATTGACCCATTCATTAAAATGCATCCCTCTATTTTCCTTTTGACGCCATCGTACGCGATCCAGTAATTGATCGATATGATGCTCCAAACAATGCTCTTTTTGGAGAACGTCAGAAATAGCAATTAATGGCTTTCCCAGAATAGCACGTCCTTGCTGAGATTGTTGAAATTGATCAACTATCGATTCTTTTCCAGATAATAACTCCCTTATCACATCCCCATTGCGCACAGCGTTCGTGGACTCTCTTATTTGCTTTAATTGCTTCTTCATCCACTGAGCACGCTTCTTAGGCAAAAATTCGCTATATAACTCAAGAGTCGCTACAGCACGTCGTGTTTGAACACGTAGCTCATGAATAAGCTCTTTATTTTCAGACGATCTTTTTGTTGCCAATAACATAGAAGACAAGACTGCCTTCAAGCGCTTCTTGAGTGCACTCACTGCGACCTTACGCGCCGATTTCTCTGCCTTTTTGCCCTTGATCCTTTCTTGGTTATGGATCTTCTTCATGAATGTATTGTTGAACTACTCTGCGATTAATTCAACCAAAAAAAACAATTCCTAATTGCCGAGAACAATACTTCCCTGTACCCTAAAGTCTGTCTTCTATCATCAGACCCTTTAGTAGAAAAGCTTCGCGAGCAAAAAAACTGGAAAGTAACAATATAGGTTTGCTTCTTACCCTGTCACGAAGTGACCAAAAATTAACTTACCCTTACTGCACAGCAGTAGATAAACTCGTTACCCTTTACTCTTTACTCGTTACTTCCCTATAGCCTCCTTTTATGGCCACTCATTCTACCTCATCAAAAATCAAAGGCGAAAAAATACATGGTCTTCATTTTGTTACGGGAAGCGATGAGGCAGAAGTCCGAAGAATAGCTCAAGAATTAGCGATGAAACTAGCTCCAGCTGATGCAGGGGCTTTTGCTCTCGAAATCATGGAAGCCACAGGTGATACCGTCGATCAATCACTCTCCCTTATTCAAGGAACCGTAGAAGCTATTTTGACTTTCCCTTTTTTAAGTGAAGGCAAATTGGTCTGGCTCAAAGGAGCGACCTTTTTAAAAGATAGTCCAGCAGGACGTTCCTCCACTATTCAGGAAGCTCTTGAAAAATTGCTTGCTATACTACAAAAAGGACTCCCCGAAGGAATCACCTTATTGATCAGCGCGCCGGAACCTGATAAACGCCGCTCTTTTTATAGAACCCTCTCAACACTTGCCTCCGTAACACTCTGTGACAAACCTGACTTTGGGTTTAATGGTACAGAACGCGATATTATCAATTGGGTTACTGAACGAGCACAGGAACGAGGCGTCACACTAGAACCTGAAGCTGCTGAAATCCTAACAGCACGTATTGGCGCTAATTCCGGCCAACTAGAAACAGAATTAGCAAAATTAGTCACCGCCGCAACTCAAAGTGGGGAAATTAGAGTTCCTTCCAAACTCGCTTATGCTGATGAAGTGCAAGGAGCTTCTGGCGCACAGAACTTGAGTGTACAGACGTCCTCGATGGTTCGAGCACCAGAGCAACGAAGCAATTCGTTAGAAGAAGTAGAGTTTCGAATGAACTCTATCACAGCAACCATGGTGCGCGACCTTGTCCCTCTCACCCGTGCCGGAGGAATTTTTGACCTGGGCAATGCCATCAGCAAACGTGATCTTGCCCTTTCGTTAAGCACGCTACAACAACTCCGCCGGCAAGAAGAAAGCACCATTGGCATCCTCCTTGCTGCGATTATCCCCACTGTTCGCAACCTTCTTCTTGCCAAAGATCTCATGGTGCGGCATCACCTTAAGCCACCACAACAACCTTTTTTCTTTACATCAGCTTTGCAAAAACTCCCACCGGAAGAACTATCCCATCTCCCACGCAAAAAAGATGGATCGCTCAATGCTTATGGTTTGGGCGTGGCTGCGATGAATGCCGTTCATTTCGAACATGAAGAACTTATCAAAGGGTTCCTTGCCTGCCGTGACACGATTGCCAAACTCCTCCGAGGTCAAGGCTCTGAAGATATCTTACTCACTCAGTTAGTGATTCGGCTCGTAGCCTGACTTTCAACTTTAAGATCCCTTACTCTCTCAAAAAAGATTCCAGTCCCACACAAGTAATTGAGGAACTTAAACGAATGGGATGTTCCCCGGGATAAATGACCGTGATTTTTTTTAAATTCAAGTCGTTAAGTGCTTGCTGCATGGAACGAGTAATCTTCGGTGTTTTCGAAAATTTAAATTCAAATCCTAGCCTCTCCGTTCCTCTTACAATGAGCAAATCGAGTTCAGCAATACCGTGCGCTGCCCAAAAATAGCAATCTTGTGCATCGACGTTCAGATGACGAATAACGGCCTCCAGAGCAAACCCCTCCCAGGAAGCTCCTATTTTGGGATGCGTTAACAACTCTGATCGATCAGAAATATTTAATAGTGTATGAAAAATACCTGCATCTCTAAAGTAGATTTTCCTCATTTTGACTTGCCTCTTAGCAATATTTTCATGCCATGGATTTAATTGCCGCATCATGAAGGTTCCCGATAAGATATCGAGGTATTTTTGCACCGTATGGTAAGACAAATCCAAAGCATTACCAATTTCAGAAGCATTCATTACTTGCCCATGATAATGGGCTAACATCATCCAAAATCGTCTTAAATTTGCAGCAGGAACACGTATACCCAGAGTAGGAATGTCCTGCTCTAAAAAAGTACGAATATAATCGGTATCCTCTCCATATCGCCGGGTGAACAGCGGATTTTATGATTCAAGCTATGTTAAAAAAGCGGGCTGATTGTTGAGCGACTAAATTTGCTAGTGAAGGCATTTCAAATTTTTTACTTACTCGGTCATAAAAATAATAGT
>DATEBV010000051.1:0-4684 GCA_035287205.1 Chthoniobacterales bacterium | reverse complement strand
TCATGAGTTAAAAGCTGGAGCAGTAGAGATATTAAGAGTATCATTGCGCAAGAATAGGAATAAGAAAAATTAACGCTATGGTACCAAAATACCGAAATGCCGGGACTGCCCCCTATATGACCCCTCAATAATTGTTGGTGGCAAAGAGATAAAAAACTTGTACAATATATACTCATCACGAATAATATTATTGGTAACATCTCAAACTTATGTCGCAACTTACAATAGATCTTGATCCTGAAGCCGAATATGCTATTGCCCATGCTGCAGCGTGTGATGCACTTCCTGTGTCACAATGGGCAAAAGAAAAATTATTATTTGCAGCTACGTCTTCTTCATGGCCACCTGGTTATGCTGATCTTTTAGGAAGTATTGATGATCCTACGTTTGTAGTTCCTGAGGAACTTAGTGAAAAACTCGATCAACAGGCTGTATTTTCATGAAATACGCATTTGATACAAATATTATAGTTGCATTAATTAGAGGGAAGGAGAGCACTCTTCATTCCCGTTATCTTGCTGGCAGACCACAAGATTATTTTGTACCTGAAATGGTTAGAGCTGAGTTGTTATTTGGAGCTATGCTTAGCGCTTATCCTTCAAAAAATATTGCTGTTGTAGAAAACTTTTTACAACCACTACAGTTGTTACCATTTTCTAATGAGGCAACATTTTATTATGCAGAAATTCGTTTGCATCTTCATCGATTAGGACAACCGATTGGTCCAAATGATTTAATTATAGCTGCTACAGCGCGTGCTAACAACATGGTATTACTTACCCGTAATATAAAGGAGTTTCTTCGTGTTCCTGAACTTGTTTGCGAAGAGTGGTGATCGCTTCCTCTTCTAATTTGGAAATTTTTCGGGTTTCTTTAGAATGGGGGCCAGGGTTCAAATATCAAATCAACTTTTATGAAGTAGTAGTTGATTTAGAGGAAATAGAGCAAAAGAAAGCAAGGTCCTGGTGGTTGCTCGACCGAAAAATAGGGGGCAGGCTCTCGAATGTTAACAAATAGGAACTTCTATTTTTAGAGTTATTGAGTGTGTAAAGTTCTCGGAATGTAATGCGATCTTTTTATTTTTTTGTCAATATTACGAAGCCTGACTCCTATTTTTCTCGAAGTCGGCGATGCAGTGTGCGACGACTAATACCTAGTTTTTTAGCAGCTAGAGTTCGATTGCCATGACATTCTTGGAGTGCACGTTGGATGGCTGCATGTTCAGCCTGCTCAAGATTCAGATCTGAATCAGATGTTGAGTCGTGAAAAGATGGAGGTGAGGAGAGGTTTGCAGGGGGATTGTTTTCTATAGGAACAGCTTGTTGATGAACTGATGCCGGTAGATCATTAACTTGGAGTTCTTTTTCGCGTCCTAAAACAATGGCGTGTTCAATGGCTGTACGAAGTTCGCGGACGTTTCCTGGCCAATGATATGCCAATAGAAGGGCCATGGCCTCTGAAGAGAAAATACGGTGAGGTTTGTGATGCTCTTTGGCAATTTCTTGAAGGAGAGTTTCTGTTAGGAGTGGAATATCTTCTTTTCGGTCTCGTAGTGGAGGCATTCGAAGGGGAACGACATTCAGACGAAAAAAGAGGTCTTCACGAAATGTACCATCAGCAACCATCTTGCTGAGATTGCGATTGGTAGCAGCAATAAGGCGTACGTCGGTGGTGAGTGTTTGGTTTCCTCCAACGCGTTCAAAGGTTCGTTCACCCAGAATACGTAAGATTTTAACTTGGATGCTCGCATCGATTTCACCAATTTCATCAAGAAAGAGGGTTCCTCCACTGGCTTGTTCAAAACGTCCTATGCGGCGTTCGGTGGCTCCTGTAAAGGAACCTTTTTCATGACCGAAGAGCTCGCTTTCGAGGAGTTGAGGAGAGAGGGCAGCGCAATGAACGGCGACAAAGCGATTTTTTGCTCGTGGGCTGAGTGCATGAATAGCTTTTGCAGCGACTTCTTTTCCAGTGCCACTTTCTCCTTCAATAAGTACTGTTGCTTTAGAAGGAGCTACTTGGCGGATGGTATCGAAAACGGTTGCCATTACTGGAGAACTACCAATTAATTGTTCAAGCCCATAGGTTTTTTGAATTTCTTGTTTGAGTTCTTTATTTTCTTTTTCTATGGCTTGTCCTCGCAAAGCGCGACGCACAAGGATTTCGAGTCGCTCAATATTAACCGGTTTTGTGACAAAATCATAAGCACCTCGACGCATTGCTTCGACCGCTGTATCAATAGAACCATAGGCGGTCATCATGATGCAGATAGGAGGGTGAGAACCTTTCAATGCTTTTTCCATAAGGATCATGCCATCCTCACCTCCAAGTTTCAGATCGGTGATGAGTACATCAGCCGGATCTGCTTCTAAGGCAGCAAGGGCCCCATCAATGGTAGCTGCTGTGTAGACTTCATAATGATCCTCAAAGGCTTCTTTCAGACCCTCACGGGTATGTTTTTCATCATCAACAATGAGTAAAGTCTTTTTCATAAGGAGGCAAAAAAAATAACAAGGATAGAAGAATAAAGAGGAAGAAAATTAACAGGGATGGAAGGGATGGACATATTCGGCCAACAGGCCGAATATAAGTTTAAGTTTACAGTTTAAGTTTAAGTTGATTTTTGGTCACTTCGTGACAATGTGAAAAGTGAAGCGACATTTTTATTTGTACCTAGTTTTTTGCTCTCGAAGTCGCTTCAGTAAAGGATTCTTACACTTCTAGACAAATTTTTACCGACTGGGTTAATCGAATATTTACGAAAGGATGGCAGAAAAGAATGCTGATTACTGAGGATCTAATCATTATTTGATTTGGACATTCATTAAGTTATTTTTAACTGTAAACGTAAATACTAATGTCATCCTAACAGGCAGAAATTAACCACAAAAGAACACGAAAGAAGATAATCTATAGAAATATTGGAAGCACTGGAAAAGTTCTTCACCTCTCCTTTTTACGACCAATTGTTCAACTATCAGTTCAGTAAATATAGACTGTGTAAGCCAAACCAAACAAATATATTAATCAGCAAAGTTCACCGGAAGGTCTCTTTTTTTTGTGTTCTTTTGTGTTCTTTTGTGGTTAATTTCTTCTCTTCTCTGTCCCCTTCATTCTTTCCTCTCTTTGTGGTTAATTTCTTGCTGCTTAAGAAACGTTAATATTTATAAAAGTAGAATTAATTATAAGTTGGATATTGCTATGATTTTCACCACTTCAGCTTACAGCCTATAGCTTATAGTCTACAGCCTAGACAACGCATTGCGATAACTTGGAAAATCAGGTTTCCACCCCGTAGCGCGTAGTTTTTGATTAGAGATTCGTTTGGAGGTCCAGCCACGCTTGCGATTGAAATTGACAGGTCCTATAGGAGGCAGTGATTTGTTACAATGAGAGGCAATCCATTGATAAACTTGATGCTGTGTTGCTGGTGTGTCATCGCAGACATTATAAATTCCTGAAGTATTTTCTGAAAGGCCAAGGCAGAGCAAAGCTTTTGCTCCATCATCACGGTGGATTTGATTGATCCATCGTGGAGCTTCTTCCAAGGTGGCTTCTCCTGAAAGAAATTTTTTTAAGTAAACTGATCTCCCTGGACCATAAATTCCTGCAAAACGAGCGACAATCCCTCCAGAAGCAAGTGCGATATTTTCTGCTTCGAGAAGAAGACGACTTGTTTCACGCTCAGGTTCTGTTGGAGATTCTTCCGTAACATATTCTCCTTCTCTTTGAGCATAAACGGAGGTGCTGCTTACAAAGATCACTCGCTGAGGTTTCCATGCATCTAAGGTACGCTTCAATCCATCACGGTAGATGGCGGCATAAGCTTCAGGACCACCACCTTTTGAACTTACCGCATAGATCATCAAAGAAGGAGGATCTATTTTAGGGGTCAGCGTCTTGACTGATACAGGATTGGTAATATCACAGGTAACTATTCGGCCAGTAGGGCAAATAGAGGCTGTAGGTTGTAGGCTGTAGGCTGTAGATACCGCTGTTGCGGTAGAAGATGGAAACAGAGGCTTACTGTTGCAAGAACTTCGCTGATTAGTTGATCCCTTGGTATATAACTCGTGGTGAGAAGAAACGAACGCTTTTTGGGAGTCAGCGTGACCAACGATGCCAAGAACACGATCTCCTCGAGAAGTAAAAAGTTGTGCTGCGGCTTTCCCAAGAAAGCCGCAGCCAACAATAATCACATTTTGTGAAGGGCAGGTGTTCAGATCTGCTTAATGTGTATTAAAACGCTGTTTAGCCTTAGCTTTCTTAGCATTTGCTTTGGCTTTACGCTTAGTGCGCTGCGTTGGGGTTTCGAAGGCACGGAGACGTCTCACTTCGTCAAGGATTCCCTCGGTATCGAGTTTGTTCTTGAGTCGCTTGAGCGCTCTGTCTATGGGTTCGCCCTTACGGACAATAACTTCTGGCATATAAATTCACCTGCTTTCTTTTTGGAGGGATGGAAGGACCGAAGTATGTAGGAAGAGAAGGGCCTAAGTCAAGTAAGGTTTTTTAAAAAACGCTCTTACTAATATCAATTTGCAGAAAATTTATCTAAAAAGTAGTCATGGTTAAAACCCCGGCCTTCAGGCCGGTGCGGAGGTTGAATACCCCGGCCTGAAGGCCGGGGTTTAACCGAAGCAACTTGGGAGGGGATGCAAACCCCTCCCAAGTTAAGTCACTTAGATAG
>DATEBV010000050.1:0-4237 GCA_035287205.1 Chthoniobacterales bacterium | reverse complement strand
CGTAGAAATATCCACCCTATAATTAGTGCTAATTTTGTGACTGCTAACGTATCTCAAACAGGAAGAAATTTACCACAAAAAAACACAAAGGATGACACAAAGAACACAAAAAAAGAAAAAAGAATTTTTATAAAAATTCTTTAAGGTGTTAAGAATTCAAGAAGATTAACGCTCGTGAAACATAACGCATTAGTCATAACTACTATCAAGATTTTTGCATTCTCTCTTTAAAATTGGGTTTGTGTTCACAATTCCCTACTTTAAAATTTTTTATAAAAAATTTTATCTATGTGTTCTTTTGTGTATCTTTGTGCTCCTTGTGGTGAATTTCTGCCAATTAGGATGAGGTTAGTATTTTACGTTTACAGCTAAAAATAACTTTGAATGTGCGTAAGTTATTATTTTGGGTTCCATAAAACTAGCATTGATTATATTTAGGAAATGACCATGATTTTCACCACCCCACCTCCTACCTCCCACCACTATTCGGCCTGTTGGCCGAATAGTTACCTTTTTTTTACCTGAGGAATCGAGCAGCGGCGCGACGAAGCTCATCGCAGTCCCAGTAGATTGTCAAGACAGGTTCTAAGAGCCTCTACCATCTGGCTAATCTGTTCTTCAGTAATGCAAAGTGGAGGCATCAAAACGATTGTGTCACGGACAGGGCGTGTCAAGAGCCCATGCTTGCGCGCTGCGTTGCAAATTTTAGCTCCTATCTGATCTTGCCAAGGGAATGGAATTTGGTTCTGAGGGTGGATAACCTCAATGCCAGCAATAAGACCACACTGACGAATTTCAGCAACACATGGAAGTTCTTCGAGTCGGGCTAATGAATTGGTGAAATGGTCAATTTTAGCAGGTAATTTTGCTAAGACGGATTCTTGTTCGAAAACATCCAGGCTAGCAAGAGCAGCAGCACATCCGATGGGATTAGCGGTGTAGCTATGACCACAATAAAAGGTCTTCTGTTCTTCATAGGTTCCAAGGAAAGCAGAATAAATTTTTTCTGTCGCCATTGTTGCTGCTAGAGGAAGGGTTCCCCCTGTAATTCCTTTGGCCAGAGCTAGTAAATCAGGAACAACATCTTCACGTTGACAGGCAAACATCGAGCCAGTTCTACCGAATCCCGTCATTACCTCATCAAGAATGAGAAGGATACCTGTACGATCACAAAAAGAACGTAATTCCTTGAGCATCCCTTGGGGCCAAAGCCGCATGCCCGCTGCTCCTTGAATCAATGGTTCAATAACAATAGCAGCTATTGTTTCAGGATGAGGAAATGATTCCAACATGGCCATGTTACTAACCAGCTCTACAGGAAAATGCATTCCTGCAAAACGTCCTGCAAAGAGACTGATACCACAGAGACTAGCTGCTCCTGCGGTATCTCCATGATAACCATTCGTAAAAGCCACAAAGCGATTGCGTTCAGAAAGACCACTGAGCTGCCAATATTGCAGCGTTATCTTGAGCGCTGCTTCAATGGCGGTAGATCCATTGTCAGAGAAGAAGACACGGGGAAGAGGTTCTCTTGGAAAAAGAGAAACGAGCCGTTCTGCGAGTTCAATGGCCTTCGGATGGGTTGTCCCCAGAAAAGAAGTGTGATCGAGAGTAGCTGCTTGACGAGCAATAGCTTCAACAATGTGAGGGTGAGCATGACCATGGATATTGGTCCAGATAGAACTATTGCCATCAAGGTATTCCTGACCATGAATATCACGCAGGATAACTCCTTCACCAGAGACAATAATCAAAGGTTCTGTCGCACACCATTCTTGTTGCTGGGTAAAAGGATGCCAAAGATGACGATGATCAGCTGAGGAGAGGGAAAAAGCGTTTCTACTCATGGTAACTATTCGGCCAACAGGCCGAATGTAAGTTTAAGTTATAAGTTTAAGTTTAAGTTGATTTTTGGTCACTTCGTGACAAGGTCAGAATTGGAGTTTTTTGCTATCGAAGTCGCTTCAATCAAAGAAGCCAACATATGCAGGCAAATTTTACTGACTGGGTTAGCCAAACATTTACGACTTATGTAAAGACTAGTGTCTAATTGACTAAATTAGTAATATTTTGGATGAGCTCTTTTTGCCTCTAGCTGCGTTGTTGGATCTTGCGTTATGTTTACATAGCGCTTCAATCCGCCGCCTTGCTAGAGACAAAAATTTCAGCATCATAATATCACTCTTTTAATCAATTAGACACTAGGTTGTTTGGGAAAAAATCACAGAATACTATACTGCGTACGGTTAATTTTTGAGTTTCTAGGAACTAGGAATTAAGAATTACTTTTGTTCAATTCTCCAAGCATTTGTTTAGCTAGAAGAATATCGCCATGGGCAGCACGACGACGGGAATACTTTCGGGCGAGCACTTCTAAAAAAGAGTGAAGGTCATCCACGAGTGGTTTGTCATGGTAAGTCCAAGTTTCTACATCGGCTCGCTTCGACTGAAAGCGCCAGACAGCGGCTACTTTCGTCACGCGGATTTCACGTTTAATTTTATCTTCATCTCGGACGATCCAGGCGTGGCAATTTCTCATAATTAATTCTTGGTAAAAGAAGAGAATAGATTAATATTTCAGTTAATCAATCATCCTCTATGAAAGCCTGCAATAAATTTTATTTTGAATAGGGAATAGGGGGTAGTCTTGGCGCTAAGTTAAGAAGATTTTGGGACAAATTTTGACGTCATCTAAACTCTGCAAAGCATCTTAAAAAATGCCCTGACTTAGCACCATTCGGGTCAGTTCAAATTTCAAATTAAGCACAAAGATATTCTATTCTTTGCCTCTCTTTCTCAAAAGATAATCAAATTTAAAATTTATTATCATTTTATAATTAAATTTGTAGAATGATAATTGTTTTTGTATGAGAGTCGTCCATTTTAATGCTAAATTGAAGCAGGTCGAGTATAGTTGGCTTACCGCAAAGCATTCCATTAAGGCATTGTTTCATTCGATGGAAGTTTTTGTTGCTGAGCAAGGAACTCGTCGCTCAATTACGATTAAGGTATGTGACCGGTAGTTGTCATGAAAGGGGTCAGTCCCGTTATTTCGGTATTTTGGTGCCATAGCGTTACTGTTTCTTATTCCTGTTTTTGTGTAATGATACTCTGGAAAAGGGGTCAAAAAAGGGGTCCGTTATTTCGGTATTTTAGTGCCAGTCGAGGTACCAGTGGATACGCAAACCACGTGGGTGAAAGTCCCACCGGTCGAATTAGACGGTTCACGATCGAAAGGAGATATCAAGAATGACAGCCGCGAGGCCGAATCTCAAGCGGATATCAACTGAACCAGCAGGCCATAATAGAACTAAATTATCAACAATGAGCATCGAGACAAATAGAACCAGAAAGTCGAGCCTCTGGCTGGCTGGCGAAGACTGCAAGGGAGAGACCATCAAATCGTCACAGGCTCTCCAACGTTCTGGCGGTGTCGGCGGTTATAGCATGCTGGGAAGGGAATGCGGGGGAAGCTGGGAGATCTCTAATGGTGGAAGGAAACTTCCAACGGGGAGCACAACTCCCACAAAGGAGGAGGCTCATACGGCTATTAGAGAAGTCGGGGTCCTGCGTAGTAGCAATGAAGTTCCTGCAATGGGAATGGAGCAAAGGCGGGGCAGTTGTGCTAACGCACCTGAAGCAGTAAGAGAACGGATCGATGGCCTGAAAAGGAAAATAACGCTCGCCAGAGGATTGACGTGGGATGAGTCGTTGGAGCTCAAGAAGTACGAAAGGAAGTGCCTTTGGAAACATGAAGCACCGACAACTCAGAAAGCGGAACCGATGACAAAAGTTCGGAAACTGCAGAGGGCGCTATATCGGCAAGCCAAGAATAAGCCAACATGGAAAGCATGGACCCTATATGGAGACTTATGTTCTAGGGAACTCCTAGAAGAAGCGCTCTGTAAGGTAATAGCTAATAAAGGTAAGCCTGGAATAGATGGACAGAGCGTAGAAGAACTTAGGGACGACGACGAGAAGAGAGAGCTATGGCTCACGAGGCTCGAAGAAGACCTGAGAAATAAAACCTACGTATCGAAACCTATACGACGGGTATTTATACCTAAAGGAAACGGTGGGAAGGAAATGAGACCGTTAGGAATACCGATAGTGACTTCATAATGCATCTCCTTCAGTTGTATTTTGGGATTTAATTGATCTAACCTTTTTAATTTTTGTCGAGCAGTTAATTTTATTAAACAGCTCCTTCTCCTTTTCTGATGTGAGTGAGATCCAT
>DATEBV010000049.1:0-8213 GCA_035287205.1 Chthoniobacterales bacterium | reverse complement strand
CTCCCACCACTATTAGGACTGCTGCAACGACTGTTGCTTTTAGGGAATCTCAGGATGTTCGACTTAACCCATCTGCAGAATGTGCTCCAACGAATCATCAGAATGTTTCCAATGGTGCCTACAGCAGCAGTTCTCAACTTTCATCTTCCGTCTCCTATCTTCCATCTCAAGGGACTCAAGTCGAAGAAAAAGGTGATGGAGCTGCTAGTTTTTCGAAAGAAATATTCATAGCTGCTGATCAAGCTTGGTGGCAGCATGGCAAAGTCTGGAGGCACTATAAAGAAGCCCCTGGAGCTGCTAAGGCAAGGGCACATATAATGCAGAAAGCTGCTGTGGATGAAGCAGAAGCAGCAGAAGCCCTTGCGAGAACCATGTGCCCTCCTGTAGTTATGATGGAAGCAGCGGAACAGATGATAACGAAGAGATCTTCCGTTCAAGTAATATGGAGTTCCCGAATTGCTCAGGCGGAGCAAGCTCTTGCACAAGCTCAAGCAGAAGTACGCGAGACCGAGTGGTCGCAAACAAAAAGGGCTCAACGAACTTTAGAGAGAGCTGAAGTAATCGTTACGGCTGAACGAGCGGCCCTCGATGCCATCATGGTACAAATAAAGGGAGAGAGAGCTTTCAGCAGCGCTCAAATAGCAAAAACAGAAAGTGCTTGGACCGATGCTATGAATAATGCTCAAGCAGCCAAGGCTATGTGGAACCACATGATAGCGACTATCAAGTGGCTTGATCATCTTCCGCATCCAATAGTATCAGGAAAAGAAAGAGCTTGGCTCCTTGAGGAATACAAACACGCCGAAGTGCAAGAAACCAGATGGACTCAGAAAATAGCTTTAGCTAACTTCAAGATGGCTTTTCTGAAAAGAGATAAAGCACTTATTGCGGCTGAAAATGCGTCTATAACAGCTTTAGCTGATGCAAGAAGGGTAGAAGCTGTAAGAACAGAAGTTGCATGGATGAAGGCACGAGATACAGCCCAGGCAGCGGCGAGTGCATGGGAAGGTGCGATCTATGCGAGTAAACAGTTTTTTTCGATGGTATCTAGAGAGGGAAAAATGCGGCTTGCTGCAGAAATCGCACAAGCCAAAGTTCAAAAGGATAAGTGGTCAAAGCAATATGCTTCCATTGATCTCATGGTACTCGTTGCACAAGCAGAGAATTCTGTTAAAAAAGCTAATGATTGCCAAGTAGTTGCAGAAAATTATAGGACCGAAGAGGCTTGGTAGGCCGCTCAAAACAGTGCTTGCACGGCAGAGAGAGATTGGACTCAGGTGATGTCGGCTATCGAAACACTGGCACGGATGGAGAAAAGAGAAGAGAAGAGGGGACTCTTAACAACTCAGTTTAACTATGCATCAACACAAAAAGCCATCTGGGCTTCTAAAATTGCTTCTGCAAACTCAAAGCAGCTTTAGTAGTATATACTCATCACGAATGAAAATTAGGCATTTTTACTTGCTCTTGTTATCCCTAGTACCTCGAATCACTAAAAAGTTTGGATCAAATTGGGCGAAAAAAGGGGTCAGCTACCTCATATGAGCACCGTAGGTGATCATGTGTGGGACTGACCCACTTTTTGGTGGAATGCAAAATAATTGCTGATAGGAGGCAGCAACAGTACATTGGTAGTTACACGTATTCTTGGAATTAGTGATAAAATTTATCTTGAATTCTGTTATTTCGACATCTATTTTTTAAAAATTCCGTTTGTTATGTGTGAGTTAATTGTTCAGGTCTGCCTTATAACTCGAATATATCATATCGATCTACTGCGGAAGCTAGGAAGACCGATGAATGCATTTCTTTACACTTAGCTCTAAGGTAAATATTAGTCTAACCCAGTCAGTAAAATAGCCAGTATCCTTTACTGAGGTAGCCCTAAAAGCAATGAACTGGAGAAAAATAATAATCCTGCTTCACTTTGTTACAAAGTGACTAAAATCAACTTAAACTTAAACTTATAACTTAAACTACTATTCGACTTGTTGGTCGAATAGTTATGCTCCCACCAATCCATTTTAAAGATGAAATTCTTCCCCAAAATTTTACTTAGCTCCGTCGTTTTACTCAATACAACCGCTCTTTTCGCCATGGATCCAATGAAGCAGGTTACAGGTTGCAGGTTACAGGGCGCAGGATCGAAGACAACAGAGCTACCATCGGGGAGGCTTTCTTTTCAAGTTAACCAAGGAGGTGAAACTACTACGAACTACGAACTGCCAACTACGAACCGTAATAATCGAGGTGGTAATCTTGATTGTTACCTCATGATGGATCCTTTAACTCTTGGAAAAGGAGCAGGCACTTTGGGTGAAGAATTAGGAGTTTTTGGCAAAAAAGCGGCTCCGTCCAAAGCAGCTATTACCGTGACTGCGGTAGCATGTTCGCCTGTTAGGAACAGTGCCTTCAGCTCTTCGAGTGCAATGGCATCGGGTCAAAGAGCCGTTGAAGCAACGGCAGTATCAGTCGACGACTCAACGACTGAAGAAAATTCTACAGCCCAATTTCTTGAAAAAGAGATTTGTGATAATATTTACTTAAGCTGTCTTGCTAAGGTTGCTGCGATGTCATTTAGTGAACGGACGAGCGCCGAAGGTATTTTAGGTTTTTCTCAAGAATCCAAGGAATGGGCTGCTGCAGAGCAGAAAGCAAAGCGCGATGTGGAAAAGAGTCAACAAGCATTAGAAGCGGTTACAGAAGAGAAAAAAATTGTTGATAAAGAAATAAAAATGATGTTGGACGATAGGACCTTTCATGGAGGAGATGTTGTCACTAAAGCGTATCGTGATTTTAAAATAAAAGAACTTGGGGAACAACTTGCGAAGGCAAGAGTAGAAACAGCTAAGGCTACTCTTTATGCTATCCAAGTGAAGAATACAGAACAGAGTGCTGGTGCTGCAGCGGATCTTAACGAGACAATAGCAGCGGAGAAAAAAGCCTTGCAGGCCCTTGAAGAGGCCAAGGCTCATGCTGTAGAACAAAGTTTTGCCAATGCATCGATTCCCATGGCGGAGGCAATGGCTGTAGAAGCCTTCGCCGTTTATCCAGATAATCATTCTTATGAGGTCTATTCTCACAATCAACAGTTCAACTCTTTGAACCTATCGCCCGAGAGAACCGCTCAGGAAGAGCAAAAGGCATCGGCTAAAAAAGAGAAAGCTGCAGCAGCTTTTGAAAAGGAGTTTTCAATGATGATCGAGAATTCCAAGCTTCAGGCCGAAGAAGCGGCAGAAGTGGCAGAGGTAGCTCGAGAGAAAGCTGAAAAACTGAGCACATCTGAGAAAGCTTGGAATAAGGCCATCGAAGAGGCTGAAATAGCAGAAGAGGCTTACACTCATCTTGTAGGGCTCTATGAGATGTATAAAGAACAAGCGGCCGAGCACTACGAGGGAGGAATGCTGAAAACAAAAGGATCTAAGTACAATTTTGAACTTAAAAAAGCGGAGAAAAAGAAAACTCATTGGACGACTGAAATAGAAGAATGCAGGCAGAAAAAAGAGGCTTTAAAAAATGAAGCGCTAGAGAAAATTTTAGCGCAAGAGCAGACCGCGGAGCTGCAAGGGGCTCAAGCAGAGATGAGGAGAGAAGCCCAAGCTGCAGAATACGAAGCCATAGCTGCAGAATACGAAGCTCTAAAAACACAGAAAAAAGAGGCAGAAGAATACGGAGAGTTCCTAGATCAAGCAGAGATGAGGTTTGAAGCAGAAACTGCAGAATACGAAGCTCTAAAAATACAGAAAAAGAAAGAAAGGGACGAAGCCAATCAGCAAAGGGACGGAGCCGATCTGCTAGCCAAACAAGAGAGAGATCTAGCTCGACAGAAACAAAAGTTAAGAGAAAAAACTCTTTTCGAGAAAGCAGATGCTGCGAAGAAGGCAGCAGATGCCGCTATTGAATGTGCAAACAGTTGTTCGAAAGTAGAACAATCTTTAGTGAAAGATAGAGCGATCGATATTGTACAAAAGGCTAAAGAGCGCAAAGCTCTAGAAATGCAGGAAAAGAAAGCAGAAGACGAAGCTAATCAGCTGGCCAAACAAAAAGAACTCGAGAAAGAAAATCTAGCCCGAGAGCAGGCCCTTGCTCAACAGGCAGAAGAGGCTAAAAATCAAGAAAAGATAAGACTCGAAGCTGAAATCGCAGAAACACCAGCCCAAGCGAAAACTCTGGCCAAGGTACCAGTAGATTCAGTGAACCTAACGGCAGAATGTGCTGCCGGATTAACAAATCATCAGAGTGATTTCAATAATGCTAGCAACAGTAAGTCTCTGCTTTCATCTTCTATCTCCCATCTTCCATCTCCTGCAGCAGCGGTATCCCATCCTACAGCCTATAGCCTACAGCCTATAGCCTCTATTAGGCCCCTTGGCCTAATAGGCACCATAGAGAGTGATCAAAAACTAATAGAAACATGGACTACCATGATAACAGAAATGCAGGAGAATAGTAAAAGAGCTAATGCTGCAGGAAACACGGATGAAGGTAACACGTGGATGGATGCTTGGCAGGAACTGGGAAATGCAATATACAAACTAGAAGAAGCGATTCAAGCTGAGAGTGCTGGTAAGTCCGAAGAGGCCAGAGAATGGCGTGAAGTCGCTGAATGCTGCAGGAGTTCTTCCGAGCTTCGTACCGAAGGAGCGAGAGCTTATTCCGAAAAAAAAACAGAGGAAGCTCAAAGTTGGAATAGAGCTGGTAATGGTTTTATGAATGCAGCAGCCAACTTAGAAAAAGCAATTGTAGCAGAGAGTGCAGGCAAGTCCGAAGAGGCTCAGAAATGGCGCGAGGCAGCTGAGCAAAGCAAACATTCTGTCGAGTTTTATATCCAGTCAGCGAGAGCTTATGGACAAGGAAAAGAAGACGAAGGTAAAAGCTGGTATCAAGCTGGTGGTAGTTTTAATAACGCACTAAAAGAATTAGAAAAAGCGATTGTGGCTGAGAGTGCAGGCAAGTTCGAAGAGGTTCAGAAATGGCGTGAGGCAGCTGAGCAACAAAAACATGTAAGTGAGCTTTATACCCAATCAGCGAGAGCTTATGAACAAGGGAAAACAGTTGAAGGTAAAAGTTGGAATGATGCTGCTAATGCTTTGATTATTGCAGCGAGAGAATTAGAAAAAGCGACTGAGGCAGAAGCAAAGGGAAAGGCTGCCGCAGCCCAAACCTTAAGAGAAGATGCGGCGAAATATCAGCAAAAAGCGGAGAGGTTTCAACGAGAAGCCGAAGCTGCCGCCCAAGCGAAGAGTTTAGCAGAGGAAAGCAAAGCAGTCTCAGCTGCCAAGAAATCAGTAGATTCGGTGAACCCATCGATAGAATGTTCCACTGAATCACTGAATCATCAGAGTGATTTCAATGATACCAGCAGCAGCAAATCTCAACTCCCATCTTCTATCTCCCATCTTTCATCTCCTACCGCAGCAGCGGTATTCCAACCTACAGCCTATAGCCTACAGCCTATAGCCTCTATTCGGCTGACCGGCCTAATAGGCAGCATAGAGGATGATCAAAAACTAATAGAAACATGGACTTCCATGAGAACAGAAATAAAAGAGAAGATAGACAGAGCTAATGCCGCAGGAAACATAAAAGAAGAGAAACAGTGGAGGTATGCTCAGACCCGGTTGCGGAAAATAGTAGACAACCTAGAAAAAGCGATCAAAGCCGAGAGAGCTGACAAGCCAGAAGAGGCTCAGAAATGGCGAGACGCAGCTGAGTACTACAGACACTCTGCTGAGCTTTATATCGAAGCAGCGAAAGCTTATGGACAAGGAAAAACAGAAGAAGGTGAAAGTTGCTATAATGCTGGTTGGGTTTTTACGCGTGCAGCAGACAACTTAGAAAAAGCAATTGTAGCAGAGAGTGCAGGCAAGTCCGAAGAGGCTCAGAAATGGCGCGAGACAGCGGAGCAAGCAAAATATGGAGGTGAACTTTGTATCCAATCAGCAAGAGCTTATGGGCAAGGAAAAGAAGAGGAAGGTGAAAATTGGTACAATGCTGGTATTGATTTTGGTGACGCTGTAAAAAAATTAGAAAAAGCTATTGGAGCTGAGTGTGTCGGCAAGTTCGAAGAGGCGCAGAAATGGCGTGACGCAGCTGAGCAACAAAAACATACAAGTGAGCTTTCTACCAAAGCTGCGAAAGCTTATGCTGCAGGAAAAACAGCTGAGGGTAAAAGTTGGAATAGTGCTGCTGAGGCTTTGAGAAATGCAGCAATGAAACTAGAACAAACGACGGAAGCAGAAGCAAAAGGGAAGGTTGCCGAAGCCCAAACCTTAAGAGAAGATGCGGCGAAAAAACAGCAAGAGGCAGAGGAGTATCAGCGAGAGGCGGAAGCTGCAGCTCAAGCGAAGGCTTTAGCAGAGGAAAGTAAAGCAACTGCAGCTGTCAAAACTCCAGTAAATGTAGGTGCTCTATTGGTAGAATGTGTCACCCAATTAACAAATCATCAGAGTGATTTTAATGATGACTGCAGCAGTAAGCCTTTGCTTCCATCTTCTATCTCCGATCTTCCATCTCTTACCGCAGCAGTGGTATCCCTCACTTCCAGGAGGCCTTCTCGCCTAATAGTTCCTTTAGAGAGTGATCGAAAACTAATAGAAACATGGGAGACCATGGAAACAGAAATAGAGGAAAATAGTGAAAGAGCTAAACTTGCAGGGAATACAGATGAAGATTACCAGTGGACTTTGGCTTCTAATCAATTGTCTGGTACAGTACGCAAGCTCAAAGAAGCGATCAAAGCCGAGAATGCCGGCAAGCCCGAAGAGGCCCGGAAATTGCGAGAAGTAGTTGATGACAGTAGATATTCTTCTGAGCTTTATACCGAAGCAGCAAAAGCTTATAGACAAGGAAAAAAAGACGAAGGTAAAAGTTGGTATAGAGCTGGTGATTTTTTTAAATTTGCAGCAGAGAAATTAAACAAAGCGGTTATAGCTGAGATTGCAGGCAAGTTAAAAGAGGCTAAAGGATTGAGAGAAGTAGTTGATAACAGCAGATATTCTTCCCAGCTTTTTATCCAATCAGCGAGAGCTTATGGGCAAGAAAAAAAAGATGAAGGTGAAAGTTGGGATCAAGCTGGTAGTAATTTGGCTAACGCAGTAATAGAATTAGAAGCAGTGATTGTAAGTGAGAGTGCCGGCAAGTCCGAAGAGGCTTTGAAATTCCGCAAAGCATTCGAGCAAAAAAAACGTCAGGCCGAGCTTTTTACGAAAGCAGCGAGAGCTTATGAACAAGGGAAAACAGTTGAAGGTAAAAATTGGAATGATGCTGCTAGTGCTTTGAATAGTGCAGCATTCGCACTAGAAGAAGCGACTAAGGCAGAAGCAAGAGGAAAGGTGGCAGAAGCCCAAGCCTTAAGAGAAGAAGTTGCAAAATATCAGAAAGAAGCAGAAGAGCATCAGCGGGAGGCGGAACAGCTATCTGGCCAGCAGGATGCAACTAAAGGCTAAAGATCGAAACAGGGTGTTCAGTAGCTTCTCAACAAATTATACAATGTATTTACACTACACCTTCGCAGCTCAATCATTTGGTTCAGATCCGTCCTCCGAAGGAGGGGATCTGAACGCTTACGAAATTGGATATAATTGGACATTAATGGATATAATTGGATATTCGGCCAACAGAAAGAATAGGGGCTAGAGGCTGTGGTCTATAGTTCAGAGCTCGCTTCCGAAGGGGGAGGCTGAATGCTACAATCCCTTATTTTATTTCAGTCGCTGCGGAGTGGAGGTTGAATGCTATTTTTAATAAGCTTGAAAATTCGGAGTGACACTCCGAGATTTCCAGTCTATTGTACAGCAGTAAGTATTCGAGTTAACCCGAATATTTCATACACATCGTAACGAGACACAGCGCGAAATTTGATAAGACAAGGCGGACGAAGGGTTTTAACGCAGTGGCTGTATGTTTCATACTGTCCCAGGGAAAATCCGAGTCCAACGTAGTATTTATCAAGTTTCTTGCAAGTCATAGTACATGGGTATGAAATATCCGGGTTAATCCTGTCGATAAAATTTTTCTAGATATGAGACTACCAACGGTACGTTGGTAGTTACTAGAATCAGAGTGATTCTTTAAACCTAAAAACGTGAATAGAGAATGGCAAACTGACATAATCTCTTGGTTTCAAAATGCTTTTTCAAATGTCTTACGTACCTAAAGGTATGCCGCGACCTTTTAAAAAACATTTTTAAATCCAATATCTTACGCCATTT
>DATEBV010000048.1:0-3027 GCA_035287205.1 Chthoniobacterales bacterium | reverse complement strand
CTATTACCTTCATTTTCTCGGGCTTTTATAGCTTGTTCCGAAGCCGTTACTCTTTCTCCCCAACAAGGTGCTATAGTACTCCTTGCTGCAAACCTTGCAATTTTTGCATAATAATCTCTTGCATGAATCTCTTTAGCTTCGGCATCCATTGTTGCTTGAGAAATCTCGACTGCAGACCCTTGAGCCTCAACCTCTTTAGCATGAGACCAAGCAGCGTCAGCACTCTTAAACAAGTCAGAATTTCTAAGAGGAGGTATTAATTGAGCAAAGCTTATCTTTTTTTGAAGAATTGCTCTAGCAGCTTCTTTTCTTGCCCTTGTTTCAGCATCTGACAATAGATTCACTTGAATCGCTTTTTTATCACCCATCCCTCGCCAAATATTTTCTGCAAGCCATGCTTGTTCTACAGCAGTTTCATAAGTTTGAGCAAGATGAGCAAAACCGATAGCTTGAACTGGGTTGATTATTTTGACTTCTTCATATTTTTTGAGCAAATACGTTGTTTGTTGTTTCCAATTATCTATTTTGTGCTGCTTGATCTCATCTGCAGCCTGGTACGCCATTGTTGTATTAATAGTTTTATTACTTACCTCTGCAGCATCTACTTCTGCAGCTTTGAGTGCCTTCTCCTTCTCTTTAATCCCATCACCCTTGGCCCGTTCTGCAACTTGTATATCTTCTGAAAAATCTGTTCCTTGAATCAAAACTGGAACTGTCGTCTTTGATTCAATACCAACCATCCAATCCACTATAGCTTCCAACTCTTCGAGTCCCATAGGATCCATCATCAGCTGTGGCATTAATTTATCCTCAATTCTCGTATTATAACCTACGGCAAAATGGAGCTTTTTATTACAATCATTGAAATACTCTCCAATATTAGAGTATTGAAGGAGAGGCATGTTTGGAGAATCAGATAAACTCTTACCATTCTGTGCAAGCAGACTACCTGAGCTTACTGAGACTGCGAGGAGAGGAAACAAAAGAACTTTCATATTTAAATCAAGTTAAAGTTATTCCGAGCGTTGCATTTTTTGATGCATTAAACTATCCAGAGCCAGTTCCTTTTTGGACCTATTTTTAAAACTGCACAAGAAAAAAAATTTCTGTTTGAAATTTTTTTTCTGAAATTTTCTTTTTTCTTGAAAATTTGATTTTCTCTGCTATAATTATTGTCTTTTATTTTAAAATTTTTTAGGCTATTAATTGATCATAATGGGCTTCTTTCCCCATTTAGTGGACTTTTGATTGGGATTGGTGGCTTTTTGCAAAAAGAAAATACAACTCAAGTTTTTGATTTTCACCAGACTAGTAAATTTTTCTTTTTCCAGCATTTCCGTCATCAATAATTTCTTCACATACCGTAAAATGACCTACGAAATATTCGGGCTCCGGAAGTAAACTGATTTTGAAAATGAATTTTTATTTTTACTTGGTACCTGGCTTCACAACAGACAAGTAACGAGTAAAGAGTAAAGGGTAACGAGTATATCTACTGCGTTGCAGTAAGTTTAAGTTGATTTTTGGTCACTTCGTGACGATGTAAGAAGCAAATCGGTATTGTTATTCGACCTGTTACCTGTCACCTAATTTTTAAATGATATTTTTGACTTCTAACCTTCTCCAATAAAAGATTTAATTTACTATAGTCTCTGCCAACCTCTAGTCTGCAACCTGCAACCTGTAACCTGCTTTCAATGTCTCTCAGCCTCATCTTAACTCCACATGGACATTTACGCGTACAAAAGGGAGAGCAATCCTCTCTCTCTTTGCCTGCTATTACAGTTCAAAAGTTAGAATCAGCATTCGCTGAGTCCTCTGCAGCTGGTTTACTCACGTTAGCCACACACTGTCTTACTATGGCATTGCCCATAGAAATGCGATGGTGGCGCGAATTGGCCTGTGAATGCCTCACGGCACAATGTCATACATCTTCTCTTGAACCGGTAGCACCACCTTCTTTTTCTGAGTTAGGAATGAAGGCTCTTACGGCACCTCCCATGACTGGCATTGAGTATTTGGAGGCCTCCTGTCTGAACCAACTCTGGACAGATCTGGCTCAGCGCATTGTTTTAGAGATGACCAGCACATCTGGTGGACCGGAAGTATGGTTGCAACAACAAAACCCTTCGTGGCGACTTCTTGGACGCGTTACTTTTCACCTCGCAGAAAATAAACGCGACGAAAATCGCCCTTTTGCCTTCCTTGCCACCTACACTCATCAGCTTTCACGAGATGCTACACCTCAGTATCTACCCCTAGGCAAGGCCCTCAATGAATATGCTGGGGCTGAAAATCGGCAAGTGCTCCTCAAGTTACTTTCTCCTGTTTATGCCGCAGCAGAACGAAGTACATTTATACGAGAGCTTCTTGATTCTAAAAAAATATTTCATCCTCAAGCCTGGACAACTACAGAAGCCTACTCTTTGTTGAAGGATATTCCTGCACTCGAAGAATCGGGCCTTGTCATTCGTGTACCCAACTGGTGGAAAAATCGCCAAGGCACACGCCCTAAAGTTAACGTTGTCATTGGAAAAAACACCCCACCTGGAGCCGGTTTGGCAAGTATGCTCGATTTTGACCTCTCGATGAGTCTTGGAGGAGAAACACTCTCCGAAGAAGAATTCAAAAAACTTCGAGAGTCCAGCAGCGGCCTTGTATTCCTTAAAGGTCAATGGATCGAGTTAGACCGCGAACGCCTTGAAACTACCTTGGCTCAGTGGAAAAAAATGGAGTCAACTTCCCGAGAAAACGGTATCTCTTTCCTAGAAGGAATGCGTCTACTCTCCGGCATGGGCCCAACTGCCAGTGTTAAAGGCACAGCCGATGATGACTTAACTTCTGAATGGTCTCATGTAGAAGCAGGAAGAGCCTTGCGTGAGCACCTTGAAAAACTGGGCAACCCTGCAAGTGCAGCCACGTTCAATCCAGGAGAATTCCTACAAGCAACTCTGCGCCCCTACCAAGAAGAGGGAATTCGATGGCTTTGGGTTCTTCATAGCTTAGGCCTTGGTGCTTGCCTAGCCG
>DATEBV010000047.1:0-7011 GCA_035287205.1 Chthoniobacterales bacterium | reverse complement strand
AAAAGCGCGTATTACCTTACAAACAGGGAATACTTCGGGACAGAAGGTCATTGAAGCGAAGGATGCTAGCTTTAGCTATGATGGAAAACCGATCATTCAAAATCTTACAACAACTATCTGGCGTGGTGATAAAATCGGTATTATCGGTCCCAATGGTAGTGGAAAGACGACGCTCCTTAAGCTTCTTTTTGGAGAAATAGCTCCCACCTCAGGTTCAGTTCATCTCGGGACAAAACTCCAAGCCGTCTACTTTGATCAGCTGCGAGGGCAGATCGATGGAGAAAAGAGCGTTGCCTTCAATGTTGCAGGAGATGCTGATACCATTACCTTTCAAGGACGTGCGCGCCATATTCATAGCTATCTCGAAGATTTTCTATTTCATCGTGATCGGATTCGTATGCAAGCTAAAATGCTCTCAGGCGGTGAGCGCAACCGTCTTCTGCTTGCAAAGCTCTTCCTTCAGCCAGCAAATGTGCTGGTCATGGATGAACCGACAAACGATCTTGATGCAGAAACAATGGAACTTTTGGAAGAATTGGTCATTGAGTACAACGGAACACTGCTTCTCGTCTCGCACGATCGTGCTTTTTTAAATAGCGTTGTGACGAGCACCCTTGTCTTTGAAGGAGAGGGGAAAATCGTCGAATACAGTGCCGGTTACGATGATTGGATTGCACAGCGCCCTACGCCGCAACATGATGTTACTCCAACTATTGTGCGAGTTGATAAAAAACAACAACAGCTAGCACGTCCAATAACCTTACTCAAGCGTGAAGAGAAGGAACTTGAAGAGCTTCCTCTTCTGATTGAACAATGGGAAGCAGAGAAAGAATCCCTTTCAGCGATGCTCTATGACCCTGAGCTCTATAAAGGGGAATCGACAAGGTTGACTGAGATTAAAAGTCAAATTATTACTCTTGAGGAACGCATCAAGACGAAATACCTTCGATGGGAGCAGCTTGAAGAGAAAAGCAAGGCTGCCAGTAACTATTCGGCAAACAGGACGAATAGTTAGTTTAACCTAAAAACATGAATGATATCACTACGGGTCACTTTAGAGCGGCAGCTACTCAATATCCGACAGTGGCCCGATTTACGTTGCAGGAAAAAGAAATAAGGCCTGCTCCTCAGGGTTCCTTCTTTGATCATGTTCTAGACACCATCACGAACCAGAAAGAACAGCAAAAAGATATCGCTATTTGGAAATGTTTTGAACAAACACTTCTTAAAGAATATCCTGCTGACTTTGTACATGGAGCACTTCACTCCGCTCTTTCTGAGGAAGGAGGAATACCTGGTGCAGACAATATTGTTACCAAACAGTTAGGTGCTCACACAATTAGACAAGTTACTCAACAGATTGAGGAAAACCTTGACGCAGTCAGAAAAAATCCTCCCCCAAATCGCTATGAGTGGAAATCCTATGGGACGTTTGACCGTTCATCTCATATTTAGAGCTTTAATATTCCATTCAACATATAGAACACTAATCATCTCATCTTAGTCATCCAACCATCAACTCCAAGAGGTGGAAGTGAACGGTTACTATCAACGCTAGCAAGGTTCTTACCTTGGTAGTTACAAAAACTATGAAAACTAATCTTAGCATACTTTCAATATTCCTTTCAGTCTTATTTAGTAGTTCAATCAGCCTCTTTGCCCAGATGAATCGTGAGATCATGAAAATTGAAGAAAGGGCGACTGATTTTTTAATTTCAGGAAGTAGTGACGTTACAGCTATTCCTCATGGAGTTGAAGAGAGGCTTAGGGTAGCAAATACTGAAGCTGTCCATGGAGCTCAAGAAAATATTAAACCTCTCTCAAAACCTGCTTATGCTGATGAAGGGCAAGGAGTCGATGCCACAACGAAGCTATTCGCAGCTGAAGGTGAGTTTGGAAAGAGTTCTATTGCAAGAATAACAACTAAAATAGAAGAAGCAAAGCAAGCATCCAACGAAAAACTTGGTGGAGAAAATTCCTACCTTTGGGATCACATTGCTGTTAAATTAGAGCAATCTCGTGACAGTTGGAATAAAGTAAGTGAATTAATTGCTCAAGGAAAGCCAGAAAGGGCCTCTCTCTGGAGAAAGGCTGCCGAAGAATCAGAGACCTCAGCAGAAGGAGTAAGAAAAGCGATTCAAGCTTACATAGCAGAAAAACAGAATGAAGGTAATAGTTGGTATTGGGCAAGCGAGTCCCTCCAATCTCAAGCAAATTATCAAGTAAAAGAATGTGAAGCACAAGAAGTAGGAAAAACAGTGCTTGCATTAGGCTATAGAGAGGCTGCAGCGGTCTTACAATGTGCTGCAGATCAGTATAAACAAGCAGCCTTGGCTTTTGCCGAAGAAAAAGTGGATGAGGGGTATAACTATTACCTTGTAGGAGACTATCTTCGATCAAAGGCGGAACATCAAGCAGGAGTTGCTGAAAAGACAGAAGAAGAATCCGGGGAAAATGTAATAAAACAAATTAGCACAATAACTCCAGGTATTATCAAAGCTGGTGGAAATCTTTATCCCGAATTTATTTCTACTAAGCGAAAAATGGATCGTTTAATGAAAGAAAAAGCCTTATTTGTATATTGCGAGAAGTGGCTTGTTGAGGGAGGATCAGTTTATCTATCAAATTGTGCCATTAATGTTATTCATACTCTTAAAAAATCTGCTGATTATGAACTCATTAGATCCTATGAGAAATATAGAAATAATGTTCGGAAGGCTCATGAATTAGGGAATAATTTTTTAGCGCTTTCTTTGATTCAAGTGGCAGAAGATATCCAGCAAGCGATTGAAGATAGTATTCAACAAGCTAAAAATGACAATGAAAAATTATTATATGTTAACTGGCTGGGAAATGTTGTTCAAGCTGGCCAGAAACTAGCTGCGTACAGAGATCGATATATTCAAATATCTGTAAGTTTTCAGCCTCCTGAAATTGTGAGTGGATGGAAAAAGATGGTAGAAAGATCAGAATCTAGTGTTAACTATTATAGAAAAGCTGCAGAAGCACGTGCTCTAAGCAATGCACAAGAATGTGACCGATTCTATCGAGCTGCTCATTCTATGAACTCTAGTGTTAAAAAGTTAGAAAACGTAGTCATTGCACTCGAAAAGTCATTTTCAATGCCTATCAAACCAGAAGTAACAGTACTTTGGAGAAAGGCTGCAGAGCAATATCAAATTTCTGCTGAGTTTGATGCCAAGGCAGCGGAGGAAAAAGCACAAGGAAATAGAAAAGAGTCTGTTACTACCACTGCCGATTACTATAGTTCAGTGGAGTGGTATTATGAGAGTAGTGCTAATCGATTTAAAGGGGCTGCTATTGCACATGAGAAAGCAACTCAAGCTTCAGCAAGGAACCAGGGAGAACTTGCAACTCTGTTGATGAAAGCCTCTAAACAATATGAAAAATTAGCTGAGTATAATAAAGAAAGAGCAAATGCTAAAATAAGCGGAAATACTACCGAATCCCTTGCCTCTACGAGAGCAATGGTGAATCATCTGAACAGTGGTAATGAATTTGACAAGGCTCTCATCTCACATGAGAAAGCAACTCAAGCTATAGCAGTAAATCAAGAAGAACTCGCGACTCTTTTGCTCAAAAAAGTTAAGCAACATGAAGAATTAGCTGATTACTATCGAGATATAGCAAATGTTGAGATGCCCGAAAATACGATCGATTACTATTGCTTTAGTAGAGCAGAGCGAATGTACAAGGATAGTGCTGATCAATTTGAAAAAGCTCTTACCGCACATGAGGAAGCAGCTCGAGCTTTAGCAAAGAATCGGGGAGAACTTGCAACTCTATTGATGAAAGTCTCTAAACAACATGAAAAATCAGCTGAGTATTATCAAAAAGCAGCAAATGCTAAGATAGGCGGAAATACTACCGAATGCGATTGCCTTAGTAAAGCGGGTTGGGATTGTCAAAAGAGTGCTGATGAATTAGAAGAAGCCGCTTTCGTGTTGAAATGGTTATAATTGGTGCTAGTCCCTGAAATTTAAAAGTCAATTCACAATTTTAGGAACTCCTTGTATGATTAATACCAATTATAAAATACAAGAAAAATGAAAAATCCACCTCTAATAGCCTCAAAAAGCGCTACTGTTTTCTCTCTTTAGAGATTGCGAGTTTTGAATCTTTAAGCCAAGGAAGCGTCTTACCCCAATCGTCATTCCAGCGGACGTTAGAATCCAGAGGGCTGTTTGCGCGAAAATCAGAGAAAATATGAAATGCTCAGTAGCCACTATTTTCTGAAACAGAAGAAATGGTGACTTTATGTTATGGGATCATCAATTCTGTAGTGACGTTCCCCTAGATTCCAGCGTCCGTTGGAATGACGGAGTGGAGCAATGTGATTTTTATTACAATAGCATATTTTCGCGTTCGCGGAAATAACAGAAAGAAGTATTATTTTTAAAGGCTACAAAAAGTGGTGACTTCCAAAAATTATCTTTAAAAAATACTTCTGCTCTAACAAAATAGCCAAAGTCCAGATTAAAACACTTTCAAAAAAAGAATTCGATGATTCAGAATAGGCTTTATCTAATGGAGCCATTCCATATCGAAAAGATGACCTTGCTCCACCTCTTAACCCGGTATTTTATATATACCGGGTTAAGGATCTTACCGTATCTGTTCCGGGGGGAACTGTTCTAGGGAGAGTTGTTATGGGGGGAACAACAGGTGGATAGTAATATTCAATAAATAGTATTATTGAATAATACAATATATTATACAATTTCAATAAGTCAACATATTTTTGTAAATATTCGGCTAAACCGTTACTGCTAGAACTAAGATTTTAGAACACGCCTAAAGTTAGGGGTTAACGGATATAAAAAAATATCTTTGATCGGTACACCCTGTATTTGTGGACTAGGACCAAGCTTACCACGCCCTTTAGTTTTACCAACATTAATCCAGTTAGCGGCACGGTAGCAGGTTCCTGTAAATCGTCCGGTTTCAACAAAAGTTTCCATTAATACTGGTCGCAAGTTATAACGATTGAACCAATCAATAGGAAGTTGGCGAGCTATCATTGCAAGGATTTTTGAAGCTAAGTTTTTTGATTGCACCCAAGGCAGGATTAAAAAACGAGCGTTGTTTACAATGAGTGGTAAACCCTTACGACGTTGATCATGATCCCACCCAATAAACTCATCACGTGGAGCAACCTTCCAGGCAGAGGCTCCAAAGCCTAACAAAGCAAGAACCTGATGATTTTTCATAACGAAGTAACGTAACTGAGCTCCTGGCAGAGGGGTATATCCAAGATAGTGATAGCGCTCAATATATTCATTCCATAAGAGGGTAGTGCTTGGCTTAACAAGGCTTAGGCTGATATCACCTAGTTGATGAACCGGTTCAGTGATGAGCCTTTCAGGATCTGTAGCAGAAGTTGCTACCGGTTTAGAACGAAGAGAAGGCCTTTTTTTCTGAGAAGAAGGTAGGCAAATAAGACCATCATCTTGCATCCGTAACATAGCAACACGGCAGGACATTGCTTTAAGACCACCATCAGCTTTATACCACGCCAACATGCGGCAGACTTCTCGCGATAGCGAGGTGCGATTAAGCCCAGGATTATTCTTAATGAGTTCCTTAATTTGTGTCTGTTCCTCAACACTAAAATCCCGTCCGCAATAACGCCTCATGAAGAGTTTGTTGAAAGTGGTTTTTGTAATTGTCCCAGACGCGTTGTGCTCATGTTCCAAGGCAAAAATTCGTCTATATTCTTTGGCGCCTTTCCATTGTTTTCAGCGCACGCCTGAAGATAAAGAGTTAAGTAGGTTTGTGGATTTATTTTCCAAAGAAGGATTGTTTGAAAAATAGTGAACATCATTGCTGCAAGCTTCGCACTCCACAGACTTCCTGAACCATAGTAGTTCTTACGTCCAATAACAGGATTTCGAATGGATCGCTCGGCAGAGTTATTATCCATGGGGGTTTCTGGATGTTCTAAAAAAACAGTGAGTCCTTGCCAACATCTCCTCATACTCTTGAGTGCCTTATGCTGCGATGGGTGCAATTGCTCTCCTATCTTTTCTTTTTTGGCTTGTTTGTCCGCTTCAAATAGCGTGTCGCAACGAACTTTCATCTGATGTAATGCTGCTGTCAGAGCTTCTTGTTTTTCTTTGAATAATGAAGATTGCTGCAATAAAGGTAGTTCGGGATTCCATGCCAAAAGTCGTTCTTTATTTAACTGATAGAACTTACCAATACTATTAACCCATTCCAACCCCCAATCAGCTAAATCAGGATAGCTATTGGCTATCTTTAAAAAATCTCTTCTAACATGAACCCAACAAAACGCTAAAGTAATAAAAGGATTGAGTCTTGCAAGTTTAAAGTAGGAACTATAACGATCGCAAACAACAATAACGTTATCAAGGCACAGTTTTGAAAAATGTTTCAGAGGCGCCTTTGCACTTCGTGTTGGATCTATAAGGAAAAATACTACTGATTTAGAACGAGTAACCCAAAGATAAAAACGATTCCCTATTTTGTCTTTTATTTGTTCGAATACTTTCCACGGCGATTCGTCACTGTTAAAGTGACTCTCTGTCATTTGCTTGTTGTAAAAGGCATTATGGAGAGGCTCAAACAAAGGAGCTATTTTTTTAAGTCCTCCAGCTACTGTGCCTGATGATATCTTTACTCCAAGATATTCCAAACTTTTTAAAATTCGATTAATAGGCTGCGCCTGAAGAAATTTATGCCGCAAAAAATATTCCCATACCGAGACTCCATAAGGATTTTTTGGCAGAACTTTTGCTGCTCTGGGAGCAATGATAATTTTTGGCCCAGGACACTTACAGTTTCTGACGAGTTTTTGGCGTTCAATAACTCGCGTGTAACCTTTAACCTCAACTTCAAATATATTGGATTTATACGAAGGTAAGGAACTATATGCTTCGCCACACTCTAAACAACATGTTTCTTTGATCGGTATAAATTCTTGTTTAACGGCTAGATTGGTGTGTTTAGTGCGGCCATGTCCTCGAGTTC
>DATEBV010000046.1:0-3073 GCA_035287205.1 Chthoniobacterales bacterium | reverse complement strand
TTTTAAAAATCGTTTGCTCTAGGACAGACTCTGGTTGGTGGAGGGGGTGGGATTCGAACCCACGGAGGCTTTAACACCTCTCCGGTTTTCAAGACCGGTGCAATCAACCGCTCTACCACCCCTCCTATACTTAGAGTCTATTCAAAATAATTTTTTGAACAGACTTGCAGATTACTAAACCAATTGCCGCAGGCAAGAAAATAAACTCGTTACTCTTTACTCGTTACTTGTCTGTAGCTAAATCAGATGCCAAAAAAAAATAAAAATCCATTTTTAAAATGGGGTAACTTTCGGACAAAGTCTAATTATCGTTGGATGGTTGTTGGAATGCTTTTAATGCCTTGTTTTCTTAACTATGCAGATCGGCAGGTAATTTTTTCTGTTTTTCCAGTGTTAGAAAAAGAATTTGGTTTTTCTAAACTGCAGTTAGGAATGATTGGTTCCTCTTTTATGTGGGTTTATGCTGCAGGGGCTTTTTTATCAGGTTTTCTCAGTGATCGATGGCCACGAAAATCACTAATTGTTGGTGGCTGTTTTTTTTGGAGTTTGGTGACAGCCTGTACTGGAGGATGCTCAAAGCTTTGGCAATTTGTTGTAGTTCGTGCCCTTGAAGGGGTAGGGGAGGTTTTTTATTTTCCAGCATCCAACTCTTTGATCGCCGATTATCATGGCCTAGGAACAAGGTCTACCGCTCTCTCATTACATCAATCAGGGGTTTATGCGGGAACTATCGTAGGGAGTTGGTTGGGGGCTTGGATAGCGGAGTATTATGGATGGCGGTATGGTTTTTATTTTTTAGGAGGATTGGGTATTGTCGTGGCAGTGTTCCTAGGACGATTCTTACACGAGCCTCATCATCATCAAGGGGTTCTTAAGGAGACCTTCACTAGTCGTAAGCATTCAGTTAATCCATCTGTAGAATGTGCTTCAACGAATCGTCAGAGTGTTTTCAAATGTGCCAGCAGCAGCACTTCTCTACTTCCATCTTCCATCTCCAATCTTCCATCTCCTGCTGTAGTAGCGGTATCTCCGGTCTCTATTCAGCCTGTTGGCCGAATAGTTGCCTTAGGAGTGTTAGAAGTTTTCTTAATATTGATGAAACAACCCACTGTGATTTTATTGATGATGGCTTTTACGGCAGCAACGTTTGTCACAGGAATCTTTCTTACTTGGATGCCCACATTTCTCTATGAGAAATTTTCTATGAATCTTGCTTCTGCAGGTTTCGCTTCGGTCATGACCATTCAAACAGCTAGTGTTGTGAGTGTACTTTTTACCGGCTGGTCTGTTGATCGACTTATACCAAAGATACCTCATGCTCGCGTGCTTGTGCAGATGGTGAGTTTGCTTTTAGGAATTGGCTCTATTGTTGCCGTTGGGTACGTTGCTCATTTAGGAACTTTAATTGTTGCAATGGTTTTTTTTGGTTTTTGTAAGGGAGGGTATGATAGTGGTCTTTATGCCTCGCTCTATGATTATGTGGAGCCATCATTACGAGGAGCTGCTGCTGGATTGATGGTAACCTTTGGATGGAGCGGGGGAGCCCTTGGTGCTCTTGTTATAGGTGCCGTAAGTAGTCATGGAGTTGGTTCATCCATGGATCGTATGAGTCATGCGATTATATGGAGTGCTTCGGTTTATGCTATGGCAGCTTTTTTACTCATGGGAGTTCTTTTAATAAAAGTAGACGTTCAAATCCCTTTCCTTCGGAGAAAGAATCTGAATTAAATTATAGGATTCTTTATTGAAAATGCGTTGAGAGCAAAAATTGGAAAATAAAAATGCTGCTGATTAGCATAGACTTGCAAACAAAAACAAAGATTTTTTTTAAAATGAGTTTGCTTCGCAGAATTCGTTACATTCTTCTTGTAGCGCGTGAAGTTTTTTATTATAGTTTCCAACATGAATTCTCAACTTATCGAAAAAGCAGCACTGATTTTCCCTAATAAGCAGTTGCTTGTTAATGTGGTTAGTAAGCGTGTGCGTCAGCTGATTGCTGGAAGTCGTCCTATGGTTGAGGTGGATTTTCATATGGGGGTTGCTGACATTGCTCTTTCCGAAATTGCAGCAGGTAAGATTGAGATCATGGAAACGGCGTAAGTTTTCTAAAGAAGAGGCAATAATAAGGCTGCTACCTAGGAGCTATATTCCCATCTCATGAGCTCTGATATTGTTACTAATCGTAAGGCTTTCAGAGATTTTGAAATTTTGGATCGCATTGAAGTGGGGGTTTCTTTGCTTGGAACAGAGGTTAAATCGATTCGTTCAGGACGTGTTGACCTGCTTGGTTCTTTTGCTCGGATTGATAAAAAGGAGCTCTACCTTCATGATGCAACGATTCAAATTTATGAGCAGGCTAGTCATACTACGCATGATCCTAAGCGTCCTAGAAAATTATTGCTTCATAAGAAAGAGCTTGCTCGGCTTTCAGAACAGACATTGCGTTTAGGGAGAGCGTTACCAGTGCTGCGTCTTTATTGGAGGCATGGTCGAGTGAAGGCAGAACTTGGAATAGGAAGAGGCAAGCATGCTGCAGATCAACGTCACGATTTAAAAAAGAAAGATGTGGATCGTGAAGTTAATCGAGAAGTTGCACGGTTTCATCGTGAACATAAATAGAGCTTATCCAAAAAAATGTTTTTTTGGATAAGCTCTAAGGCGACAGGTTACAGACGACAGACTACAGGTAAAAGTTACCATTACTGTAGTAATGAATTTACTCTCTGAGTCAAATATTATTGTGGATTACCAATGAGGCCCATTGTACCGATATCTCTTTTTCGTAGAAAAAAGAGACGTTGGTAGTTCTATACTGTGCGCGGTCAATTTTTAAGATTTTCACATCCCCTTTTTAACTCTAGCTGCGTTGTCATCGTTTACGTTATGTTTAACATAGCGTCGCGCTCTTCCGCCTTGCTAGAGTCAAAAATTGCAATAGACTTCTTTCAAAACTCATAATGAGAGCTCCATATTGTAGAATCCTGCAATTAAATTAAATCTTAATCCAAATCGTTTTCTTCTGTTTCTATAACGGTCAGCAATAATTTTAAAGCGTTTAAGCATGCCTATAACA
>DATEBV010000045.1:0-4255 GCA_035287205.1 Chthoniobacterales bacterium | reverse complement strand
AGTTCGTAGTAGTTTTAGTTCGCTGCCTAATCTGATCCTTCAATGGTAATTCTGCCATTTCTGCCCCTGTCCCCTGTAACCTGCAACCTGTAACCTGACTTGTTGTCTCCAACCTACTTTCACTCTTAGCAAGGAGTGCTTGCGCACTCAATATGCTTAAACAGATAGCAAGAGTTTTGAATGTATTTGTTTTTATGGTATTTTTCATAATAATAAGAAGTTTTGAATAAGATTTTTTCATCGTTTTTAATGGTAATTGTTCATTTCTTTCTTAGCAATTATTTACGATAGGCCTTAAGGCCTATCTAAGTGACTACTTTTTGGATAAAATAATAGTTATGAATCGAGTTCAGAAAAAACCTCAAATGCATCACACTTATTTTTTATCCTAACTAATTCAAATTGAGTTTGCAAAAAGTGTTTTATATTGTTTTACTCGGACAGTTGTGAGGAAGTTTAATTGTTTGGTTATCCTTTCTCTTCCGCTTTTTTTGCTATTGCATCGGCTTCGACCTGTGTTGCTTGTCCTGCTTGCCACAAACGGGTATATTCACTTGAATTCCCTCCTGCGGCATAGGCTATAGCTGATTGTTTCCACTGATCTGCGGCTCTTTGGGATATTGCTGCAGCCTCTTGATAGCTTGCTGCAAGTTGTGTTTTTCTTGCTTCTTGAGCTTGCATAGCTTTTAATTGGTAGAATGCCTTCAATTGGAGAGAGTTACCTTCAAAATACCAACTAGTACTCTCACTTTCTTTTCCTGCGGCAGAAGTTATAGCTGATTGTTTAAACTGATCTGCAGCTCTTTGGTATGTTGCTGTAGCGTCTCGATAGCACGCTGCTAGCTGTGTTTTTCCAGCTTCTTGTGCTGCGGACGCTTCTGCTTGGTAATGTGCCTTCAATTGAAGGCACGTACCTTCCCATGCCCAATAAATGCCCTCGCTTTCCTTTCCTGAAGCTTTTGTCTGAGCTGATAGTTTACACTGATCTGCGGCTTTTTGAGATGTTGTTGCTGCTTCTCGATAGCCTGCTACAAGCGTCGTTTTTCCTGCTTCTTGCGCTTCACTTGCTTTTGCTTGGCAGAGTGCCTTTGTACGCAGAGATTCGCCTGCCTGATCCCAACTATTACCTTCAATCTCTTTTCCTACAGCCTTGGTTTGAGCGGCTAATTTATACTGATTTGCAGCATCTTGGGCAGTTTTCACAGCCTCTCGATAGCCAGCAGCCAAGGTCATTTTTCCTGCTTCTTGCGCTTCAATTGCGTTTTTGTGATCGTTTGCCTTATAAACACTGAGAATCCAGGATGCCTTACTCCAACTCTCACCTTCACTTTTTGTTCTTGTGGCGTAGGCTTGAGCTGCTAGTTTACTCTGATCTGCAGCGCTTTGACATATGATAGCAACCTCTCTATAGCCAGCAGCCAAGGTTGTTTTTCCTGCTTCTTGCGCTTCCGCTGCTTTTGCTTGATAGGCTGCCTTCTCTTTGAGATACCTGCCTTGCGAATCCCAACTCTCACCTTCACTCTCTTTTCCTGTAGCATAAGTCTGGGCTGCTAATTTAAACTGATCTGCGGCTATTTGGAAGGTTAAAGCGACCTCTTTGTAGTCTACAGCAACTTGCGTTTTTCCTGATTCCTCGGCTTCAGCTGCTTTTACTTGGAATCTCGCCTTGTCTCCAAGAACAAAGCCTTCATTAAGCCAACTACTACTCTCTTTTTCTTTTCTTGCAGTATCAGCCTGAACTGCTTGTTTATGCTGATCTGCGGCTCTTTGGGATGTTGTTGCAGCTTCTCGATAGCCTACTGCGAGGTGTATTTTTCCAGCCTCTTGTGCTTCAGCTGCTCTTGCTTGGTATATTGCTTTTAGGCTGAAAGAGCACTCTAGCGAGCTCCAATGCTTATATTCACTATTTGCCTGAGCTAATAGTTTTATTTGATCTGCGGCTCTTTGATATGTTGTAACAGCTTCTCTATAACCAATAGCAAGCGTCGCTTTCCCAGCATCTTGCGCTTCACATGCTTTTGCTTGATAGTCTGCCATAGCTTGAAGAGATTTTCCTATCCTAAAGCAACTATCGCCTTCACTCTCTTTTCCTGCGGCAATTGCCTGAGCTGATAGTTTCCACTGATCTGCGGCTCTTTGGGATGTTGCGGCAGCTTCTAGGTAATCTGCTGCAAGTTGATTTTTCCCAACTTCTTGTGCTTCAGCTTTTTTTGCTTGATAGTCTGCCTTTGATTGGAGGGACGTACCTTCCCAAGCCCAACTACTACCCTCGCTATTCTTTCCTGCAGCATAAGCCTGAGCTGCTAGTTTCTTCTGATCTGCGGCTCTTTGGAAGGTTGTTGCAGCCTCTCGATAGCCTACTGCGAGCTCTGTTTTTCCTGCTTCTTGCGCTTCACTTGCTTTTGCTTGGTAGTCTGCCTTCGCTTGGAGAAATTTTCCTCCATCACCCCAACTATGCCCTCCACTCTTGTGGCCCCAATTTTTCAATCCTTTGAAAGTACCAGACTCCTTCTCTTTTGATTCGCTCTCGCGTACTGCAGCATAGGTCTGAACTGCTAGTTCATACTGCTCTGAAGCTCTTTGGGATGTTGCGGTAGCTTCTCGATAGCCTACTGCGAGTTGTGTTTTTCCTGCTTCTTGGGCTTCACTTGCTTTTGCTTGGTAGTCTGCACTAATTTGGAGAGATTTGCCTGCCCAATACCAATTATCATCTTCTTTATCTTTTCCTGCAACATAGGCTTGAACTGCTAGTTGATACTTCTCTGAAGCTCTTTGGGTTGTTGCAGCAGCCTCTCGATAGCCTGCTGCAAGGGTTGCTTTGCCAGCTTCTTGAGCCTCTAGTTCTTGAAGTGTATATTTTCTACTGATTCCTTCTGATTGGAAAGAATTACCTTGACTCAACAATATAGAATTCTCCTTCTCTTTTCCTTCCAATAGCAATAGCACTGCTTGAGTAGATGAGATTGCGGCTTCTTTCAATTTTTCTGCTGCTGCAGTGTATTCTTGAGCTCTTGCATCTTTTCCTTGGCTTCGCATTTCGATTCCTTTGATTCTACAATCGGCACTTATTTGTGTGGATTTACCTGCTTCTCTCCACCGATTTCCCTCCTTCCAGTTTTTATCTTCTTCGCGTGCTTTTCCATACGCCTCGGCGGCTTTTTTGCTATATTCAGCTGCTTGTTCTAACTCAGTTGCCACTAAGCTGTAGTTTACAGCTAGAAGAGCTTGAGCTGATTGCACTTCAGATAACTTCTTCCAATACTCAGCGCTCCTTTCCAATGACGTTATTACTTCTTTCCAACAAGATAAACTAATTCCTGTTGTCGTTTGGATTTTTAATCGTGCTTCTTGAAGTTTTATTATATTTTCTTCTGGTCCTTTTTCTAATCTTGTGAGTACATTTTGCCATTGTACTAAATCAGCTTCGGCTATTTTCCTTTCTGTGCTTGCTTCCTCCAAATCAACCTTTGCTTTTTCCGCCATTTCCTTAGCCCTTACTCTTGTGCTATCCATGACAAAAAATTTATTGTTGACCCTCTCAACTTTCTCCTGTGCTAGTCGATTTGTTTCTTTAGTTTCTTCTATTCTCCTTTCTATTAAGGCAATCCTTCCTCTTATCTCTCTTATTTTTATTTCTACCTCAGGCTGAAATTTTTTCTGCATCTTTATCCATTCCTCTCTCTCTCGAACGTATTCATTAGTTTCTGTGTCTAAACGATTTTTTTCAGCTTCAGCTTTTTGATAATCGACATCATATTGAGAAAGAATTGTTTCATCAAGATATTCGGGGCAATAAACCTGTGCTTGTTCTTTATAATTTTTATAAACCTCAACAAGCTCATTATAAGCTTGTCGTGATTTTTCTGTTGCTTTTAGAACTTCATCCCATAGTTCTTTTGAAGTATGATTTAATTGTATCGTTTGTTGAGAGGGGGTCTTAACGGTTACGTTAGTTTTTGTTCTAATCTTGAAAGCAACCATAGTTGTTGCTTCTACTTGAGCTTTTGCTGCATTAATTTTAACAGTGAAATTTTTTTGCAATTCTTGAGCATTGTATTTCATAACATTGGCACGCCAATAATTCCTTTTGGTTTCAGCTTCTTTATAATCAGCGTTATATCGAGACTGTGTTACTTCAACAAGATGTTCTGGATAATAATTCGCAACTTGTTCTTGGTAGTCTTTATAAATATTAAGAAGTTCATTGTAAGCTTGTTCAGCTTGTACCGGATATTTACCTTTTTCAGCTTGCGTT
>DATEBV010000044.1:0-2651 GCA_035287205.1 Chthoniobacterales bacterium | reverse complement strand
AGGCCCTCATCTCAGGAGTTTTCTCACTCACAGCACAAGCACGTGATTTAGGATGCCTTCCTCGCTTTCTTGTGAAACATACAAATCGCTTTGAACGAGGCCAGGTTTATCTCCCTTCCATCAATTGGATACTGGCTGCGGCTTGTTTACTTTTGGTCATGACCTTTCGTTCCAGCAGCAATCTTGCAGCGGCCTATGGGTTGGCTGTTATTGGAACAATGCTCATCACTTCGACTGCTTTTAGCTTCATCATCACTAAAGTTTGGCATCGCCCCGTTTGGATGGGAACAGGAGTTCTCCTTCTTTTACTCAGCATTGAACTCCCCTTCTTTTTTTCATCACTCACCAAACTTATTCAAGGAGGATTTTTTCCCTTAAGCGTTGCTCTCTGCATTACGGCCATCATGCTAACATGGCATAAAGGAAAAGCCCTTATTCATCAAAAAATGCATTTAGAAAAATATTCCTTAGAAATTTTAATTGCCAATATGGCTTCTGAAAAAACATTTCGGATACCTGGAACACAAGTCATCATCAATTCTAATTCAGAACCATACTACGCAGCAGCCCATGCCTGCGAATGGATGCGTCGAGGAGGAGCACTTCGTCAACAAGTAATTCTTATGAGTCTTGTGGGAACACCAGACAGCTCTCTTCCTTTAGAAAAATCAATTGAAGTCCATGAGCTTGCTCCTTCCTTATGGCATGTTATTTCTTTATATGGCTATATGCAGGAAGTCCATATTCCCAATATTATGAAATTAGCGGTATCTCAGATTGCCTCTTCTATTCTTCCTGAAGAAGCCTTCTATCTTCTGCCACGAGAAACAATTATTGGATATACCGGAAAAGAAATGGCACTATGGCAACGCTCCCTTTTTGGTTGGCTTTCGCGCAACGTCAGTTATGCTCCGGACTACTTTTTTATCCCCTACTCTCAAATTATTGAGTTTACTTGGATCATGAAGGTGTAACTATTCGGCCAACAGGCCGAATAGAGGCTGTAGCCAGGGATGGTGAAAATCTTTATAAATTGAAGGTTTAGTATAGTACCAAAATCATTCCATTCCAAAGTTATTTTAGCTATAAACGTAAATACAAACGGCGTCGTAATTGGCAGAAATTCACCACAAGGAGCACAAAGATACACAAAGAACACATAGATAAAATTTTTTATAAAAAATTTTAAAGTGGGGAGTTATGAATGTAAACCCAGTTTAAAAAGAGGATGAAAGAAGAAGAAATTAACAGGAATGGAAGGATTTTAAGTGTGTTAGGATCCTTTACTGAAGCGATTTCGAAAGCAAAAATTAAGGGTGAATAAAAATTCCGCTTCACTTATCACCTTGTCACGAAGTGACCAAAAATTAACTTAAACTTAAACTTATAACTTAAACTAACTATTCGGCCTGTTGGCCGAATAGTTATCCCCCACCATGCCCAGTTTCTTTATTAAAACCTATGGTTGCCAGATGAACGAGCGTGACTCTGAACAAGTTGCTCGTGATCTCGTCGCTCGTGGTTACGTTCAAGCCATTCTAGAAAAAGAAGCCGATGTGATTCTTCTCAACACCTGTAGTGTCCGTGAGATGGCAGAAAATAAAGCGATTGGCAAAATGGGATTTTTGCGAAAATTACGTCGTAACAAGCCTCAACTTGTCCTCGGTTATCTTGGCTGTATGGCACAACGCCTTGGCGGCTCCCTCATTGAAAAATCTCCTCATATCGATCTTGTTGTTGGAACTCAGAAATTCCACCGAGTTGCCGATTATGTTGACGAAGCTCTAAAACGACGAGAAGAGGAATGCTTGCAGCGAGAGCGAGAAGAATTCAAAGAATTGATTACCCCCTTCCGTCCTCCTATCGTTGATACAGATAGTGAAGAAGGATCACAAAATACTATTCGAGAACATCTCTCTTCAAAAGCCTCTGCAAGTGCTTTCATATCAATCATGCAAGGATGCAATATGCACTGCACCTTTTGTATTGTTCCTACTACACGAGGACCTGAACGAGGACGACCGATTGCTGATATTGTTCAAGAAGCAGAACAACTGGTATCTAGTGGCGTTCGCGAAGTCACTCTACTCGGTCAGATTGTTAATCTTTACGGTCGCCATGAGATTCCTAAAGTTAATGGCAAGAGCCCTTTTGTCCAACTCCTCGAAGCCCTTCATACAGTCGAAGGACTCGAACGAATCCGCTTTACATCTCCCCACCCTATGGGATTTCGTAGCGATCTTGTAGCCTGCATCGGACAATTACCTAAGGTGATGGAACATATCCATCTGCCTATGCAATCAGGTTCCGATCGTATTCTACGTAATATGCATCGCACCTATACGGCAGAAAAATATCGCAAACTGGTTCAAGAACTCCGTCAAGCACGCCCTGGCATAGCAATAACTACCGATATCATTGTTGGTTTTCCAGGAGAGACTGAAGAAGAATATCTCCAAAGCAAACGCCTGGCTGAAGAACTACAGTTTGATAATGCCTTCATCTTTCGTTACTCCCAACGAGGCGACACACCAGCAGCAACCATGGAGGAACAGCTTCCTGAAGAAGTCAAAGAACTTCGGAATAAAGACCTCTTAGAAGTTATTAATGCTGCTGCTGCTGAAAAACTCAACGCCTGCGTTGGAACACTT
>DATEBV010000043.1:0-5837 GCA_035287205.1 Chthoniobacterales bacterium | reverse complement strand
GTGGAAAATGCCTTCCTACATTTAAAGCGATGGAGGGGGATAGCGACCCGGTACGCAAAAAACATAGAATCTTTTTTAGCAGCCGTTCAAATCAGATGTATTGCTCTCTGGGCAGAGGTCTTGTGACTACACTATCTAGAGGGAATGGGAGAGGGAAAAAAGCTTATGCAAGATTAACAAGCACGGATTTATACGACCTGAACATCATCTCAAACGAGACGTTAAAAGAACACGATAACCCACCCAATAACAACTCAATAAAGACGAGCCTGAGCCAATCGTTAACTCTTTATAAACAAGAGTGTTATGACAAAAACACCAATCTTTTAACCCAGACCTTCAACGCAATAGCATCGCCTAATCAACACATTAATGAACGCAATCGCAACGAGGAACAAGAAAACAAGAAGAAAGATATGAAGAAGACAACAACTACAACTTTAGAAGTCGTAGCCTCTCCTTATGAATGTTTGGAGAAATACACTAAGCTGTCTTACGACGAGAAGAAAAGTCTCATGATTTACGCTGAACCAACAGTTCTGAAAGCCCTAGAGTGGGTCCAACCAGAAAAAGTAAAACAATCACTTATTGGTTTATTACATTGGTACTGCAGACAAAAAGTGCCCCCAGAAAAGTCCTCCCCTCCAGGAACGGAACAACAAATAGAAGCTTGGCAATACAATCAATTCCTAAAAGAACACTCGATCAATGACTTGTATGAGAAAAATTTGCTGGCAATACCTGATAACCACGCCTACGTGATCTTAGATGTAAGGGAGACCACAATCAGCCTAAATAACCTACCACATCAGGTAAGACTGGAACTCGAACAATCTAAAAGGGAATTGATAAAACTTTACAATTTGAACTGAATTTCAATTCAAAGTTGTCTTATTATTTCGGTTAAAATGAGGACAAAATGGGAGGAATCGGTTCAGGAACAGGGATACGTCCCAATAGAAAAAGAACCAAGCAATTTATTGAGGCTTTTCCTTACATCGACACCTCAGCTTTCGCTGTCAGTTCCATGAGACTTCTCCTTAAAGCAAGCCAGCTTTCCATTCAGGGCATAACTTTTCAAATATGCCCAGATAAGTTGCTTATTTTGCAGGGAAACTCGCCTGAGTCTTTGCTATACGAAATTTTCTTTTCCTTAACCCCAGCTCACTACGGCAACTATCGATACTGGTTGAAATGCCCCAAGTGCAATCACAGAAGGCGCAAACTCTCTCTGATTCGAGTAGATGGCTTTCCCATTTTTCTATGCAGATGCTGCCTCAATCTTGCTTACCAAAGCCAGAATCGCACTCAAGGGGATCAAATCATTCACAAAAAATGGACTCTCATACGAAAATTTGGCTGGAATAGCGAGTGTATTCCTGATCAAGCTAAACCTAAAGGGATGCACTGGGATACGTTTAGCTGTATCAAAAACGAAATAGAATTTCTTCATGACGAAGCTTTTCGCTTTGCTCCTTTCAAGAACGTTTGAGCATTGGGGCTGATCATTTTTTGATATCGACGATCTTGCCTTGAGTAATTTGCAGTAAATCATTTGGTGAAAGTCTGAAGACGGAGTTTGGAGTGCCAGCAGCAGCCCATATCTCTGAATATTGCATTAAATCTTCATCGATTAGCGGCTTCACTTCAAGCTCATATCCTATAGGCGGGACTCCTCCAATAGCAAAACTGGTGTGCTTTAAAACATATTCAGCATCAGGTTTCTCTATTTCCTCTCCGACTATCTTCACAATCTTCTTCTCGTCCACTCTGTTTTTTCCACTTGCAATGATGCAGATAGGTTTTCCTGTTAATCGACCTTTAAATATCAAGGTCTTGGCAATCTGCCCCACTTCGCATCCAATTGCATTTGCTGCCTCCTGAGAAGTCCTTGTCGTTTCTTTAAATTCTATGACTTTTATGCCCAGCTTGTGCTCATGCAAGATGTTCTGAATTCGTTGAGCAGAACTTTTTAATCCATTATCCATAAACTTGTTAGGCTCCTATTTGCTTGATATGATTGTAAACACTAGCCCTAGAAGTATTGAGCTTTTTTGCTATGAATGGGGCAGCATTTTTAAAATTAAAGACGCCTTTTCGATAGAGTCTTTGCACAAGCTCCTTCTTTTGATCACGACTTAGATGGTTTAAAGAAAGACGCTTTTCATCTAAGAATTGTTGAATGACACTTTCTGCTTGCGATTCACATTCACTGCCAAATATCTCAATGGGATTGCCCGCATTTCCTTTGATTTTCAAAAAGGCTTCCAACAACTTGCAGCCATCTTGAAAAACGCTCACATCCGCATTTATGCAGATTAATCCAATAGGGATACCCTTTTTATTTCTCATCGTAATGGAAGTGCATTTAAGAGAACGTCCATCCCAGTTTTGCTTATAATAAGGAGAGAAAAAATCAGGAAAATCTTTAATTTCAACTTTTAGCTCTTTCAAGGGTGATGATTCCCCAACTTTCCTTTGGGAGATATTATGGTAAATGGCAACAACCTTGCCTTGTTCAAGGTCATGAACAGCCGCCTCTACAAAGGGGTGGAAAAGCTCCACCACCCCTTGGATTAAAGGCTCATACTGCTTCCATAAAACAGAAAATTCGTTGTCTTTCATAGCCACATTTCTCCTTGATCTACTCTTATTTTACTCAAAAATAGACATTTTGTCAAATTTATACAAATTGACAAAAACTAGAAAGTAGCTTATATTACGAACAATTTTAATGATCAGGAGCTGTCCCATGCCTACACTATCGAGAGTATCAAGACTACAAAAAGTCCCTGGAATTGGGGTAGATCGTATGGGGAATGCAGCTGATGCAGCTCATGATCCCGCGATACTGCGGCTTGAAAACCTCGACACTGACATTCCTCCTCCAGCTATTGCTATTGAGGCTACTAGGAACAGCATTGGATTAGATGACAATAACAGCTACTTACCCTTTCTGGGTCAAGACTCTTTAAGGAAAGCAGCAACCTTGCGTGTCTCAAAAAGCTGTGGAATTGATTACGATTGGCGATCCGAGTGTATTATCACCGCTGGAGGCATGTCTGGGATTTTGAATTGCCTTCTAGCGATGATTGAGCCTGGAGACGAGGTTATAGTCACTGATCCCACCTATGCAGGGATAATCAATCGTATACGGCTCGCTGGAGGAATCCCTGTATTTGTTCCTCTTATCCCTTCACCAGATGGCTGGCGTTTAGATATCCCAGCTCTAGAAAAAGCAGCAACTTCGCGTACAAGAATTGTACTGATCAGTCCAGGCATGCCAACAGGGCACATACTTACTAAGGAGCAATGGGAGGCTGTTGCTCAGGTAACAATACAAGCTGATGCTTGGCTGCTTTATGATGCAGCTATGGAACGCATCCTATACGACAAACGCCCTCTAATTCACCCCGCATCCCTACCTAATATGAAAGAGCGTACAATCACAGTGGGTGCAGCTTCCAAAGAATTGAGAATGATAGGTTGGCGTGTAGGTTGGGTAGTAGGTCCAAAAGCGATCATGAACGATATAGGCTTAGTGAGCATCTCAAACGTCGTATGCCAAACAGGCATTAGCATGGAGGGTGTTGCTGTAGGATTGACTGCTCCAGATGATGGATTAAAAGCTGCTATAGCTGTATGGGAAGAACGACGGGATATCTTACTTCATGAACTCAATGGACTTTCAGTTATTCCTCCCCATGGCGGTTGGTCCTTATTGCTCGACGCAACATCCTATGGAATGACCTCGACAGAGTTGACAGAACGTCTGTTCAAAGAAGCTAAAATTGCAACAACTCCAATGGTTGGCTGGGGAGAAGCCGCGGCGAAATATGTACGTTTTGTCTTTTCTAATGAGCCAAAAGAACGTCTTATCGGTCTTGGGAAAAGCGTGAACAAAGTTTTAGGGGTATGACATGAAGAAGGTATTTTAGGACAATCCCTACCAATACACCTTAAAAACCAAAATCGCTCAAATCCTTGGAAATCACATGAAGCATAGAAATAAACCTATCTGCAACAATCTTCAAGTTTGAGAATAAGTCATCATTGCTCATACTGTTCCACCTCTTTTTCACTCGTCGTTTTTTTGCTTTTGGATGAATTAAGGCGTCTAATTATCAATTCGTTCTGAAAATATGTGACTGGGATATATCTTATTACCTCATACAAAACCTTGGAAACCAAAACTGTGAAAACTCCAGCAGAAAAGCTGTGTAATAACCATTTTGTAATCAAGCCGACTATTAGACATGATATACAAAAACCTATCGATCCACTAAGCCATCTTTTCCATCTTGGAGTGAGTATTTTAATGAGTATTTGAACGCGGCTCCCATATCCTAATTCCATGGCTTGTCCCAAAGGAATATCAGATAAATCATCTATTCCACCAAAATCCTTAAGCATCCGAATAAACAGCTTTTTTTCCTTCTTGGTCAGTTCGTCTTTCAATGAAAAACAAAGACTAGGCTCTGATTTTAAGATTTGCAGAAGAACCTCTTCATGCCACCTTCCAAGGATTTTTTCTTCTTCATAATCGGATAAAGCTTCCCTTAGCCGTTCATATTTTTTAGTAAACCTCAGAATCTCCCCCTTCTTCCTCCTTAACGAGGATATTTGTGGCTATGAAATAACAAGCACAACCAGCAATAAAACCAGGAATGAGCCAAATCCAGCCAAAATACCCCAGAAAAGCTCCAGCTATTGTGGCGGGGAAGAGCGCGAAGCAACCAACGACTAAAATAGTTACTTTCCAATTGTCTTGCCACATTCTACCCAATACGGAAAGAAGGCTCACAAGACCAATCCCTATGATGATGCCACACGCAATGGTCCAGGCCAAACTCCAATCAATCTCACGTAACATTCGACTACTCCTCAGCCTTATTCTTTTTTGCTTCACAGATGGCTTTTGTTACTGTGAAGGACATCTGATAGACGACAAACTTCAAAATACGCCAAAAGGTGTAAATTGCCGCCAATACGACAAGTACCAGCCATGCTATATCGTACCCATCTAGATTGTAATTTTGCTTTTGCGGCAATTCTACAAATACCGATGCGACCCAACAAGTTGTGAAAAGAAGAACAACCGCGCAAACAAGAACTGTTCTTAGAACTTTTAACGCCCGTTTCATAACTATTAATTCCCCTCATCTTTTGCAGCTACCCTATCAATGATGTCTCCAATTTCTTTTGCCATCCACCGATTAAACACTTCTTCATTTATTTGCATCGATATACACTCATGAAGATATAGTTCCGATCCGCTCTTTTTCTCTTTTTGGTCTGAACTCTTCTTCTTTTCATCTGCGAAGTGTTCATCGATATAGCCGAAGATTTCATGACAGTCTTCGGGAGAAAGTACTTTTTCCCATTCAACAAAAGCTTTTGGAATAGCACGAAGGACTTCTTTTTGCAGCTGATTGGCTTGAGAGCCAAATTTTGCTTTATCGTTTAATATCTTTTCGACTTTGTTTGTATCTACATGGTTATTAACGGACAGGTCTAGCTTCATTGCTTCAGTTTTATTTAGAACGTCAATTTGATGATCACAATAACTGTTAAAGAACTCACTGATTTTTCGGACTGTAGAAATAAACTGAGGGCTCACCTTTGCATCAGATAAGTTTTTTAACTGAGAGGTGATTTCTAAAAAGTCGTTTTTAGATTGGATCAGATTGTCTTGTTGGCGTTGTTGCGTAAATCGTCGAATAGGATTTTAGGGTAATCGATCTGAGAAAGTTTTTCTTCAGTTTACCAAAAAGCTCGTTTTCGTCTTGGCATTCCCAATCTTGTCATTTTGTTTAAGGCTATTGATTTGGCGTATA
>DATEBV010000042.1:0-2519 GCA_035287205.1 Chthoniobacterales bacterium | reverse complement strand
TATCCCCTTGGAAAGAATTAGTCTGGTCTGCTTGCAAAAGTGCGGATGCATTACAGAAGAAAGCGAAGAAACTTGGGGGGCATGAGTTGGACCGTGAATCGGAGTATGAGTCGGAGTAAAAAATAGGCTGAATTAAGGTTGAACTGTTTGTTGATACTCAGCTCTGTATGCGGTTTATTTTAACTCTACATGACCTTTAGTCTTACCTTGTTAGTTTAGAATTCTATGATAAAAATAATTTTAACTATTCTTCTTGCTGTTTTAGCAAGCTGTAATCTTCTTCTTGCGCAGGCTGATAATCAGGTTGTAGGTTGCAGGTTGAAAACTAGGCTAAAGGCAACGAATCAGGTTGAAGGTGAGAGGTTGCAGGCGCTAAGCAGGGAACAGGGAACAGGGAACAGGGTACAGGGAAGAAACACAAATCAGGCTACAGGTTACAGGTTACAGGCTGCAGGTTCGAAAACAACAGAACTGCCATCGGAAGATTTTTCTTCTGAGATTGACCAACGAGGTGAAGTTACTACGAACTGCCAACTGCCAACTGTCAACTGTAACAATCAAGGCAATAACCTTGATTGTTACTTGATGATGAATCCCTCACTTGAAGGTGAAGAAAAAGCCATTGAAAAATTAATTATTGGTGAAGCAAGAACCAAAATTAATCATCAGAGAGATTCCTCAAATCTTAATCAGCTTACCAATCAACCTGCAGCCTCCAGCCTGCAGTCTCCAGTTTCTATTCGGGCTATTGGCCGAATAGCTACAACTGAAGCTCAATGCATCATAGTAGAAAAGAGAAAAGGAGCAGAAATAGCTTTTGCTAGGGCTAGAGAAGTAAAGAGTGAAAATGGATGGCAAGAAGCAAGAGAGGCAGCTATAGAAGCTTCTGATTACTGGAATGGAATCGTCGAAGAAATAAAGGCAGGACTAAACCCGTTAGCACTTAGTCAAGAAGAGGCAATGATACAAAGAGATTATTTGATAGAAAAAGCTGGTGTAGCAGAAGTTAAAATATTAGCAGCCAAACCCTGCGGTAATACTTGTGAGGAAAAAGGAGCTCGGGCAGATGAGATTACAGCACTGATCAGAAGTAAAGTTTGGCCAATAGTATCGCAATTAATGAAGAGTTTCATTGAGCATCCAAGTGAAGCCAAGATTCTTGCTGTACGTGAAGCTGCCACAGCCTATGCCACAGTCTATGTTTCTGCTGCTGCCTATTTCTATAATTTTCCCTATACTTATGATGATTATACTTCCGGTACTACCTATAACACTGCCTCTCTCTTTGAGGCTTCCTCGCTCTATGTTTCTACGCCTGTCACTGCTTATGCTTCTCTCTATGGCGCTACCTCTGCTTCTGCTTTTGTTTCTGCTTCTGCTTCTGCCTATGCCAATGCCTATATTTGTGCTTATGATTATGATGCTGTTGCTAGCACTTTTTCTGATACTGCCTGTGCTTATGCCTATTCCATTGCATCTGCTTATGCATCTGCTTATGCTGCTGCTACTGTCGCATCTTCTGTTTCTGCCGCGGAAGCTTTTATAGCTGCTAGTGTGGCCGATGATGTGATCCATGATACTAGAGTTGTTGCTAACTTGTCGTCAGGAAATACAAGAGCAAAGTATTATCTCAGTTGGTCAGTAAACACCGCACGTGAAATAGCAGATTTTGCACGCGCCGTAGTAAGATATAGAGCAGAGCAAGAGGCAGCCGCTGCAAGACCTGTTCTTGAATGGAAAACACGCGTGGAAAGGGGTTTTATTTTAGCAAAAAGAGATCGCTCTCAAAAATTCTGGAGAAAAGCTGAAGTAGAAGCCAGAGAGGCCATTACTATATGTCAAAACGTTGAAGAAATGAATTGCGAAGAAGCTACAGCACAAAAAGACTTTTGGATAGAAATGGCTCATATTGCTGAACTCAAAGCATTGGCAATGAGCTCCTGTGATAGGAAGAGTAGGAGTTTAAGAACAGAAAGAATGAATACTGTCATGAAGATGACACGCGAAAAATTCGAATCACCGGTATCACAAGCGATGAAAGAATTCATTGCTCATCCTAATGAGGCTACACTGAGAGCAACAGGTAAATCTTTTATAATGACCATGACTGCCAGTGAGGCAGAGGAATCACTAGAAGCAGTCGAAGTTTTTGCTAAAGTTTCTACTGATGCCGCAGAATTTGGAAGAAGGCGCTCTATGCATGCTGCTACGCAAGAAAATCTCGATTGGTGTGAAGCTGTAACGCGTGATATTGTAGAATTTGCTCGGGCTGTGGCGGCTTTTAAGACTATAAAGCAGCCTTAAAGTCCGCAGTTTAAAAAAGGAAAGGGGTCAGTCCCTCATATTATCACAAAATGGGTCAGATTTAAAAATATTTTTCATTACACTATTAACAAAATTCTTTTTAATATTATGCCAAGACAAATACGTATAGAATATGAAGGTGCGATTTATCATGTGATGAATCGAGGGAATGGAGGGGCTATAATTTTTCGAGATGATAATGACCGAAGGAAATT
>DATEBV010000041.1:0-11084 GCA_035287205.1 Chthoniobacterales bacterium | reverse complement strand
AATTTCCTTCGGTCATTATCATCTCGAAAAATTATAGCCCCTCCATTCCCTCGATTCATCACATGATAAATCGCACCTTCATATTCTATACGTATTTGTCTTGGCATAATATTAAAAAGAATTTTGTTAATAGTGTAATGAGAAATATTTTTAGATCTGACCCCTTTTGTGATAATATGAGGGACTGACCCCTTTTCGAACGAACTGATCTCCAAATTAATAGTATATCGTTAATTTGGTGACTCCTTACTTTCAGCTCCTTCTTCGGTAGCCTTGATAGCAAACTCTACAGCGATCTGATATTGCTCTATAGCTTTTCTCCAACGCTCTGATATCTCAGGTTTAGAAACAATTACAAGTGATTTTTCAAGTCCAGTAACAGCTTCTTCTAGGTCACTAACATGCTTTTTCATAGAATCAGCAACCTTATTAAAATGATTAAATTCTTGATGATTATATAAAGAACACGCTTCTGCTGATTTTCTATAATAGTCAGCAACAAATTGCGATCCTTCTACTACCTTTTTCCGCAAACTCACAACTTCTGGAATAGACGAATCTAGAGATGTTTGAATATACCGATCTCTGTATTCAGCTACTTTCTGCATTGCCTCAGCACTATTCTTCCAAGCATTGGACAATGGTAATTTCTGTTTTCTATTAGCTTCAGCACTTTTTATGCTATCTCCAAGAGCTTGTTGTATGTCTTCGGCAACTTGAATCCAAGCAAGTGCTAAAGAATCATCTCCTAATTCATGAACCTTTGCAACATAATCCCAATATTTTTCGAAAATCTTAATGAGCTTATGCTCTGCACCCTTCTTGATAGCATTGATAATATAATTATTCCTGATATGAATTAATTTTGTAGGCAAGCTTGTTTCTGCAAGCCATTTTTCACAGCATACGAAGAGCGCCATTGTTTTCACTGAAGGCAAGTTAGAAAGAACTCTATTTTTTTGTAAATTAATACTTTTTGAGGATTCAGTTTTTTCTGTCTTTTCAACAGTTTTCACTTGATCATCTGCCTTCGATTGGAGAAACCTAGCCGCATTCAACCAACCAGCACCTTCATTACTTTTCCCTATAGTAAAGACCTCAGCGGCTTGTTTGTAACACTCTGCTACTCTTTCAAATATTTCTGCTATCTCTCGATAGCCTGCTTCAACATCTTCTCTTCCTACTTGTTGTGCTTTAATCACTTTTTCCTGATAATCTGCCTGCAATTTTAGAGACCTTGCTGCAGCATCCCAACTATCAGCCTCATCCTTTTTCCATGCGGCATATGACTTAGTTGCTAGCTTCCTCAAGCCCGCAACATGTTCTAATATTACAGCAAGTTCTCTATAGCCTACTGCTAATGTTTCTTCCCCATCTTCTTCAGCTTCAGTTGCTTTCACTTGATACTCTGCCTTTAACTGAAGAGATTTGCCTTCATTTCCCCAACTAACACCTTCTGACTCTTTTCCTACAGCCTTTTTCTGAGCTGACAACTTCCACTTATCTGCAGCACATTGTATGGTTGCTGCTGCCGCTCTATAACCGGAAGCGAGAATTATTTTTTTAACTTCTTCTGCTTCAAATTCTTTTGCTTGGTAATCTGCCTTTAATTGGAGAGAATCACCTACCCACCCCCAACTATTACCCTCACTTATCTTGCCTGCAATCTTAGCTTTAGCTGATAGCTTCCACTGATCGGAAGCCAATTCTGATATTACAGCAGCCTCTCTATAGCCAACAGCTAGAATTGTTTTATCAGCGTCTTCTGCTTCACATGCTTTTGCTTGATAATCTGCCTTCTTTTGAAGAGAATGGGCTACCCACGCCCAACAATATCCCTCATCCTCTTTTCCTAATATATGTGCTGTAATCGCTTGTTTTTCGCACCCTACAGCTTTTTGTGATGTTTCTGATGCACCTTGATACCCAACTGCTAGTATCACGCTCCCCGCTGCTTGTGCTTCAAGTGCCTTAAGCTGCCTCTCAGCGCTTGAATGCATATATCTACCAGCCCAACTGCAGCTATTTCTCTGCGCTTCTTTATCTACTATGTGAGCTTCTAAAGCTTTCCTTTCATAATCAGCAGCTATTTTATATTGGTTTGCTAGATTCTTCCATAATTCTTTCTCTTCACTTTGCATCTGATTTGCTTTCTCTACTTTCTCTAAGACTTCTGCTGATTTCAGTGACCATGTAGAAGCATCCGACAAGTAGTAAACATTCCAAGCTCCTTTTTCTGACTGCTCCAGAATCTCTTTCTCTCCTGAAATGTAAGCTAAAACAACTTGCCTTATTCTTTCTGCTGCAGCTTCTGAATCTTCAGCCACTCTTTTCCAAAGGAGAGCTTTTTCCTCTTTTCCTTGACCAAGCAACTCATTAACCTTATTCCAACTATCTCGGGACTGCTCGAGCTTCGTAACAATACGATCCCAAAGATAGGAGTTTTCTCCACCAAGCTTTTCTTGAGATGCTTGCTTGGCCACTTCTATTTGAGTTGTTATTGCTAAGAACCTGTTTTCAAAGTCACCTTTAGCTGCGAATGAAATTGTTTCCTTGATTCCATGAGCAGCTTCAGTATTTACTACTCCAATCCTCTCTTCAGTTCCATGAGCAATAGCTGTCACTGTATCTATTCGATCAACAGATCGAATAGAGGCTGTAGGCTGCAGGCTATAGGCTGTAGATGCCGCTACTGCGACAGGAAATGGAAGCTCTGGATCACTGCTGCAAACATAACTGGAAGAACTCTGATGATTCGTTGGAGTACATTCTACAAATGGATTAACCGAATGTTTTCCTATCTCCTCCTCAATCTCCAGGATCCCAGGATTCATCTGGGCAAGAAGGCTGCTTGAGCTATTCAATAAGACTGAAAGGAATATTAGAAATATGCTAAGGTTAGTTTTCATTGTTTGTAGACGTTCAGATCCCCTCTCCTTCGGAGGAAGAATCTTATGATTGAGGCTCTAATTAGAGCCTGTTATGAAATATTTAAATCTTTTATTTAGAATAAGTTAATAATTAAAATTATGGTGTTAAAACAATGCAGAAATGGTGATTATTTCAAAATTGATCATTTATAATTTATAGTCAATCTCAAAAAACAGGCATCTAAAAATCAATTTTAATCTTCAAGTAGAATCACCTACAGCCTATAGCCTCCAGCCTTTGAGCTCAGCAATTTTGGCTACCAAATAAAATTAAAAATCGTTTTCAAAAATCGTTCACTCTAAGAAAGAATCTAGTTAAGACATCGTGCAGTCATTTTTTATATTCTCTTGAACACCTTTCTCTCCAGCCTCAATTTTAAGTTTAATAGAAGTCTTATATTGCTCGATAGTTTTTCTGCAACGGGCTAATACTTCAGGTTGAACAGAAGTTAAAAGTGATTTTTCAAATTCAGTGACTTCTTCTTCTAACTTATTAACACTCTCTTTCATAGAATTAGCAACTCTCTTGAAACTCTCGTACTCTTGTTCATTTTGTAAGGCACGCGCTTCTGCTGCTTTTCTAAAATAATTAGCAAGGAACTCTGATCCTTCTACTATCTTTTTCCAGTCACTAATAATATCTGGGGTTTTAGAAGATATAGATATTTGAATATATTTCTCTCTACACTCAGCTAGTTTCTGCGTTGCCTGCACAGCATCCTTCCAAGCAGTGGATAATTCTTCATTTTTATTTTTAGAAGCTTCTGCCTGTTTAATGTTATCTTCAATAGCTCGTTGAATATCTTCGGCTACTTGAATATCAGCTAGCGTTAGAGGATTATCTTCTAATTCATCATGAGCCTTTGCAATATGATCCCAATATTTTTCAAAAACTCTAACAAGTTCATGATCTGCTCCTCGTTTAAGAACATCGATGACATAATCTGAGAGAATTTTAACTGATGCTTCAGATGATCGTGTCTCTGCTAGCCATTTTTTGCAGCATACAGAGAGCGCCATTATTTTTATTGAAGCAGGCCGAATAGAGGCTGTAGACTGTAGGCTATAGGCTGTAGGTACCGCTGCTGCGGTAGGAGATGGAAGATAGGAGATAGAAGATGGAAATTGAAGACTGCTGCGGCAGGCATAATTAGGATCACTCTGATGATTCGTTAAAGCATATTCTGCAGATGGGTTAACCGAATGTGTATCTCTATTATTTTGTAAATTTATACTTTTTTGGGATTCTACCTCTTCTGCCTTTTCAGCATTTTTTATTTGATCATCTGCCTTTGATTGGAGAAACCTAGCAACATTAAGCCAACCAATACCTTCATCTTCTTTTCCTATAGCAAACGCTTCACCTGCTTGTTGATAATACTCCGCCACCCTTTGAAATATTTCTGTTGCCTCATGGTAGCCAGCTGCAAGATTTTCTTTTCTAGCTTCTTCTGGTTCACTTGCTTGTGCTTGATAGTCTGCCTTCGTGTAGAGGAATTTGCCTGCGCAATACCAGCTATTACTTTCACTTTCTTTTCCTGCAGCAGAGGCTTGTTGAAACTGATCTGCGGCATGCCCTAATGTTGCAGCGGCCTCTCTATAGCCAACAGCAAGTCGTGTTTTTCCTACTTCTTGCGCTTCACACGCTTTTGCTTGATAACCTGCCATAGCTTGGAGAGATGCACCTGCCCAATGCCAGTTAGAACTCTCACTCTCTTTTCCTACTGCTGAGGTTTCAGCTGCTTGTTTCAAATAATCTGCGGCATGCTCTAATGTTGCAGCGGCCTCTCTATAGCCAATAGCAAGCCATATTTTTCCTGCCTCTTCTGCTTCACACGCCTTCACTTGGTAGTTGACTTTCGTTCGGAGGGAGTTGCCTACCAAATAGTAGATATCCCCCTCTCTCTCTCTTTCCGCTGCATAGGCTAAAGCTGATTGTCTATATTGATCTGCAACGCGCTCTGATATTGCAGCGTTCTCTCCACAACTAGCTGCTAGAGTCATTTTTCCTGCCTCTTCTGCTTCAATTGCTTTTGTTTGGTAGCCTACCTTTTCTTCGAGAGATATACCTGCCCAATGCCAGCTAATACTCTCTCTCTCTTTTCCTACGGCAGAAGTTTCGACTGCTTGTTTAAAATGATCTGAGGCATCTTGTGATTTTGCAGCAACTTCCTTATAGCCTACAGCTAGCGCTGTTTTTTTTGCTTCTTCCGCTTCACTTGCTTTTGCTTGGTAGCCTGCCTTCAGTTGGAGGGATTTGCCTGCGCAATGCCAGCTAATACTCTCACTTTCTTTCCCTTCAGCAGAGGCTAAAGCTGATTCTCTATATTGATCTGCAGCACAATCTGATATTACTGCTGCCTCCTTATAACCTGCCGCTAGAGTTGTTTTACCTGCTTCTTCTGCTTCACATGCTTTTACTTGATAATCGACTTTGGCTTGGAGTGATATACCTACCAAATAATGACAGCTATTACCCTCACTCTCTTTTTCTGCGGCATAGGCTAAAACTAGCTGATCTAAAGCTCTTTGTAATGTTGCAACAGCCTCTCTATAGCTTGCTGCTAACAGGCCTTTTCTTGCCTCTTGCGTTTCACGTGCTTTTGTTTGATAATCTGCCTGTGATTGGAGCAACTTACCGCCTAAATTACAATTAAACCCCTCATTCGCTTTTCCTGCAGCAAAGGCTAAAGCCGCTTGTCCATACTGATCTGCAGCACGCTCTGATGCTGCTACAGCCTCTCTATAACCTGCCGCCAGAATTGTTTTACCTACTTCCTCTGCTTCACATGCTTTTACTTGATAGTCTTCCTTTAGTTGGAGAGATTTGCCTGCGCAATACCAGCTATTACTCTCATTCTCTTTTCCTTCAGCAGAAGCTAAAGCTGCTAGTTTAAATTGATCTGCAGCCATCTCGGATGTTATACCAGCTTCTCTATAGCCTACAGCTAGCGCTGTTTTTTTTGCTTCTTCCGCTTCACTTGCTTTTGCTTGGTAGCCTTCCTTAGAAACTTGTGAAAGACTCGATGAATGCTGCGTCGGACTTGAATTTTGACCCTCCGCACAAAATGATTCATTGCCTACAGCCCCTGCATCAAAATCCTTCGCCTTCCTAGCCTCATCGGCCTCGCACTGCGCCTCATCACGATGTGTATGAAATATCCGATCTTGAACCATCGAGGGCGTCTGTACACTCAAGTTCTGTGCGCCGTCGACTTCTTGCACTTCATCAGAATAAGCGAGTTTGGAAAGAAGTCTTATGTTTTCTTTGGTTCCATGGGTAGTCTCAGTATTTACTACTTCAGCTATCTCTTCAATTCCATGAGCAATAGCTGGAACTTCACTACTTCCTAAAGTTAATAAAGCAGCTACTTCTTCCTCAATCTCCAGGATCCCAGAATTCATCTGGGCAAGAAGGCTGCTTGAGCTAATAAAGAAGACTGAAAGGAATACTAGAAATATGTTAAGGCTGGTTTTCATTGTTTCTGTAATCACCAAGGCTAGTAAAAAAAGAAAAAGAATTATTTAACCGCAAAGAACGTAGAGAACGCAGAGAATAGATTGTGAAATGAAAGATTCTTAAAAATGAATTCCAGGTCTCTTTTTTTGTGTCCTTTTGTGTTCTTTTGACTCGCTCGTTCCCGCTCAGCTCGCAGTATCGGGCTACTCGAGTAAAAGCTCTCGTAGTCTATGCCACGCCCTCCTGGGCAGTGGTATTGTGGTTAATTTCTCTGCTTCTCTGCTTCTCTGCATTCCTTCATTCTTTTGTGGTTAATTTCTTTTCTTCTTGTTACCTTCAGCCTTCAGCCTTTAGCCTTTAGCCTTTTTTTTCGTTCTACAAATTTTTGAAGAATGACATAGAATGACGGTACAAAGAGAACGGCAAGGCAGGTGGAGGCGAACATTCCTGAAGCGACAGCAATCCCCAACGATTTGCGAGCATTAGCTCCAGCACCTGAAGCCAAAATAAGAGGAGTTACTCCTAAAATAAAGGTAATCGAAGTCATTAAAATAGGACGAAAGCGGTTAGCTGCTGCCTTAGCTGCTGCATCAATAATTGTCTCCCCTGCATCACGGTATTCTCGTGCCATCTCAACAACAAGAATGGCATTTTTAGCCGAGAGAGCAATGAGAAGGACAATACCAATCTGGACATAGATGTTGTTGGCAACACCGAGAGCGCTAAGAATACCAACCGTTCCAAGTAATGCCAACGGAATAGCCAAAATGACAGCCAGTGGCGTAATCCAGCTTTCGTACTGCCCTGCGAGGACGAAGTAAACAAGCAAGAGACCTAACCCAAAGACAAAATAGATCGAATTTCCAGCTAACTTTTCCTGGTAGGACATGCCTGTCCAAGAAGTTTTGATACCTGATGGAATCGTATCCTTAGCAATTTTTTCCAGGGTCTGCAATGCTTGGCCAGAGCTATATCCTGGGGCAGAGCCTCCAATAATAGCAGCTGAAGGATAGAGGTTGTAGAGTGAAACAATAGATGACCCTGTAGATGCTTCTGCTTTAATTAACGATCCGAGAGGAACCATGGCATTGCTACTTCCCTTGACGTAGAATTTTTTCATCTGCTCGGGACCTGCTCGAAAGGCGGTATCAGCTTGAGCGAAGACATTAAATTGAAATCCATAGAGATTGAACTGATTCACATAGGTAGAACCAAGGTACGTTTGTAACGTATGAAAAACATCACTTATGGCCACGCCGTAGGTTTCTGTCTCTCGGCGATCAATCGTTAACTTGACTTGGGGTACATTAGCCCTAAATGGCGTTAGCGCCTGTTGAACTTCAGGAGCCTTCATGGCTTGAGCACTCATATCATCAACAATATTTTGTAACATAGGATAATTAAAACTTCCATTGACCAAATTCACCTGCATTTGAAATCCACCAGCGAGTCCAAGCCCTTGAATAGGAGGTGGAGGAAGAACAATAGAATTGGCTTCAATCTCTTTATTCGTAATTTTACTAATATCTTGATAGACCTGCATGAGACTGCCTCGTGGTCCACGATGTCCCCAAAGTTTAAAAATCACATACATCACCCCTGAATTAGAAAGAGAGGCATTATTATCCAAGGGCGAAATACCGCCGATAACGAAAACATCTTGAACTGCTTCAAGTTTTTTGATTTCAGCCGCTGTACGCGTCATCACTTTTTTTGTACGTGCTAACGAGGCAGCATCAGGTAATTGCTGCACCACCATCATGTAACCTTGATCTTCAGTTGGTATAAAAGCTGTTGGCACTTTCGTTAACCCCCAAAGAGAAAGTCCGATCAGACCCAAGCCAAACAATGTGATCAATCCACTATGATGGATCATCCGATAAATGAGCCTTCCGTACCATCGCTCTAATGGATAGTAAACGGCATTAAACCCTCTGAAGTAAAAGTTCTTTTTTTTGTTTGGGTTGCGAGGCTGTAACCAAAGAGCACATTGCGTTGGTTTTAACGTTGCCGCATTCAGTGCGCTAATCAAAGCCGTCGCTGCTATAACAAGGGCAAACTGCTGATACATCTGACCGATGATTCCTGGCATAAAGGCTGCCGGTAAAAAAACCGACATTAGCACAAGAGTTATTCCTATAATAGGCCCAAAAAGACTATCCATAGCCAAAATAGCAGCATCATGGGGGCTTTTACCCTTTTCAATATGTTGCATGGCTCCTTCCACCACAACGATGGCATCATCGACAACAATTCCTATAGCTAAAACAATGGCAAAAAGGGTCAAGGTATTAATCGTAAAACCAAGGAGCGACATCGCTGCAAAAGCACCAATAATCGTCACTGGAACCGTTGTTGCAGGGACAAGAGAAGCACGCCAATCTTGCAAGAAGGTAACAATCACAAGGAGTACTAAAAGACCCGCTTCTAGCAGTGTCTTATAGACCTCATTGACAGAATCTCTTACAAAGAGGGTTGTATCAAAAGGAATATCATAACTAAGACCTGCTGGAAAATTCTTGGCAAGATGTGCCATCTTATCCTTAACCGATTGTGCTGTTGTAATGGCGTTGGATCCTGGAAGTTGAAAAATAGCAATACCGCCGGCAGGCTTCCCATCAAATTCAAAAAATTGATTGTAAACCTGTGAACCGAGCTCCACACGACCAATATCTTTAATGCGCGTGATTTGACCACCATGAGCAGTGTCAGACTTAACGATAATCTCTTCAAAATCTTTAGCTTGATTGAGTGACCCATTGCAGACAATAGAATATTGCATATCCTGTCCTCCCGCTGCAGGTGGCGCTCCAAACTGTCCTGCGGCAAGCTCGACATTTTGAGCTTTAATAGCATCAATCACATCCGAAGGAACAAGAGAACGTTGTTGCATAAGATCCGGATTAAGCCACACCCGCATGGAATATTGCCCTAAACCAAAGATGATAATATTACCAACGCCTGGTACACGCGTCAGTTCATTTTGTAAATTAATAATGGCATAATTATTGAGAAACAAGGCGTCATAAACATTCGTCGGAGAAGTGAGCGCAATCACCTGCAAAAAAGCTGTAGAAGTCTTTTTGGTAATGACCCCTTGAGTTTGTACCGACTCGGGAAGTTGAGCCAAGGCCGCACTCACACGATTTTCTACAAGAATCTGATCCATGTTGGGATCCGTCCCAATATTAAAAGTTACAGTCAGTGTGTAAGTCCCACTGCTCGTTGAACTCGATGACATGTAGAGCATCCCGTCGACTCCATTAACCTGCTGTTCAATAGGCAACGCTACCTTCTTAATAATCGTCTGGGCAGTAGCCCCTGGATAATTCGCCGTCACTTGCACCGTAGGAGGCGTGATCGGCGGATATTGAGTGATCGGAAGATATGCAAGCGCTACCCCACCCAGCACCATCATAAAAATGGCGATGACGTTGGAGAGAACAGGATGTTCAATGAAGTATTTGGAGAACATTTTGGGAAGGCTGAAGGCTGAAGGCTGAAGGCTAAAGGCTGAAGACACTGCTACTGCGATAGAAGATAGAAGATGAAAATTATTCGACCAATAGGCCTAGGCCAAATATAAGTTTAAGTAGATTCTACAAGCTTTAGCCTTTAACCTATAGTTCAGAGCTCATCTCCGAAGCAGGAAAAATCTGAACGAAAGGTTCAGACCAAATTAGGCAAAAAAAGGGGGCAGTACCGAATAGCGCTAAGTTAACCCGGATATTTCATCCCCATCTACTACGACTTGCAAGAAACTTGATAAATACTGCGTTGGACTCGGATTTTCCGCTCCGCATAAAATGATTCATTACCTACAGCCACTGCGTTAAAATCCTTCGTCCTCCTTGTCCTATCAAATTTCGTGCTGTGTCTCATTACGATGTGTATGAAATATCCGGGTTAAGGGAGTTTTGGGATGATTTTCAACGCCATAATTACGATGAAGTAAAGGACCCCTTTCTCGAGATCCCTAAATTGCTAAAATTTCCTTATTGCGCATAACCCGCTCGTAATGAACCTCTGTGTCTCCAACACGTTCTTGCGCATGCTCAATGGTAATACTGCAAATGTTCCCCTGTTGATCTATATCGATGAGTGTATTCTCATCTAAATCTAGTGTTTCTATAGGTGAATTAGAACGGAATGTAATGTAAAGCGTATCCGTATCTTCAAAATATTTAACGTTCATTTTTTTAGTCTTGTTTATATCTGCGATCAAAAAATGCATTATGGACAGTTTCTCCATCCTCAAGGCAAATAACACGCAAAATACGATTTTCCATCTCTGGAATACTCACCCAGTAACGAACTCTACCATCATTTTGTATCTCTTTCTTAATAGGAATATAAATTGCTCGAAGAATCCATTCGTCCAGAATTATTTTCCTGTCAAGTCTCTTTCTAGTTTCTAAGAAATACTGTGTGAATTTCACTCTGAAAAATTACCTAAAAAATAAAATCATTGCAAGATATCATTTCACATTTTTTTAACCTAGAAACGTAATTAGAAATAGATGAGATTTTGTAAGGAGTTTGTTTCAAAAGGATTTTTACGAGCTCGTGGCATACCTTTACGGTGCGTGAGAGATTGGAAAAAAAAATTGAGGCAAAGTATATTGCAAAAGATCGCTATTCTCTAATCACGTTTCTAGGTTTAAAGCAAAAAAAAGACGCGTTAATTACTATTA
>DATEBV010000040.1:0-5570 GCA_035287205.1 Chthoniobacterales bacterium | reverse complement strand
AACAGGTAATCATTAAAAGTAGAGAGGAAGGCCTTAAAAAGGGACGGAAAGAAGGAATTCAAAAGGGCCGACAAGAAGGTGAGGCCACACTTCTTTCTAGATTACTCAAAAGTCGCTTCCCTCGTGCCGTCACTAAAAAATATATCGATCTTATCAATAAAGCAGACAGCGATACCCTTACTCTATGGGCTGACAAGTTCGTTAATGCCAAGAGCATTCAAGACGTTTTTTCTGGGGAAAAACCGCTACACAACTAAGAACTTATTGAGCTGTCTTTCGACAGCAATAGATTTCATCTGCTTGGCTTGTTCTTTTGCCAGGTAATTTTAAGGACGTACTTGCAAAATAAGGAATCACCTTATTTTAGAGAAAAATCTCCGTCCATATTTTGAATGGGCCATCGCGATCTGTTTAATGGTTTTCTCAGATCGAGTAACGGTGGCCCATTCTTTTTTTGCAACTAACTGGAGAATAGCCTACTAGCCAATATTAGTAGGACGCTTAGAACTTAATAAGTTGAGATAACATCTAATCATAATTAGGCAGGTATCGTACATAGGAAAAATCTTACTGGCGTTATTTTAAAGAAAAAAAATATCTATTTCTAACAACTGGCTAGTAGATCAATGAAGGATGAAAAGTGGTGCCCATGTCAGCTATAGATTGACAAGATAAGAGCTAATTTTGAAAATTTAATTAAGGGAGCATCAATAGATTTAATCAATTATGCAATCTCGCAAGGATTTGAGTGGAATCTTATGTCAAAATGAAAATTTCTTGTCAATATTATTGGCCTGCCCCTGAATTGCGTTCTCCTTCTCTAAAATAATCGCGGTTGATAACTTTTAAAATTGAACCCGATTTGACCATTATAGACTCTAAGAGCCAAATCAAAATTATCCTTCGCACTATTAAACTGACTATTCCACCATGCTTTATGAGCCTCTGAAGCTGTTTTTCTAGATTCATCACATAATTTAAGATACTGATTCCACGCCTCAAGAGCTTTATCTGCTGCCGCTTGTCTGTTTACATATAGCATAGTAGTCATTGAAGGATTAAAACTTTTCTGAAATGCATCACACAAAGTTACAGAAGCTGTAGCGTAATTTTTATTCTCTTTGATAGCTTGAATTTCAAAATCCCATGAGTTCTTAGAAAGTTCTTCCTCCCTCGAACCTTCTTCATACCTCAAAAATCCTGCAGCACTATTTTGTGCATATACTTCCTTTGCTTGACTCCATGCCTTTTCTTCTTGTTCAGCTGCATATTTTGCTCTTCCCCAAGCTTCGTCTTTTTTGGATTTTATTGCTCCGGCAGCGGCTTTAGCAACTATAGCTAATTGCCCTACTCTTTTTGCCTCACACCAATATACCTTAGCAGCAGCCAAATCTCTCCTTTCGGCTATATTCTTCAGTTCCTCATCCCAATAACCTTTATTATCTTTGGGAGCTTGATCTCTCATACTTTCATATACTGTTATCACTTGCCCCCATGCGTTTCCTTCTTGAAACCTGGCTTGTTTCGCTTTATCCCAAGCTTCAGCATTCTGTGCTATTTTAGTAGCCTCCTCGGCAATCATCCCTACTCTCTCTGCTTCATTCCGGTAGAACAAAGCTGCACATTTAGCCTTTTCATGAATGACCAAGTTAAGCTTTAACGTCCAATCATCTTTACAATCTAAGGGCGCCTTATCCCTTTCTTCTTTATGAGCTTCTACAGCTTGACTCCATGCCTTTTCTTCTTGAGCTCTCGCTTGCTTTTCTTCTTCCCATAGCTGCCCTGATTGACCATTAAGAGCCTTGCTTTTAGCAAGAAATGCACTGCTCTGTGCTTTTATTGCATGATCGTAATAGGCTCTCACAGCGCATAAGTTTTTATTATTTGCTACCTCTGCAAGCTTGGTCATCCAATTGGATTTAAAACGATCTGGCACCTGAGCGCTCATTCTCTCATAAGCTGCTACAGCTTGATTCCAAACTTTTATTGCTTCCTCTCTCTTCTGTTTTACCTCTTCTAGTAGACGTCCGGCTTGTATAGCTAAAGAAGGATCTTTAATGTTGTCACAAGCTTCCTGAGTCATCCTCCTTGCTTGTTCATTAGCAACTCCAAGAAAACTATTTACTCTGAATGCCTCACAGTAATACCATCTTGCACTCAAATACATTTTTGTATTATTTGCTGCTTCAATCTCTGCAAGATAGCCATCTTTTAAAGCTTCCGGAGCTTGATTCAACCAGTCTTGATAGGCTTCTATTGTCCTACCCCATAATTTTTCTGCTTGCTCTCTCTTTTCTTGCGCGGCCTCCCATAGCGATAGTTTTTCGGCACTCACACACGCTGCCAATGCTTTATTGCTAGCAGCTTCAGCAATACGTCCTGCTTCTTCAGCTTCCGATTGAAGCGTTCGGGCTGTTAATTTCCTAACCCAATTTCCCTTTTTTTCCTCTGCATCATCAAGAGCCGTAGTAAATTCACTACAATCAATACGAGCCTTTGTTGCTTTTGCAACTACAATTTTATATCCCTCTATTGTTTCTGCCCAGGCTTCTATAGAATCGCGATATGCCTTCATCTCTTTATCAGCATCTCTGTCATGAGAAGTTATTCCATTGACTCTAATAGCAGCTAAATCAGATTTTTTTGCTTTAGCCACCGCTTCCTCCGCAATCTGCTTATCCATTGCAATATCTTTCATCAAAGAAGAAATTTCCTTAGCTTTTTCTAATCCCACTACAGCTCGCTTGGTATAGGCCTCTTTTCTTCGTTCTGCTGTTTCCATTTCAGCTAGTAAATGAGCTTTCTCAGATTCAGCAACTTTAGATAAAACAGTTTTCTTTGCCTCCAAAGCTAAAGACCAAGCATCTCCTGCATCTCTGTCTGTATTGGCCATCTGAGTGTAAGCATGCTCCGTATTAGTAGCTTCCGCCTCATCTTTGACCTTTTTAGCGCTTTCATGAAGCTCCATAGCTTTATCCCAATGAGCAGCAGCAAATTCTTGAGCTTCTCTTAATTCTTTAGCTGCTTTTTGAGATGCTGTTTTTTCTATCTCTTGTCTCTCTTCTAATGCCTTTTCTGCACTAACAATCGCTGAAGATTTTTCTATCTGTACGTTTCTTTGAGCTTCTACGTGCTCTGGAGTATCATTAATTCCATCTACAAGTTGAGTGATAACCTTAGAAGTATGATCCATAGCTTCTTGAATAGCCTGCAAGAGATTGCGTTGACATTGAACAACAAGATCTTCTCCTCGGCTTTGAGAGGAAACCATTTCATTGTTAACAGTTCCTGCACGAGATTGAAGAGCCGTTTTGTTTTGCTCCAATTCAAGAAGTATTGGAATATTCTTCTGAAAAGATTGTTCGCGCTGCTTAAGCTCATTAATTTGAGCGAGCAGATTCTTTGCTTGTTCAGAAGCTTCTTTGCTATCCGTAAGAAGCTGTTTAACCATAGCCTCTACATGCGACTGAACTTCTTTAAAAGCATCAAGAAGCTTTTGCTCTCCCTGAGCAAGGAATTGTTCTCCTGGGTCTTGGGAAGAAAGCAAAGAGGTGATTTTTCCTTTTAATTGAGTAGTCTGGGTATGAAGAAAACTTCCTTTCTCCAGACATTCTTTAAGTAGAAGAATATTTTGCTGAAAACCATTATCTTCCTGCTCCAGCTGTTCGATTTCAGATAGTAGAGTATAGGCTTGCTTTACAATTGGAAGCTTTTCGATTGTTCCCTTCCGCAGTTGTTCTGTAATCTCATTAATTTGTGATGACACTCCTTTCATCTTATTCAGCAATGACTCTTGTCTCTGAGCTATGAGAATCTCTCCTTTATGTTGAGAAACCTTCATCTCTTGGGATAAGCTTTCAATACGCTGTTGCAGATTATTTTTCTTTTCCCCTAATTCGTAAACTTTGAGGATGTTCTCTTGTAATTGTTGGTCGCATTTTTGAAATTCATCAACCTCCTTAAAAAATACTTTTGCCTGTTCTGCAGCGTGCTCGGTTCCTGCCATCAGTTGCGAACTTGTTTTAGATGCCTTATCAATAGCATGCTGAAGAGTACTTGAGAGAGCTTGCTGTTGTTGCGCAAGGAGTGGTTCTCCTCCTTTTTCTGAAGAAGTAATCTCAGCCTTTAAAGTCTCCACTCGCTGCTGAAGAAGTTTTTTCTTTTGCTCCAAATCACGTAAGGACAAAGCATTTTCTTGTACTCGCGCATCCCGCAAGCACAGTCCATCCAAAAGAGGAATGAGTTCTTTCATACGCAGGGAAACTGCTTCAGAAGTTCCTTGATCTGCTTCAAGCAATTGTTTGGCTACTTGAGAAGTTTTTTGAAGAAGCTGACCCATATCTTCCGATAAGGTTTTTTGCGCTTGAGCTAAAGAAATTTCACCTCGAATTTGAGAAGTAACAATTTCATTTCCAAGAGCCTCTTTACGGATCTTAAGAAGTGACTCTTTTTGCATGAGCTCTCTAAGTTGTAAAAAGTCTTGCTGAAGCCGTTGGTCGCGTTGTTCTAGCAAGCTTAGTTCATTGAACAGCGTTTGCGTGTGCTCTGCAGCACCAGGTGTGCCAGATAAAAGTTGCTTCGCACTCAGGTCAATCTTAGTAAGAGCTTGATTCATCTCATTCACAAGTCCTTGTTGTTTCTCCATCGCAAGGTAATGTTGCTGGCTCTGAGTCGATTTGAGCTCTGAGGTAAGTGCCTCCAAACGGCCTTGAAAGAAACTCTTCTTTTCATCAAGTTTTCCTAAGTCAGGAGCAACCCTTCGAAGCTGTTGATCATGCTTATCCAATTGCTCTAGTTGAGCCAAGAGAATTTCAGCTTCTGCAGGAGCTTCACTAACATTCGCAAGTAGTTGCTTGGCGCTTTGATCAATCTTTAAGAGCACTTGTTTCATCTCACCTGCAAGGAATTGTTGCGCTTCGTTATAAAAAAACTTTCCCTGATTGCGAGAAGCAGCAATCTCAGTAACAAGTGGTTTCAGATGTTCCTGGAAGAAGCCCTTTTTTTGCTCTAAGGCAAGTAAGATTGGTGCATTCTTTTGGAGAGATTGATCTCTCTCCTCAAGTTGCTTCACTTGAATAAGGACCTTACTTTTTTCAACATTATTACTTCCTTCCAGAATTTCCTTACCAGTTTGCTCGATACCTGACAACACCTGAACGATATCATCGAAAAGCTGCTGCTGACCTTCATTTAGGAAAATTTCTCCTCTATTTTTGGAATCTGTAATTTCTCTTTTCAGCGTTTCCTCACGCTTCTGCAAACTACTTTTCTTCTGCCCAAGTTCTTGCAATAAAACAGAGTTTTCTTGAAGTGCTTTGTCTTGCTCTTTCAATTGATTGCTTCGAAGAACACAATCGCTTACTTGTTCAGAAGATTTCTCAGTCCTTCTAAGAAATTGTTCGGCTACTGAATCAATTTCTGAAAGTAGTCTACTTGCATCGCTCAAAAGTTTCTCCTGCCCCTGGACAAAGAAGGTTTTCCCTTCAGATGGAGCTATCTTGAGACTGTTTTTTAAATCTGCAGCTCGTGTTGCAAAAAAACTTTTACTCTCATCCAGTTGTTGGAGTTGA
>DATEBV010000039.1:0-11463 GCA_035287205.1 Chthoniobacterales bacterium | reverse complement strand
CTTTCTGCTCTTTGGTTCAGGAGCCGTTACGCTTTTGGTAGGTCTCGATGGACGGCATGGCTACGAAATTGCTAAGCGGAGTGAGCTTGCTACAACAGAAGCACTCTTAAAGAATTTATCACTCTCTGACGGTAAATATTCGGTTAATCCATCGAGAGAATGTACCGGAGAATCAACTAATCATCAGAGTTTTTTCGATTGTGCCTGCAGCAGCAGATCTAGACTTCTATCTTCTACCTCCAATCTTCCATCTCCTGCCGTAGCAACGGCACCTACAGCCTCTATTCGGCCTGTTGGCCGAATAGTTGCCTCTGACGTTATTGCGACCGCAGCAGAATGTAATCATCCAGTTCTTTTGCTTGGTCACCCTGTTGCCGCCGGATATGAAGGTCATCTTTGGAGCCATGGGCTTGCTTACCAGGAGCGGTGGCAGAAGATTCATTCTATTATGATGGGAGAAGAAGGATGGGAAACAAAGGCTCGATCCTTAGGTATTCATGCCATCTATTGGAGCGCTTGCGAACAACAAGCCTTTCCTCATTCTCAACTTCCTTTTGCTGAGGATCAGAAGATACCGCTGCTTTATCAGATAAAATAATAAGAAGAAATTAACAGGGGTGGAAGAGATCGAAGGGATGGTGAAAAAAGAATGCAGATTACTGAAGATCTAATCCTCTATTATTCTTCCATCGCTTTCATTTGACTCGCTCGCACCCTTAAAGGGGCTACTTGAGCAATGTTTCGCAATGCTCTTCGTAGTCTATCCCACGCCCTCCTTTGGGAGTATTGACCGTCCCAAGCTTACGCTTGGAACAGTCTATCCCACGCCCTCCTTTGGGAGTATTGACCGTCCCAAGTTTACGCTTGGAACAGTCTATCCCACGCCCTCCTTTGGGAGTATTGACCGTCCCAAGCTTACGCTTGGAACAGTCTATCCCTCGCCCTCCTTTGGGAGTATTGACCGTCCCAAGCTTACGCTTGGAACAGTCTATCCCTCGCCCTCCCGGACAGTGGTATTCTGTTAATATTCTTACTTTTCTATCTCTGTTGAATTTTTATTTGTTAGACGATTCGGCATCTTTAAGCTTAAAAGGCGCAAGCTATTGAGAACCACTATGAGAGTACTTCCTTCATGGGCAGCAACGCCGATGGTCAGAGGAACAGCGATTAAGAAAGCTGTCGTTACCATAATAATCACAGTACCTAATGCGACGATGATGTTTTGATAGATGATAGAACGGGCGCGTTCGCTGAGGATGCGGGCAAGGAGGAAGTTCTCAATACGATCATTCATCAGAACAATCTCTGCTTGTTCTAAGGCAGCATCTGAGCCGCGAGCTCCCATGGCGATACCGACATCGGCTGCGGCAATGCAGGGTGCATCATTAACACCATCTCCAATCATAGCAACGCGAACAGTATTTCCCTGTTTCAGTTTTTTAATTGCTTCTACTTTTTGCTCTGGTGAAAGCTCAGCCATAATTTCGCCAACGCCCACTTTTTCTCCGGTTGCTTGAGCTGACGCAGCATGATCTCCCGTTAACATAATAGTACGGAGGCCATCACGATGGAGTTGTTCCAGGGTGAGTTTTGCTTCACTTCGAATTTCATCTGTAAAGAGCATTCTTCCTAAAAGATGATCGCCTGCAATCCAAACAACGGCACCTCCAAATGTTGGTGTGTCAGGCAATGGTTTGTCTCGGAATTGTTCCATTCTTTGAACGAGCTTAAGGCTTCCCATGACATAACGTTCGTTTTCAATAGTAGCCTCAACACCAAGGCCTGGGATCGTTGTGAAATTTGTTGCTTCAAGAGCATGAGGCCATGCAATACTATGACGACGTATGGCTCGTGATAAGGGGTGTTCTGAAAGACGGGCTAGACTAATGGCAATGGTTTTAAGTTGCTCATCTTCTCCTTCAAAACATTCTAGTTGGGAGAGAGTCAAGTTTCCTGAAGTAATGGTGCCCGTCTTGTCAAAGGCAACTACGGTGACTTTTGCTAACGTTTCAATAGCAGCGCCTCCGCGATAAAGGATTCCGTTGCGTGCCCCGCTGGCAATGGCAGAGAGGATTGCTGAGGGAACAGAAAGAACAAGAGCACATGGAGATGCGACAACAAGAAGTGTCATTGTCCTGTAGAAGGCACTTTCTCCATGATGTGGTGCAATAAAGGGGGGGAGTTTTAAGATTAACCACCAAACAAAAAACATGATCGTACAAACTGTTAAGATGAGTTCCGTATAGCCTGTGCCAAAACGATCAGTAAAGCGTTGAGAAGGAGCCTTGAGCCCTTGAGCATCTTGAATAAGACGTATAATTTTCTGCAAAGAGCTTTCGCTGGCAGGTCGTAAGACACGACCTTCAATGACTCCCCAGAGGTTCAATGTGCCTGAAAGAGCTGTGTCGCCAGGAGTTTTCTTGACGGGGTTTGCCTCTCCAGTGAGATTAGATTCATCGCAATCGCTTTCTCCTTTAGTTATTTCAAGATCTGCTGGGATTTGTTCTCCACTCGTAATGAGGACCGTCATTCCTGGGACTAATTGATCCACAGAAATCTGTTCTTCTTTGCCTTGATGAAGTACACGAGCAGTTTTAGGAGCTCCACGAAAAAGTGCATCAATGGCCTTCTTGGTACGTCCCATAGCAAAGTGTTCCATGGCACCAGAAGCTGAAAAAAGGAAGAGAAGAAGTGCGCCTTCGCGCCAAGCATTGATAAGAGCTGCTCCAGCCGCCACAGCAAGCATTAGAAAGTGAATATCCAGCTCTCTTTTTTTAATGCGTTTCCAGGCATCACCTGCTGCATTCCATCCACCACAAAGGTAGGCTAAAATATAGAATATAAGTGCTACTAACTTTTGCTGAAAGAGAAGATCGCAGATCAATCCTAAAATTCCAAAAACAAAGCATCCTGTTGCAAGGATTGCCATGAGTTGCCACTCTTCATGTTCTTTGATTTTTTCATGACAAGAACACGACCCTTTCGGAGCAAATTTGGGCCATTTAAGACCGAGGTTTTTAAAAAATTGAAATACAGGAGTTGCCATGGTGGTTGCTCAGTCTGGGGTGGTGAAAATCATAGCAATATCCATCTTATAATTAGTGCTAGTTTTGTGACTGCTAACGTTTCTCAAGCAGGAAGAAATTCACCACAAAGAGCACAAAGGATTACACAAAGAACACAAAAAAAGAAAAAATAATTTTTATAAAAATTATTTAACAGTGTTAAGAACTAAAGAAGACTAGTGATCGTAGAGCATAAAAAGGTAATCATAAATATTTACTTATAACTTAAACTACTATTTGGCCTGCTGGCCGAATAGTGACAATATTCACAAGCCGTCCAGGAACCACAATAACTTTTTGTACGGTTTGATCTGCAAGGTAGGGTTGGAGTGTCGATTCATTCAGAGCCGCTTTTTCAACTGCTTCTTTCTCCGTCGTTGCAGGCAGGGTAAGGCGTCCTCGGACCTTTCCATTCACTTGAAGAACATAAGTGACTTCTTCAAATGTGAGGTACTCTTCATTCCACTGTGGCCATTGTGATTGAGAAGCTGAGTTTCCTAGCGATTGAAGGGAAGTGAACTTTTTACTCAAAAGTGACCAAAGTTCTTCAGCAAGATGAGGGGCCAAGGGGCTGAGCAAACGCAAAAGAGTCTGCAATGCTTCCAACGGACAGGGGTTGGCATTGATAAACTCATTCACACAAATCATCATCTGTGAGATAGCGGTATTAAAGGATAATGCCTCAATATCTTGGGTGACCTTTTTAATAGTGGTGTGAACAACTCTTCGTTGAGCATGAGAGAGAGGGATTTCTGCTACATTATCAGAAAGAGTCCATTCGCCTTCCTTGTCTTCCACCATGGCTAATCGCCAAACGCGTGCTAGGAAACGGTAGATTCCTTCTACTCCTGTGGTGCTCCATGGTTTGGAGTGCTCAAGTGGTCCCATAAACATCTCATAGAGTCGTAAGGCATCGGCTCCATAAGAAGTAATAACTTCATCAGGATTAACGACGTTGCCGCGACTTTTAGACATTTTTTGTCCATCATAACCAAGAATCATTCCTTGATTGATGAGGCGTTGGAACGGTTCTGGAGTGGAAAGATGACCTAAATCAAAAAGGACCTTGTGCCAAAAACGAGCATAGAGAAGATGAAGGACAGCATGCTCGACGCCTCCAACGTATAAATCGACGCCTCCAGGTTTTTGTTGTTCTTTATCGATGGTATGCATCCAATATTCTTCAGCTTCTCGGCTGACAAAGCGTTCTGAATGGTTCGCATCACAAAAACGAAGATAATACCAACACGAGCCTGCCCATTGAGGCATTGTATTGAGTTCTCTTGTGGCTGATTCTGAATAGCGTACCCAAGAAGAAGCTTTAGCCAGTGGTGGTTCTGCTGTTCCTGTAGGGCGGAAATCCTCCATATGAGGAGGTTCAAGTGGTAGTTCCTCTTCAGGAAGGGCTCTGTGCTCATTATTTTCCCAAAGGATAGGGAACGGTTCGCCCCAGTAGCGCTGGCGAGAGAAGAGCCAATCGCGAAGTTTATATTGGATGGTTCCGCGACCATGACCATGTTCTTCAAGCCATTTTATGATGGCTATTTTTGCTTCAATAATGGGAAGGCCTTCGATCAAAGGAGAATTAATTATAATGCCATCATAAGAAATGAAAGGTACTGTTAGTTCTCCTTTTGCTGGTTTTACAACAGATCTTATTGGAAGATTAAACTGCTGAGCGAATTCATAATCGCGCTCATCATGAGCAGGCACAGCCATAATAGCTCCTGTGCCATAGTTTATAAGAACATAATCAGCAACCCAGATAGGAATTATTTCTCCATTGATAGGATTAATGCAATTAATACCAAGCGGAATACCGGTTTTTGTTTTAGCAAGGTCGGTTCGTTCAAGATCGCTCTTAGCACTACAGGCTTTGCGATAGGTGTTCAGGGCTTCTGAAAAGGTACCTGTTAACTGATCAAGAAGCGGATGTTCTGGTGCTAGTACTAAATAAGTAGCTCCATAAAGAGTATCAGAACGTGTTGTAAATACGGTGATTTTTTTCTCGGGATCGTCTTCGATAGTGAAAATTACTTCAGCACCTTCGCTTCGACCAATCCAATTACGTTGAAGCTGTTTAATGGAATCAGGCCAATCAAGTGCTTCGAGATCGTGGATCAAACGATCAGCAAACGTGGTGATGCGAAACATCCATTGGCGCATCGGGCGACGCTCCACAGAGAATCCTCCCACTTCGCTTTTTCCATTAACGACTTCTTCATTGGCTAAGACAGTGCCTAATTCAGGACACCAATTAACAGGAATATCAGCAATATAGGCTAAGCGAACGTTGTCAGGATCATTGCCATGGTAGGTAGCGATAGGTTCTGCCTTATTCGTAGTAGGATTAAACCAGGTATTATAGAGTTGTAAGAAAATCCATTGAGTCCAGCGAAAATAGGTTGGATCAGTTGTGCTGATCTCACGATCCCAGTCATAGCTGAATCCAAGCGCTTGAAGCTGCTTACGAAAATGATCGATATTTCGTTTGGTTGTTTCCTTAGGATGTTGACCTGTTCTGATAGCATGTTGTTCGGCAGGGAGTCCAAAGGCATCCCATCCCATCGGGTGAAGTACATTGTCACCACACAAACGATGATAGCGAGCGAGAATATCCGTAGCCGTGTATCCTTCCACATGGCCGACATGGAGCCCGTCACCACTAGGGTAGGGAAACATATCGAGAATATAATATTTTTTGGCTGTAGGATCAAAACCTGGCTCTCCTGGATTTTTGCCATGAAAAACACCAGAGTTAAGCCAATGCTTTTGCCAGCGTGGTTCAAATTCAGAGAAGGGATATTTTTTATGAAGAGTCGACATGAGTTAGGCGTTCAGATCCCCTCCTTTGGAGGAAGGATCTGAACCAAATGGTTAGACTGCGAATATGTAGTGTAAACACATTGCATGGTTTGTTAAGAAGCTACTGGACAGCCTGTTTTTGACTTTTAGCCTTTAGCTGGCGTGGAAACCATAATAATGAATAACATTGATCTTTCATTTGACCAAGGCTATCTTTCGAAAACTGATTCTAAACCGCTATCTTTTACTGCTCTTCTTCTCCAGAAGAAGATGAGCGACTACATAAAATGAATATTTCGTTACAATCTATGCCGATTTTAGCAACGTCCTTTTTCATTTCTACGAAATGAAAAAGGACGTTGCTAATTACATCTTTCTTGCTACACGTAATCCTCACAAGACTCATGAAATTCAAATCATGTTGGGTGAGGAGATTCTTGTAACTGATGCAATCGGGGCTGCTCATCTTCCTGAAATTGAAGAAACGGGCGATACCTTTGAGGATAATGCACGATTGAAGGCAGAAGGGATTTCCCACTATGTTTCTGGTTGGGTCATAGCTGATGATTCTGGGTTGGAAGTTGATGCTCTTAATGGTGAGCCTGGTGTTTACTCTGCTCGTTATGCTGGGCCTGACTGTACGGATCTTCAAAATACAGAATTAGTCCTCCAAAAAATGGTGGGAGTTTCCGAAGAGCTTCGTACAGCACGTTTTCGTTGTGTGATTGCTGTAGCAAAGGAAGGTAAAACAGTGGCAACCTTTCATGGTGTTGTAGAAGGAGTTTTAACCACAGAGATTCAAGGAGAGAGAGGATTTGGTTATGATCCAATTTTTATACCACTTGGGTATCAAAAAAGTTTTGGAGAGCTTTCGAGTGAATTAAAAAACTCTATGAGTCATCGCAGTCGTGCGTTGGAGCAATTTCGTTCGTGGTGGAAGAAAAATCAATAGCCACAAAAGAGCACAAAGAAACACAAGGAACCAGAACATAAGAAAAGAATTTAAAAACTCAAGACAAAGAATGTTCGCTATTGTAAAAAATAAGGAGGATAGGAATTGAGATTCTGCTTAGAGTAGCAATAGCTGCGAAACCAGCTTAGCCGAACTAATCAATTAAGTTCATCGCTAAGTTTCTTTTTTTGTGTTTCTTTGTGTTCTTTTGTGGCTATTTTTCTTTTCCAGATCGTAATTTTGCTTCAATAAAATCATCAATTTCACCATCTAAGACTCCTTGAACATTGCTGGTCTGAACGTCAGTGCGATGATCCTTCACCATCTGGTAAGGTTGAAAAACATAGGAACGGATTTGACTTCCCCAAGCTATTTCTCCTTTCTCACCATACTGTCGGTCAATTTCTGCTCGTTTTTTGTCAGCTTCAATATGGTAAATTTTAGCCTTGAGCATTTTCAACGCCAAATGGCGGTTCTTTAGTTGACTTCGTTCGGCTTGGCTAGCGGCGACAACTCCCGTGGGAAGATGAGTCATGCGAACGGCCGTTTCAACTTTATTGACATTTTGTCCTCCTTTACCACCCGAACGATAGGTATCAACACGAATATCTTTTTCATCAATTTCAATAGGAGCATCCTCGATGTCAGGAACGACATCAACGCTGGCAAAAGATGTGTGTCGGCGTTTAGCCGAATCAAAAGGAGAGATGCGGACAAGGCGATGAACTCCACATTCTGTTTTGAGGTAGCCAAAAGCATACTCGCCGCGAACATGTAAGGTGATTGATTTGATGCCGGCTTCCTCACCTTCTTGAACATCGATGACGCTTGAGATGTAATTATGGCGTTCAATCCAACGTTGATACATACGCAATAACATTTCAGCCCAATCACATGACTCGATGCCTCCTGCTCCTGCATGAATGGTAAGAAGTGCATCTACGTGATCAAATTCACCATGAAGTAGCTGTCTTATTTCAAATTTTTCAAGATCGTTTGCGAGACTTTGAAGTTCCTTTTCTATTTCTTTAATTGCCTGTGCTTGCTGTTCAGGTAAGGTCTCCTCTTCAGCCATAGCTTTGAGAAGTTCGAGATCACTTGCCCGTTGTTCAAGCAAAGTAAGAGGGCCTAACTTAGCACGTAATTGAGAAATGCGTTCCACGTCTTTATGAGCATTCTCTCGATGATCCCAAAAGTTGGGTTCGCTCATGCGTGCCTCAATCGAAATAAGCTCTTCTGTAAGCGTGGACGCGTCAAAGAAACCTCCGCAGAGCACTGAGACGTTCAGTGAGTGCAGAGGGATCCAGTGTAATAAGGGTAGTTGACATATAAATAGAGCTTGTTCGGAAGTGACCCAGTTTTGAAAATGGGTTTTGATTTTTACTTGGTACCTGGGTTAGCTACGGAGAAGTAAAGGGTAACGAGTTTGTTTACTTGCCTGCGGCAATTGGTTGAAAAATTGCTCAGTATAACCAATCAATTTTCGACAAAATGGCGTTTTTGAGTATTTATATTTTTCATTTTTGAGCTCTGAACCATCTCCAATAAAGGATCCGATGATTCAGGACAAGCTCTAAATAGAGCCTGTGCAAAAATTGACCACGCGCAGTATAACAAATTCTGCAATGTTTTTATACCACAGATTCGCAGTTCAACCATTTGGTTTAGATCCTTCCTCCAAAGGAGGGGATCAGAACGCTTACGTACCCGCCACCCGTTACTCTTTAACCGTTACTTATTTTCCTCTTGGTGGGCTAAAACGAAAAATAGTTTCATTAGGCTTCATAAGGTCGAGGCGATCACGAGCAATGAGCTCAAGATATTCTTTATCATGTTGGAGTAGATAGAATTCACGCTCGCGATGAGTAGCACGCCCCTGCAACTCCGTAAGTTCTTGGCGATCTTTTTTTAAAGACTGACGCATCGCTGAGAGTTTTTTCCACTCAGGGTAAAACGTCATAAGCATGAGAGCTACAGCACCACAAATAATAAGTGCAATAAGAAGACGGTTCAGGAAGGGAAATAAAGCGCCTTGTGGTCTATCTCTTCGGGAAGAAGAGTGTTGAGTAGAAGAACTGATCATGGGGCAATTTTATTAGAAAAATTGAATTATTATTGTACGAAAAGAAACGACAGCAATCAGAATCTGTTAAAGGGGTAGTAAAGAGTAAAGAGTGAAGGGTGAAGAGTTCTGAGGCAAGATTTGCTGCACTTGCTTTTCTAAAAATACATCCTGTTAGATGCGAGTTTTAAAATGCTGATTTACTTTCGAGCTTAAAATACTCTTTACCCGTTACTCTTTACTCTTTACGCCATCTTATGGCCTTCCAAATATGGCATCTTCTCCAAGCTGTTCTTCAATACGAAGGAGTTGATTGTATTTGGCAATACGATCAGTACGGCAAAGAGAGCCTGTTTTAATTTGACCTGCATTGGTGGCAACTGCGATGTCTGCAATTGTGGTGTCTTCCGTTTCTCCAGAACGATGGCTAATTACTGAAGTATAGCGATGTTCTTTTGCCAGTTCGATGGTATCTAAGGTCTCCGTAAGTGAGCCAATTTGATTTACTTTAACGAGAATAGAATTTGCGACTCCCATTTTTATTCCTTTGCGAAGAAAATCGACATTAGTAACAAAAAGGTCGTCGCCAACAATTTGAATTTTATTTCCTAAAGCTTCTGTGAGTAGTTTCCATGAATCCCAATCATTTTCAGCACAACCATCTTCAATAGAAACAATCGGATAGTTAGCGCAAAGTTTTTTGTAATAATCAACAAGCTCTCCTCCCGTGCGACGGGAATCATCTGATTTTTTAAAGTGATAAACTTTATTAGTTGTATCGTAGAATTCACTCGAAGCTGCATCGAGTGCAATAACAACTTGGGTTCCTAGTTGATAACCAGCATTTTTAATAGCAAGTGAGATGACATCGAGAGCATCTTCGGCAGAGTTAAGTTGAGGAGCAAAACCACCCTCATCACCCACTGCTGTAGAGAGTCCTCGTTGGTGAAGGATCGCTTTCAAAGCATGGAAAACTTCAGCACCGCAACGAAGTGCTTCAGAGAAAGAAGGAAGTCCGCTCGGCATGATCATGAATTCTTGAAAATCGATCGGAGCATCAGAATGAGCACCTCCATTGAGGATATTCATCATGGGAACAGGAAGGACCTTGGCATTAGGTCCACCAAGATAACGATAGAGAGGTAATCCAATTTGTGCCGCAGCGGCGTGCGCAACAGCAAGAGAAACTGCAAGAATTGCATTAGCTCCCAAATTTTTCTTTGTGGGTGTTCCATCCATCTCACGCATGACAGCATCGATAGTGACTTGCTCGAGAGCATTATAACCAACGAGTTCTGCAGAAAGAATCTCGTTAACATTAGTAACGGCTTTGCTGACGCCCTTTCCAAGGTAGCGCTCCTTAATCTGGTCACGCAGTTCTACAGCTTCATGCTCGCCAGTGCTTGCACCACTCGGGACAGCAGCACGTCCTGAAGCACCTCCTGCAAGGTGAACATCAGCTTCAATGGTAGGATTTCCTCGAGAATCAAGAATCTCTCGAGCATGAATGGCGGTAATGATAGTGTCAGACATCGATCAGGTTTACATTTTATCCGTAAAAGGCATGATTTTCTCAATTTTCATGGAACGATTTCCTTTTTCTGCAGGGAGAGTGACGATATCACCAACTTTGTGTCCTAATAATGCTTGGCCAATGGCCGCTTGATAGGAAACCCAATGTTTTTCAGGAGCTCCATCCCATGCGCCCAAGATAGAGAAAGACTCTTTTTCTTTGCTTGCTTGATCTTTTAGTGAAACAACCGTTCCAATGGAGACAACCGAGGCATCAGGATTTTCAAAATTGGTGCCGCGAGCATGATTGAGCATCTGTTCGAGTTCTGATTTTTGCCGAAGAAGAACAGATTGTTGTTCTTTTGCTGATTTGAATTCAACATTCTCGCGAAGATCGCCGTAAGAACGGGCGACAGCAATATCACGTGTATTTTGAGGAATCAGTTTAGTAACAAGATTTTCATGTTCCTTTTTGCGTCGTTCAAGACTTGCCCATGACACAACCAAACTTTCCTCGCGAGAAGAGATCTCTTTGTCTTGATCTCCTGTAATCATCGATTGGAGATCTGGATGCACTTTAAGAACGCGAGCTAAAATTGAGCGACGATCAAGATCACCGAAAACAGGACTAATCATAATCTTTCGGACAGTATTACGAGCATCATCAATGTCAGCATTCTTGAGGAGATCAGCAATGAGCTCACGATCTTCAAAGAGAGACTCGCGTAACCTAGCTCCTCGTTTTGCTTCAGCATGCATATCGCGCTCTAGAGCGGAAAGAATAGCAGCAAAGAGTTCATGATTGATAAATTCCGGAAATATATTTGTCCGTTCACTACAAATCCATTTTAGAAAATCAGAAGTTGCCGAGCGTTCTTGGATGGCGCGTGCTGCGAGTGCTTTGAATGCTTAGTGTTGCTCTTGGTTTTCAAAAAGGTTGAAAATTTCATTAATGAGACGAGGTTCTGCATAACGGAGAAGTTGCTGAGTGGATTCTTGCCAACGATCACTGAAGGCAGAAGGGAAGGCTTCCAATACTCGGCGGTACTTAGAGGAAGGTAGTTCTG
>DATEBV010000038.1:0-17284 GCA_035287205.1 Chthoniobacterales bacterium | reverse complement strand
TGGATGCGCGATACTCACTTTACCAGAAGTCAATTTTATTGGCTACTGCTCTGCCTTCCTATTTTTTTTACCATCTCTTTTATTGATTACCGTTGGGTTCGCTTAGGAGCTATCCCTCTCTACCTACTCTCTCTCTTAGGACTGCTAAGCGTATTGCTCTTTGGCGTTAAAGTCTATGGTGCTCGGAGTTGGCTTAATCTCGGATTCTGCCACTTCCAACCCTCTGAACTAGCCATTATTGCTGGCATTATGGTGCTTGCCCTCTACCTGAGCAGTTATGAGCATCTCTCTCCACTCATACGGATTGGTGTTTGTGGTGCTATTGTTGGCATTCCTTGGCTCCTTGTTCTTGTGCAACCTAACCTTGGAGGTGCTATTGTCTGGCTTCCTTTATTTTTTGCAATGCTCTATATTGGGAATGTTCCTGGCCGTTACCTTTTAACACTGCTTTTATTAGGAGTTTCTTTAATCCCTGTAATGGTTAATTTCGGCATGAAACCGTATCAGCGCGATCGTATTGCTGTCTTTCTTGACCCTTCTCTTGATCCTCAAGGAGCAGGTTGGAATATCAATCAATCCCTTAATGCCATTGGCTCAGGCGGTTTTTTAGGAAAAGGATTTAAAGCATCAAATACACTAAATGAACTTGGTTATCTCCCAAGCACTATTGTCCATAACGATTTTATTTTTTCTGTCCTTGGAGAACAACATGGCTTCTTCGGTGGATTTCTTCTCATTACTACATTTATGTTTTTTATTCTCTCGGGACTCTTTATTGCTTTTAAAGCTAATGATACCTTCGGTCGCTTACTTGCTATTGGAATTGTTACCCTCCTCTTCACTCATGTTTTCATGAATATCGGAATGACTATTGGAGTAACGCCTATTACAGGCCTGCCACTTCCCTTGGTCAGTTATGGAGGTTCTTTTCTCCTTATTGCAATGCTAAGCCTTGGATTACTCCAGAGCATTTGGATTCATAGAAAACTGGTTTACTAGAGCGCCATATGACCTCTCCTGACGATTTTACCTATGCTCTCGAAAATACTCGTGTGATCGTAGAACCGCGCCGTGCTATTGAGACCTTTGGTCAAACGAGCTTTCGATTTCAGCTTGTTACAGAGCCAATGGATCAAGTCGGCTCGGTCCGCATACGTACTGGCCAACTTCATGCTGAGCGTCCTCGCATTCTTGCTCCACAGCATATCAGCAAACTCTTTCTAGAGGGATTTGGAGAGCAGTCACAAGAGTTTGCAACACTTTTTGAAGAATATCCTGAACATTTTAAAATACTCCGTTACGGTTTTACCTTTAAAAAAACAGATCTCTCCGAGGTGCTCTTAAAAGAATCTAAAGAAGAAATTCTTCATCGTTTAAAAACAGAAATAATGCAAGGAGAAGACAACATGACTGCTCTTATTGAAGGTGTGGACGATGCCTGGGAAGCTTGTCTCTTAAAATTTACGATTGACTTAATGCACCGCTCGGCAGGAGAAAACATCGGCGAATGGAAAAGGAGAGGACTAATTTAGAAGATGGAAGGTAGGAGGCTGGAATGACGGAGTTTGGTAACGTAATTTTTATCACAATAGCATATTCTCTGCGTTCTCTGCGTTCCTTGGTGTTAAATATTTCGTAAATATTCGGCTAACCCAGTTGATAAAAGTTTTGTAGAAATATTGCTACCAAAGCAGACACCTTGGTTGTTTAGGAGTTTAGAGGGCAAGGAGTTTCGGGGATAAATGTAGGAACCATAGAAAAACTTTCCCCTAAACCCTTAAACTACTATTCGACCTGTTGCCGGAATAGTTACAATATTTCTGTGTTCTTTTGTATTCTTTTGTGGTTAATTCCTTGCAGCCTTGGTTACGTTGATAACAACGGTTATTTTAAAAATGATTTTTCCTGAACACTCTCTAGATATAACTTTTCTCGGTACAGGAACCTCTCAAGGAGTTCCCATTATTGGGTGTTCTTGCCGTGTCTGCACATCTTTAGATCCACGTGATCAGCGCACTAGAACCTCACTTCTTGTGCGCACTCCATCGCATCATATCCTCATTGACACGACACCTGATCTTCGCTTTCAGTGCCTACGTGAGAAAATCAGCAGAGTAGACGCCACTCTTTTCACCCATCCTCACACAGACCATATCATGGGCTTTGATGATCTTCGCCGGTTTTGTGAAATGAAAAATCGGGCCATGCCTATTTATGCAGCTTCTTATACTATGGGAAAAATTCGCGATGCCTTTCAATTTGTTTTTGATGACCCAAAACCTTCGAAAAACTATCTTCGCATTGAACCCCACATTATTGAAGGCTCTTTTTTCCTAGGCAATACTGAAATTGTTCCTGTCCCTCTCCCTCATGGTCGAATGACCACCTTGGGATTTATTTTTAAACAAGAAGGTGTGCCGCTACTTGCCTACTTTACCGATTGCCAAGAAGTGCCACAAGAGGCAATCACCGCCGCTTCAGGCGCTAAGATATTAATCTTGGATGCTCTCCGTGATCGCCCTCACCCCACTCACCTCAACTTTGAAGGAGCCTTTCAGGTGACTCAACACATCAAAGCCGAGCAGACCTTCTTTCTTCATTTCTGCCATGATGTCCTGCATGCCGAGAAAGAGTTACAGTTACCATCTGGAGTAGACCTCGCTTTTGATGGGCTTAAAATAAACCTATCTTCAAAATCTACTGCAGCTGCAAAGGGCTTCGTCGCGCCGGTGTTGGAGCAGATAGTTTCATTCCCATCTACTACAACTTGTGGAAGACTCGATGAATGCCGCGTTGGACTTGACTTTTGAGCGAAAGCGAAAAAGTCAACTGACAACTGACAACTGATGTTCGGCCTATTGGCCGAATATTTACGATTTAAAGATAGAAAAAATGGAATTGTTTTTCTTCTCTTTTGTTCCTAATTCTTCTTTTGAGCTTCCATAGTCAACAGTTGATAAAGTAAGGGTTGGATCAGAATTCCTTCTTTTTGACAGAGATGATGTAGAATTCCCAAGTATTCTATTAAGACTTTTTCTAAATTTATTACTTAATGACTTTCTTGGCTTAAGTCCTATATTAGATCCTGTAGTTTTATTGAAAACTATATTTCCTATTTCCTCTTCCTGTAAGAGATCATCAGTTATTTGCAACTCATCTTGTGATTCTGTTTCTCCATTATTTTTTGGATCTAACAATTGAGAATCTACTCCCAAAGTCACTGAAACTAATGAAGAAAAATCTTCTTGTGTTACAGTAGCATTAGGTGTGAATAGCTCACTGGATACTTTAGAGACATGCGAATTTAAAATATTACCTATTAATGACTTCGCCTCATCTATGTTGTCACAGCTAGTTTTTTCAACGTCATCTATTACGACTTGTTGCAAACTCGATGCATTCTTTGTTGGGGTTGCATGGTTACCCACATCCGTAACCTTGACTTCGTCTTGTGACAATGGCGATGAAATATTCTCTCCTGAAGTAAATAATGGCGAAGCTAAGACACTGTTTACTGGGGTTCCAAATGGCTTCTTCTCGCCTGTGTTAGCACAGATTGTTTGTTCACCATCTGCTATAATTTGTCGTGAACTCGATAAATACTGCATTGGGCTTGAATTTTGACTTACCACATCAGTCTCCACTACGCCTGGAGACGATAAGAATGCATGATTCTCTCCTAAAGCATTGGATGCAGTTAAATTGAGTTCAGATGTCCCCTCCGCAAGAGGGGAAATCGAAGTGATTAACTTGTGTGTAATAATACCGCCAACAAGTACAGCCGCTCCTATTTCGAGATCTTTTATGAAAGTAGAATCCATCCAAGAAGAAGTGCTCGTATTAGGTAATTCATCAAAACCCATTGAAGATGTCGCAACGCGAAAGCCAATATTGTTAGAAGCATAGGAAGGATCTGCAATCTCTCCTGATCCACTAAGAATATAAGCAGGTGTCGAATCAAGTTCTCTTGCCTCTGTATTAAAAAGAGTGCTTGTCCACTGAATAATAGCATTGCTATCAATACCTTGCCTCATGTTATAAGCATTCCATTGATTTTCACTTGGAAGGAACCATCGGGCATCACTTTTAACGGTAACAACATCATCTGTTACATTACTTAAATCGTAAGTTCCTTGTTCTGTTGTTCTCGGTCCTTGTTCTCCTGAAGGTTGATTGTTTTCAAGCCAATTGCAAAACCGTGCGGCATTAAACCAAGTAACATTCGTAATAGGAAGTTCTTCATATCCTTTGATCACAGAGTAGCTATAGCATCCAGGAAGCCCTGAACGCACAATAGAGGTCGACCCCATATTTTCATGATAGAGATTGTAGGCATCTATTTTTGCAACAGCATTAAGAAAGGCAGCATATTGAACGGCTGTAATATTATATTTTCCAATACTAAAGTCATCTGCCACCTCTTCAGTATTATTAGACCCCTTATCTGAATTACTAATAGATACTAATACTATCTCAATAGGAATAAGAGTAGGCGGTGTTGGCGATGGTACTGGTATAACACTAGCAACTGGTATCGGAACTGGAGTTGGAGAAAGCGCTGGTGTTAGCTTTGGCGTGAAATCCGGAGCTGGCGTCGGACTTGGTACGATCTTGGGTTCCCGAGCAGGAAGCGGTACTGGCGTTGGTTTTACTTTCGGTAATGGCTCAGGCCCTGACTTCGGTGTTTTCTTTGATTGAGACGCTGGTATTGTAGAAGATGAGGATGCTGGCGAGGAAGGACACCTACTCTTCTGATAACTTTTCTTTGAACCCTTTTGACGACTAGAAGCTTTCAAATCCCTATTCTTCTTTTTCTTTTCTACTATTTTTCGAGAAATAGCATCCCTCTGCGTGCCTATGGATGATGAGGAAGGTCGCCTGGAAGAATGGTTACTCTTCTGAGAACTTTTCTTGAAGCTCTTTTTAGGACTAGAAGGCTTCAGATCTCTATCTTTCTTTTTTAGTATTTTTTTTAAGATAAGATAGCTCTTTACACTCTTCTTAGAAGAATAAGAGTCATCATATTTTTTTTCCTTTGCCTGAACCGTAGGAAGAAAGAAAAATACGATTGTAAAAGAAAGAAAATAGAGAGGAAGGGGGTATCTCATATAAAAAATTTAAGAGATCTCAATAATAAATTTTGAGATCAGTTCGTAGTTCGTGGTTGGTAGTTCGTAGTAATTTTAACTCGTTACATTAATTGGCAATATATTCTTAGCTGCTAAGGGAGGAACCCTGGTAATGCTAAAAAGTTGAAGCGTTAAATCTCACTCCCCGAAAGAGAGTGAGATTACGAAAAGTTTTCTTCAAATATCCCTTCAAGAGTAAGCTAAGCAAGAGCAAATAAATCAAAGGACGATTTGCTACTATTTGATGTCTCTAATATTAAACAAACGCTATCACTCATGATATCATCATTTTAGAAACGCTTCCTTTTAACTTCTCAACCCTTCAACTAGTCGTAAAGCGACTCTAGATATCCTTAGGCTCTAAGAATCCTTCGAGTTGGCGCAAACGAGTTGGATGACGCATCTTGCGAAGAGCCTTTGCCTCAATTTGACGAATACGCTCTCGAGTAACTTTAAACTGCTTCCCAACTTCTTCGAGTGTTCGTGAATAACCATCCACCAGTCCAAAACGCTGTTCTAGAACTTGGCGTTCACGCTCTGTAAGAGATTCTAAGACATCTTTAATTTTATCCTTCAATAGGACAATGGCAGCCATATCCGCAGGATTTTCTGCCGATTTATCCTCAATGAAGTCACCAAAACTCGTATCATCGCTATCTCCAACAGGTGCTTGAAGAGAAATTGGTTGCTGAGCCATCTTAAGAACAGCACGAACACGTTCTACAGGAAGTTGAATCTCATCTGCAATTTCTTCAGGGGTTGGTTCACGACCATACTCTTGAACCAGCTGTTTCTGAACACGAATGAGCTTATTAATAGTCTCAATCATATGCACAGGAATACGAATTGTGCGAGCCTGATCAGCAATAGAACGAGTGATAGCTTGACGAATCCACCATGTAGCATAGGTAGAAAATTTATAACCACGTCGGTATTCAAATTTCTCTACAGCCTTCATGAGTCCCATATTCCCTTCTTGAATCAGATCAAGGAAAGAAAGACCACGATTTGTATACTTTTTGGCAATCGAAATGACGAGACGAAGATTTGCTTCGACCATTTCTTTTTTGGCACGAAGAGCTGAACGGAAATGTTTTTTTAATTCGCGATGACGTGTCTCAAAATGCTCCGTCGACATCCAATGATGATGATGGGATTGCTCTCGCTGAGCAGCAACAGCATTCCGTAAACGACGCGATGCTTCACTAGAACTTGCAGTATGCTTCTGATGCTCTTCACGCAAATTTTGCAAAGTGCGAACGTGTTCATCGGCCAAAGTAACAAAATCCTCAACAATTTTTTGTTTAAAGAAAAACTTTGGATAGATTTTTACTATTTCTAAAATTTGTTTTCCAAGCTGCTGCTCATCTTTTGCGTCAGCTCCTTTTTTAGCAGGAGCAATTTTCTTAACATACATCGTAGAAACCTCATCAGCCATGCGTTGAAGCTGTTGACAAAGACGAGGAAGCATTTTCAAATAGCGTTCTCGACTTTCTATTTTCTTATCAAGAATGACACGGTCAAAACGTTCTCGAGAATCAAGCAAACGTTGTGCTAAATCGATATGAGCGTGAGCTACAAATCCGAAACAATAAAGAACATCTCTCATTTGGATTTCAGCCTCTTCAATGCGCTTAGAAATTTCAACTTCTTGCTCTCGCGTTAAGAGTGGAACCTGCCCCATCTGCTTAAGATACATACGAACAGGATCATCAAGAATATCGAGACGATGATCGGTCTTCTCCTCTTTCTCGTCTTTTTCTTCATCATCATCTGACTTTTTGATCTCTTTAACACGATCCACATCAGAGGAATCAATGATATCAATTTCAACAGCCCTAAGCTGAACAAGAATTGACTCAATCGTATCGGGATCATTCATTCCAAGCGGAAGATGCTCTTCAAGATCTTCAAAAGTAATGTACCCTTGTTCCTTAGCAAGTTTGAGGAGTTCCCGAACTTTTTCCTGAAGAAGCTTCTGCGCTTCAGCAGGTGTTTTAGGCATTACATCACTTTTGATAAAGAGAGACGCCCCAGAAAATGGCATTGGCACATGGGCTACTTCTCTACTTTCTTTCTTCGGTGAGACAGCGACCGCTGGAGCTTTTTGAAGATTCTTTGTTTTATTCTTATCAGTAGCTATTTCTGGAGTTTCAACTTTTAGAGCAGGAACAGCTTTAATGGATGGAGAAATTTTTGTTTTTGGAACAATTACTAAAGGTTTTTTAAGAGAAAGAGCTTCTTTTTTTTCTAAAACTTTTGGGGGAACTTTTGAAGAAGGAGCATTCTTTGAAACAGCTTTTTTTAAAGTAGGGAGAGCAACGCTCTCTTTTCCTATTTTTTTTGTAACAGGAATAGTTTTTACCTTGATGTCCTTAGCAACTGGTTTTGCTATCATTTTACTCGTTGGCTTACCTGCTGGTTTGCTCGTTGACTTAACTGCCGGTTTACTTATTGGCTTACCCGTTGGCTTGCTCGTTGGTTTAAGCACTGGCTTACCTGTTGGTTTACTCACAGGTTTACCTACTGGTTTAACCGCTGACTTACTCACTGGCCTAACCGCTGACTTACTAACAGGCTTGCTCGCTGGCTTAAGCACTGGTTTGCTCACTGGTTTGCTCACTGGTTTAATCACAGACTTACTCACTGGCTTAGCCGCTGGTTTACTTATTGGCTTAATCGCAGACTTACTCACTGGTTTAGCTACTGACTTAACCGCAGGTTTGCTTGTTGACTTAAGCGCAGATTTACCCGCTGGCTTACCTCCTAATTTACTCATTGGCTTAATCGCAGGCTTAGCAACAGGTTTACTAGTTGACTTAAGCACGGACTTAACAACTTTTTTTGCAACTGCTCCTTTAAGCTTTACTAAAGAGGATGTTTTCTTTGCAGAAGAGGAAAGCTTGCTCGATGGAGGTGACTTGTGAGAGAGAAGAGGTTTAGCCACAACTTTGCTCTTACTTTTTGCAGGCGGAGCTTTCTCTCCTTTTTTAAGAGCTGAAGAAGACGCTTTGTTAGACACGGAGGATTTCTTTTTAGTCACTGAATTAGTAACTATTCGGCCAAAAGACGAATAGTTAGTTTAAGTTATAAGTTTAAGTTGATTTTAGGTCACTTTGTGACAGGGAAGAACGAGTCTTTTCCCTCTCAATGTCACTTCAGGAAAGGATTTCAACATATTTGAAAAAATTTTATCAACTAGGTTAGCCGAATACTTACGAAGATGGAAGCAATGTAAAAACCTCAAAGTCTCTCCCGTTCACAGAATAGGCTAATTTTTACCAATGTTATCATTATTTCGCAGAAATAAAAACATTGGTTACAGAATATGGCCTATCTTCTGTTGTAAGTCAAGAATTTCTTTCTGGATCTCAAGGATTTCCTGATTTTGAATGCCTGTTTTTTTCAACCGTGCAGTTGCTTCCGCCTGACGTTCTTTCCAATAGGTAACCTGAAGTCCTTTCCATACATCCTTTACTTTCTCCAGGGGATCAATAAATGGTTTTTCAAGATCCCATGAAGCAACCAGTAATTGTAATGAGTGTGACAACTGAGAGAAAAAGGAAGCCATTGAGTTGTTTTCCCAAAGAAGTTCAGGAATCTTTAATAATTCTTCTAAAAGAAAGAGCTCTTGATGAAGCTCTTGAGGCGCAGGTGATATTTGTAATCGTAACCAATGCCTAACTTCAGCATGAGAAAGCGCTAAACGACAAAGAAATTCCGTGGCGGCAGAGATTTTTGGCGTTGTAAATTCTACTTCAGCATGCTCTTCTCGAGAGGAAAGTTGTTGCGGCATTGCTTTCAAAAGAGCTGCAAGCGAAAGACCAAGCCGTGTAGCCACTTTAGAAGAAGTAATTTCTCTTAACGAGGCATCAGGAAGCAACACAAGATAGCGAGCCAGTCGTTTAGCTAACGTTGCTGTCTCACGAGGTGATAATTGACCTCCACTAGCCAAAAGAGCCTGATCAATGGTATGCTCAAAAAAATCTTTAGCTTTTGCTATCGTTCTTTGAAAAGCTTCTATACCCTGCTTATGAATCATTGAATCAGGATCTTCTCCTTGAGGAAGTGTTGCCACACGAACCTCACATCCACTTGTTAGCAGTGCTGGCAAAGAACGTTCAACAGCCTGCTGCCCAGCTGAATCAGAGTCAAAACAGAGAATCACTCGTTCTACAAACCGCTTTAAAAGACGTGCTTGATCTTCTGTAAAAGCTGTTCCTTGAGGTGCCACCACATTTTTGCAACCATGTTCAAAGGCAGCAATAAGATCGATCTGCCCCTCCATTAAAATAGCTTCTCCTGTTTCAATAAGAAATCGTTTGCTTTTATCTAGTCCAAAGAGAATGCGTCCCTTGCTAAAAATCGGCGTCTCGGGAGAATTGAGGTATTTGGCTCCCTCTCCTTCTTTAGAAAGAGCACGCCCGCTAAATCCAATAACTTCACCATAATCATTACAAATCGGAAACATCAAACGATCCCTAAAACGATCATAAGCCTCTCCTTGATTGGGTGAAGAAAGAAGGCCTCCTGAAATCAAGTCTGCACGTGAAAACTTCTCCCTCTCCCCCCAAGCTCGCATCGTACCCCACCCTGCCGGAGCATACCCCAACTTCCATGCCACCGCGATTTCTTTAGTAAAGCCTCGTTCTTTAAGATAACTCCGTGCATGCGCGGCTTCGGGAGAACGAAGGAGATTATGATGAAACCATAGTGCAACCTTGCGATGAAGTTCCATCAGACGACTTCGCTCATTACGTGATGATTCCTCACGAGGATCAGATTCTTCAATGAGAACAACTCCCGAACGTTGAGCAAGCCGTCGTACTGCCGTTGGAAAATCAACATGCTCATAATCCATCACAAAGCGAAAAACCCCACCGCCAGCACCACAACCAAAACAATGAAATGATTGACGCGCAGGATTAACATGAAAAGAAGGACTCTTCTCACGATGAAAAGGACAAAGAGCACGAAAGCTTGTTCCTGCTCGTTTGAGAGGAAAATAGGATTCAATAACGGCCACAATATCATTAGCTGCCGCTACTCGTTCAATGCTTTCTTGAGAAATTTTTGCCATCGTAAGGGATCTCCGAATTAATAGTATATCTATTAATTCGGAGATCAGTTCGTAGTAGTTTTAGTTCGTTAAATTAATTTGTAACGTATTTTCAGAATAAATTCTAAATTTTTTTGAGCTCTATTTTCTCAACATCTGTTTTAGAAATAATTCAGTTTATTATGCGTTAGTTATTTTATTTAAAAGGTCACTCTGATAATTCATTGGAGCACATTCTACAGATGGGTTAATCGAATATTTACGTTATTTCCACTCGCCACCCGTTACTCTTTACTCGTTGCTTTTCTGGTCGCCTTCTCCAATTGTTCGACCTGTTTAGCTAAAAGCCCTTTTGATTTTTTAACTTCGTTGTTTATTTGGTCAACAATAGCCACTACGACAGCCTTCACTTGGCTTTCAGCACGACCGCGCAATAGACAAGCAATACTACTTGATGGAGTAACCAGCGTTCTATAACGAAGGAGGGTTTTTCCTTCATGCTGAACCACAAGAAAACTACCGACGCCAGATTTACTATATTTCGATTTTAAAAATTGCCACATAATTTGGTAACCACCGCAAGAAAGCGCGCAGACTTTATTGCAAACTGTAGAAAACTCGTTTGAAAAAATAGGCATTTTAATTTCATATGTTGCCTCTAAAATATTTGGTGCAGGGCATTTTGAAATAGAAACATTGAGACAATCAGGAACAAAATGAGAAGCATACTCAACATCCCAAAAGACTGCGGCAGCCTGTATAGGAGAGGCAGCAATTAGCTGATAAATAGTAAAAGAAGGCCAAGAATGACCAGGAATCTCTTCTGTAATAAAAACAGACTTCCCTTTCGTAAGTTCTGCTTGTTGTGTTGAAGTCAGGTCATTCCAAGGATCCTCTTCAACCGCAAGCACGCTTGTCAGAGATGTCGCCATTAGAAACAGCATGGCTCCAAAGGCAACTATTCGGCCAACAGGCCTCATCGTGGTGGGAGGTGGGAGGTGAGAGGTGGGAGATGCCGCTATTGCGGCAGGAGATGGAAGATAGGAGATAGAAGATGGACGTGGAGAGCTGCTGCTGGCAGAATCAGAAGAATTCTGATAATTCGTTGGAGCATCTTCTATCAATGGGTTAACCAAATGTTTACCTCCAAAGAATCTTATCTTAACGATTTTTTTAATTATTGATGTCATGATAACCATTCAGCCTCTGTTACGCGACGACTAAAATAAAGGCACCTACGTAACTAGAGTCTATCCTAAAACTCTTAATCTTGTTAAAGAATTTTTATAAAAATTCTTTTTTGTATTCTTGTTCTTTGTGTTTCTTTGTGTTCTTGTAAGCGTTAAGATCTCCCTCCTACGAAGGAAGGATCTAAACCAAATGATCAGACTACCGAGTAATAGTGTGAATGCCATACGTAGGCTTCTCTCCTTGTCACGAAGTGACCAAAAATTAACTTAAACTTAAACTCTTAACTTAAACTTACATTCGGCCTGTTGGCCGAATAGTTATGATTTATGATGCCTCTTGATCCTAACACAAAAATCATAGGAATCCTCACTCCTCTTTTTGCCTTACGAGGAACACTTGACCTTGGTATTGGCGATACGGCAGCTCTTTCAGAAATGATTCGATGGGCTTCGGAGCAAGGATTTCACGCCATACAAATTCTTCCAATCAATGAAACAGGAGGTAATCATAGTCCCTATAATGTTCTTAGTGCAATGGCACTAGAACCTTCGACGATTACCACTCATCCCACATGGATTCCTGAACTTACCGTTAATGATTATCGCAAAGTCACAGCACGCTATGATCTACAAAAACTACGCACAGGAGAAATTAACTATTCAGAAGTTAAACAACTCAAAAAAGAACTTCTCACAGCAGCATGGCTACGTTTTCGAGAGAGAGATCAACGCCTTGGGCGCTCTCAACTTTTTAAAAATTTTCAAGAAGAAGAACGCGAATGGCTTCCCAATTACACGCTCTACCGAGCTCTTTTAGAACATTACCAAGAAAACGAGATTCTTTCTGACTGGCCCCCTGCAACACGCCATGCAACAAGCGCAAATGTTTGGCTTAACGAACTTCCAAAAAAACAACAACGTTATTTTGCTGATCGTCGTGATTTTTTTGCCTTTGTTCAATGGATTGCTTTTTCTCAATGGAAAAGTGTTTCTGATTTAGGCGATGCTTTCAATGTTACTTTAGTTGGAGATGTTCCTGTGGGGGTAAGCGCTCATGGCGCCGATGTTTTTTCAACTCCTGAATTATTTTCCACCGATTTTTTTGGCGGAGCACCACCAGAAAAAATTTTCCAAGCGGACCCTTTCACTATGAAATGGGGGCAAAATTGGGGTATCCCTCTCTATCACTGGGAAAAAATGTCTCATGATAATTTTTTCTGGTGGCGACATCGATTAAGAACGCTCCGTTCTATTTTCCATTTTTTGCGCATCGATCATGCTCTCGGTTTTTTTCGCATTTACTCGTTCCCCTGGTCTCCCGAGCGCAATGATGAATTTACAAATTTAACTCCTGAAGAAGCCTCTCAACTTACAGGAGGAGTTTTACCTCACTTTATCGATTACAATGATGATACTCCTGAACATTTAACTCACAACCAACACCGAGGAGAAGCTCTCTTACGTTTATTTCTTGAAGAAATTGGAACTCATCGTCTCATTGCAGAAGATTTGGGAGAAGTACCTCCTTATGTTCCTTCAACCTTATTAAAACTCGAAATTCCAGGATTTAAAATTCCATTATGGACACGCCATCCTGATAACACCATGGTTGCAGCTCAAGAATACCCAAGAATTTCTGTAGCCACTTATGGAACTCATGATCACCCCCCCTTACGTGCTCAATGGGAGGAATGGCAAACACAAGTAAACTCTAATACATCCTCAGCAGAAATAGGACTCAAAACCCTTCATGAAATGTTAGATTTTATCGGCCGTCCTGATCTCAACCCTTTAATGCCCTACGAAGGAGAACTTCATCAGGCACTCCTCAAAGGTCTCTTTTCCGCAAATTCTTGGCTTATCATCCCAACAATCACTGACTTCTTCGGGATTAACCTTCAATTCAATGTTCCTGGCGCTGTTAATGCAGAAAATTGGACCTCTAGAATAGAAGCTCCTATTACTTTATGGAAACAACAGTATACCTCATTAAGAAAATTATTGAACACTTCGTAACTACCAACGTCTCTAAAGAGGTTGGTAGTAGAAGATGGGAGATAGCAGATAGGAGGTTAGGCCTTCGGCAAGAATACAAGATGCAAAGTTGGCACCATGGATCTAAAAAAAATTTAAAAGTCAATAAAAGCTATACTTATCACTAATTCGCCTGCTTTAGCAGGCCTTGCCCCCATCTTCCATCTTCCATCTTCCATCTTCTATCTCCTAACTACCAACGGTACGTTGGTAGTTACAGCACTTCGGCGAAATAGTTAGTTCAAAACTCAAAGAAATTTCTTGCAAAGATTTTACGCATGGTATAACTACCTACCTATCTTTTTAATACCGCTTCGCTTCTATATCTTGTCACGAAGCGACCAAAAATCAACTTAAACTCTCAACTTAAACTTATATTCGACCTGCTGGTCGAATAATTACAATTATGGCTAATCTTACTAAACGCGATCTCGTAGTAGCAATCAGCAATGAAACAGGTCTCATCCAAGCTGACGTTTTTTCTGTTATCCAAAAAACCCTTGATCATATTACATCTGCCCTAGCTCAGGGAAAAGATGTGGAGCTAAGAAACTTTGGTGTCTTTGAAGTTCGTTTAACACGCGCTCGTGTTGGTCGCAACCCTAATCGTCCTGAAGTGGATGTAACTATTCCAGCTCGTGCTACAGTCAAATTTAAATCAGGTAAGATTATGCGTCAGCGTGTACTTTTACGTACCGAAGAATTGAAAAAAACCTTACCTGCTTCCTAGTATATTCATCGCGAATGAAAATTAGGATTTTTTTACGCTGAAATTATTACCTCTAGCAAGGCGGAAGAGTGAGGCGCTATGTAAACATAACGTAAGCTCTGACAACACAGCTAGCGGCAATAAGATCAAGTAAAAATCCCTAATTTTCATTTGTGATGAATATAAAGTAAGCTTTGCTTTCTCGACTTGATCAGAGTGTTATCATCTTCTTGGATACGCCTTCGCGGCGTCCGACAAAATAATCTTCAAGGTTTTGACCTTGATCTTCCAACGCAATCGCTCATTGTTGTCACTGGCCCTAGCGGTAGTGGCAAATCGAGCCTTGCGTTTGATACGATCTATGCCGAAGGCCAACGTCGTTACGTTGAAACCTTTAGCCCTTACACGCGTCAATTCCTTGACCGTATGGATAAACCCCAGGTCGAATCGATCGAGGGGATCCCTCCTGCTATTGCCATTGAACAAAATAATAGCGTTAAAACAACACGCTCTACCGTTGGCACTATCACAGAGATCAATGATTATTTAAAGCTCTTGATGGCCAGGGCCTCTCAAGCAACTTGCCCTCAATGTCAACGCGCTGTTCATCCGGAATCTGCTGAATCAATTACTAAAGAGATTCTCCAAACACTCTCTCAGAAACGCCTTCTCATTACTTTTCCAGTAGCAACATCTGCTGAAAGAGAAGAGGAAGAAGACGAAAGCTTCTCTACTCAGGAGGATTTGAAGCCATCGGAGCCGTCATTACAAGAACGCACCCCCAGTGATTTTTTTAATTTCCTACAAGAGCAAGGATACCTTCGTATTTTAATTGATGGAAAAATTCATCGCACTGATGAACCTTCTACGATCACCACTCTTCCTGCTGTTGTTTTCGTTATTCAAGATCGTTTAGAAGTCAACCCTCAAGAACGAGGTCGGCTTACAGAAGCTATTGAAACAGCACTCTCTTTAGGAAAAGGACGTGTTCTTTTTATTGATCCTGAATCAAAAAATAACTACCCTTTTTCCGCAGGATGGCACTGTGCTCATTGTGATTGCGATATTCGTCCCCCAACACCAGGACTTTTTAGTTTTAATAATCCTTTAGGGGCTTGCCCTGTCTGTCGTGGATTTGGGCGCACCATTGGCATTGACTACACTCGTGTCATGCCAGATCGCTCCTTAAGTGTTGCGGGAGGAGTTGTTAAGCCTTTTCAAAGCGGTCAAGCCCGCGATTCTCAGCAGGATCTTTTGCGCGCATGTGCCTTGCACGACATTGATATTCATCTTCCTTTTGAAGAGCTCTCACAAGCCGACCAGAAATTCATTATTGAAGGAGAATCAGGAGTTGACCTTTTTACTGATGAACTCAAGGAAAATAATCGTTGGTATGGAGTTGCAGGATTTTTTAAATGGATGGAGCGGAAAACATTTAAAATGCATATCCGTGTTTTCCTCAGCCGCTATCGTGCCTATAAGCCATGTGATAGTTGTCATGGAGGGCGATTCCAACCAGCAACATTAAATTATCGACTTCCTCTTTCAGCCCCCCCCCTCACGCTTCCTGAAATAGCGGCATTGCCAGTTCGCCGCCTCATTCCTCTCATGAAGGAACTACCTTTATCTAAGGATGATGCTGGTTCCATCATGCTACGAGATCAAATCACCTCTCGTCTTGGATATCTTGATGATGTAGGTCTTGGATATCTTTCTCTTGATCGTCCTACACGAACTCTTTCTGGAGGTGAGGTAGAACGCGTTAACCTAACAACCTGTCTTGGTGCTTCCCTTGTGAACACCCTCTTTGTTATGGATGAACCAAGCGTTGGCCTTCACCAACGCGATGTAGGTCGTCTTCTAACGATCATGTATGCTTTGCGTGACAAGGGAAACACTCTTCTTGTCGTAGAACATGAGGATACAATTATTCGCGCAGCCGATCACATTGTTGATCTTGGTCCAGGTCGCGGTAACGATGGTGGAAAACTTCTCTATTCAGGACCTTTGAATCATCTCCCAGAATGCAAAGAATCACTCACCGCTTCTTATTTACGTGGAGATCTTTCTGTTCCTGTACCTTCCAAACGATGCACCCCAAATGAATGGGTTGAAATTAAAGGTATTTCTCATCATAATCTTAAAAAACTTGATGTTAAAATTCCTCTAGGAGTTTTCTGTTGTGTCACGGGTGTTTCAGGATCAGGAAAAAGCTCTCTGATTCGTGATGTGCTCTATCATAATTTGACGTCCATCTCTCCAGAGGAAAATGATTCAGTAGGTTGTTGTCGTTCAATTCAAGGAGGAGAAGACCTTAGTGACGTTGTGATGGTGGATCAGTCTCCACTTTCACGCACACCTCGTTCCACACCAGCTCTTTATATTGGTATCTTTGATTTTATTCGTGAACTCTTTGGTCTTAGTAAAGAAGCTATTGAGGCAGGGCTAAGTCCTTCTTCCTTCTCCTTCAATTCAGGCCAAGGACGCTGCGATCGCTGCTCTGGGCTTGGCTTTGAAAAAGTTGAAATGCAATTTCTTAGCGATCTCTTTCTTCGCTGTCCTGAGTGCAATGGACGTCGTTATCAACAGCGGGTCCTTAATATCAAATATCGCGAAAAATCGATCCACGATGTTCTCGAAATGACCGTTCGTGAGGCTATCGAATTTTTTAAAAAAGGACCTAAGGCAGACTCCATCACTGGACCACTCCAGCTTCTTGCTGATGTTGGACTTGACTATTTGAAGTTAGGACAGCCAGTTAGCATGCTTAGTGGTGGAGAATCTCAACGTTTAAAACTAGCAGCCCGACTTGCTGGACAAGAACCAGGAAATGCTCTCCTCATTTTTGATGAGCCTACAACAGGACTTCATATTGATGATATTGCTATTCTACTAAAAGTCTTTCAGCGTCTTATTAAAGAAGGAAATAGCATCATTGTTATTGAGCATCACCTTGATGTTATTAAATCAGCAGATTGGGTCATTGATATCGGTCCTGAAGCAGGCGATGAAGGCGGAAAACTTGTGATAGCAGGTACACCTGAAACAGTTGCCGCTTGTTCCTCCTCACACACCGGACGCTACCTTCGAGAAGTCCTCTTAGGTCGCTCTCCTCTAGAAACTCAAGAACCAAGCGATCATGCTATCCGCTTAAAAAGCACGC
>DATEBV010000037.1:0-2803 GCA_035287205.1 Chthoniobacterales bacterium | reverse complement strand
ATCACCAAGAGAAAATGAACTCGGACCCAGAATTTTTAGAAAAGAAACAAGAGCTTCAAATTGCAGATAATGCCACCACTAGAGCACGTCAAGAAAGTGAAAAAATCCAACGAAGACTCACTGTGGCTACTCGGCTTCAGGAAGGTTATAAAAAAACAGTAGAACGGCTGAACGAAGAGCTCAATAGGCTAGAAAACCCCTATCGAGCAGAAAATGCCAATAAAATAGAAATCAAAAAGTCGGAGTTTTGCACTGCCTTTGAACATCTCAAGGAAACGTCTCATGAGTTAACCAGGATTGGAGAAGCCTTAAAACAGGCTTATGGGACCTTAGCTACTGAGGAAGCCAAAGTGCTCCCCATTCGCAATCAGTACACAGCAATCGAAAAATCTCTCGCCAGAAATATCGAGCGTGCTTCTGGCGCTCAAGTAGCCAAGACATTTTCTCAAACATCTTTTGGACTTCTAGGAAAAAAGAAACCTACGGAAACAGTTCCTCCTGCAGTTATAGAAAGTCATAATATAGCCTCTCCACTGAGATTAGATGAAGAATTAGAAATCATAGGTAGAAAACTCCTCACAAAAGAGAGAGAAAAAAACAACCTTAATAATGCAGTCACAAGTTCCTCATCAAGCGCTTCGACAACCTCAATAGCAACAACTCAAAGCAACGATCTAAACTCAAATAATCCAAGTCAACTAGCGGACTTCAAGAGTAGTGATTCTCTTAATCCTTCCAATCCTGTTTCTGAAATTCTCATTCCTAAAATTACAAGTCCAACCCTAGATGATATTGCTCGTTGGGATGCACGAGAAAAAGCAGATCAACTTGCTGCTGAAGCAGATTACGTTTTAAAAAATGGACGCCCTCGGAAATCCAGCAATGCTTCTGATTACGCCTATATAAAAATCACAAATACAGCAGACGAAGCAACCCAAGCAGAAGATGAGTGGACTATCTTAGCACACAAAGCCGATACAGTAAGAGTTGCTAATAGGGGACTTCAATTCCCTAACGATACAATTCTCCTCGATGCTTGGGAAAAAATGGATAGAGAAGCAGTAAAAGAGAGAAAAGAACGCCTTAAAGAGAAAGAAGAAGAGGCTCGTGTTGCTAGAATTCAAGATCAATGGAATGCTAATACTGATCGTTGGGAAGCTAGGGCTCAAGCGGATCAACTTTTTTCTGATCTTAAAAGTTCTGAATCAGCTGTAAAGCAACTTCTGCAGAATCCTAAACGTCGTGAAGAAACTTGGAGACAAAAGTATGAAGAAGCTTCTAAAAAAGTTGAGAAGTTTAGTGAGTCTCTTGAAAAAGCTCGTACAATATGGTCAGAGATGGCCGATCATGAAGAGAGTATCATCATAGCAATAGAGGCTGAAGGTAATAATTCAACAGTCATAGAATCTGCCAAAGAGAAACTTAAGTCAGCAGATCGTGCGGTGAATGAACTTTGGAATGAGTTAATGAAGCGATATGAAGACGAAGGACGTTATGAATCTCCTAAATCAGAAATAGGATTGCCTTCCTATCAAGCAGAGGCAACAGCTTATAAACATGATCTTCTTAGCAAAAAAGAGAGCGATCTTAAGACTTGTTTTGAAATAGCCCAACCCGTTAACGATTACTCGAATGATATTGGAAGTGTACTGGGCAAGTATGCAGAGATAACCGAGATTGATGCTTTAAAAGCAGCGAGAGAAAAAATTCCTGGAGCAAAGGTTGCCTGGGAATTGAGAGCTACGGAAGCAGAGAGCGCAGCACGAGAAGCTGAAAAACAAGTTACTCAAGTAGAGAGGAATAAAACTATAGTACCACCCTCTTCTGCTGTTAGTCAGAAACGCAGTTCAAAATCAGCAAATAGCGAAGGTAAAACTAGTACTGATGGAAGTCTGGCTTCTAGTATGCAAGAATATCTTGAAAGGGAAATATTGGACAATATGCAGGCACGATTTCTTGCCGAAATTGCCCTTCAAACACGTACTGCACGTTTAGCTGCAGAACAACGGTTATCTACAGCAGAACGTCAAGAGCAGGCTCAAAAGACAGGAGAAGAGACTGTAGAAGCTGATACAACGCAAACTCTTGAAATTTTGAAGGCTGTGGCAGCAGCCGATAGAAAAGCCTTTGAAGTCTTTCAACGTGAGGCAGCACAACTTGATGATATTGAGAAGACCTGGATTGCCCAACTGGAAGAGGAAGAGAAAATCGCTACGATGAAGCGTGAGAGAGCTGCTAAAAGTTATATCGAAGGGGATGCTACAGCATGGATGATGCTTTCTCACGAAGAGAGAAAAATTTATAATGATGGGATTACTGCACTGAATGGTGCACGAGAGGAAACCTTTCATAAAGATATTGAGGAAACACAAGAAAGAATGGAAGAGCTTCATAAAGAAGCTGAGCGAGTTAATGCTTCTTGGATCGCAAGTAGTAGTTCAAAAAAAGCAGCTAATGAAGAATCTGACAAAGCAAAAACTGAATTGGCAAAACTAAAAAAAGAAGAGAAAGAGAGAAAATATATTATAGAATTAACACAGCTTCCCGCTAAAGCAAAAGAACAATCTGCTGAAGCTTTAAAGCATGCCAAGGTAGCACGCGAAAATGCTGCAGCTACTATTAGTGCAGATCCGACAGAAAAACAATCTTGGGAAGGAATAGCGGATTATTATGAAAAAGCCTCTGCATGTTGGCTCAAAGCTCTAGAAGCATTCACCCAAGAAAGCTATTCAATAGCTTTATTGAATCTGAAAAGCGCTAGACAATATGAAAAGTTTGCTACGTATTATCACCAGATGCTTTA
>DATEBV010000036.1:0-4704 GCA_035287205.1 Chthoniobacterales bacterium | reverse complement strand
TATAACATACTCGATGCTCCGAGCACCGGCGCGACGAAGCCATTCGCAGCATCAGTAGACTTTAAAGACAGGTTCTCAGAAGTTTGCAAACTCCTTCGTGGGGCTCATCATATCCTAGTTGTAAGTCATCATCGGCCAGATGGTGATGCGCTTGGTTCTACAATTGCTGCCGCTCTTTGGCTTCAACATGAAGGTCATGCTATCACAGCTTGGAATGAAGATGGAATGCCTTTAAAGTTTACTCATCTTCCTGAATCATCACTCGTCACCAAGCCGTCGGAACAGGTGCAAGAGTTTGATGCTGTATTAGCTCTTGATACAGCCACTAAAAGTCGTTTAGGAAGAAATCTTTCTTCCGTTGTTAAAGCGCCTCTTTGGATTAATATTGACCATCATGTCAGTAATGAGTTTTTTGGAGATTTTAATCTTATCGATGCTGCAGCTCCAGCAACAGGGCAGATCCTTACTGAAGGCTTTCTTGCTGAAAAAATTGAGATCACTTCAGCCATGGCAACGAATCTCTACGCTGCTATTTCTACCGATACAGGATCATTTCAGTATGATAACACTACAGCACGCACTCTAGAGTTGGCTTCAATTTTAGTACGTGCTGGTGTTTCTGTAGGGAAACTTTCCAAGGCATTATATGACAATAAACCGAGACGTACTTTTGAGTTATTGCGTCATGCTTTAGCTCATACTTGTTTTTCTAGTAATGATCGTGTTGCAAGTTTTGCGCTCACTATGGCTGATGCTACTTCTTTAGGAATCAAGCCAGAAGATACGGAGGGGATTATTGATCACTTGCGCTCCATTGAAGGCGTCGTGGCAGCAGTTTTTTTCGAAGAGCTTCTTGAGGGAAGGGTTCGTTTAAGTCTGCGTTCCAAAGAAAGTTTTTTTGATGCCTCTTCTTTTTGCCAACAGTATGGAGGAGGAGGTCATCGTATGGCTGCTGGGGCTTCTCTTCAAGGTAGTTTGTCTGAAGTAGAGGCTTGTGTTCTTGCATCTATTGATGCTGCTCTTCCGGAACAGACAGAAGGAAGAAAATAGCCACAAAAGAACACAAAAGAACACAAAGAAAATAAATATTCGCTTAACTCATCACTTGGATTTTTATAAAGAACCTTGAATCCTTTATTAGAAAGGTTTCGTGAGCAAAAAACTGGAGCAAATAAAAATACAGCTTCGCTTTTAACCTTGTCACGAAGTGACCAAAAATAAACTTAAACTTAAACTTAAAACTTAAACTACTATTCGGTCTGTTAACCGAATAGTTACCAAATAAGTTATGAAAAATACACCCATTGACGGAGTTCTTTTAATTGATAAAGCGAGCAAGATGACCTCTCATGATATTGTGGCTCTTGTTCGTCGTGCGCTAGGAACTAAGAAGGTGGGGCATTGCGGTACTCTTGATCCCTTGGCCACAGGGCTTCTTATGATGACACTTGGTCGTGGAACTAAGATTCAAGATCTTTTGATGAGTGAGGATAAAGAATATGTTGGAACCATGAAGCTTGGTGAGGTTACTGATTCTCAAGATGCTGATGGGGTAGTGCTTCAGACAACGCCAGTGCCTCCACTTGATGGTGCTACTATTGAGGCTGCCTTTTCAAAATATGATGGGGATTTTTATCAAATGCCACCAATGGTTTCAGCAATTAAGAAAGATGGAGTACCTCTTTATAAGTTAGCACGCCAAGGAAAAGTAGTAGAGCGAGAACCTCGGTTTGTTCATATTTATGCTCATCAAGTTCTGGGGCAACGTTCTGATGAAATTGACTTCCGTGTTGTTTGCAGTAAGGGATTTTATGTTCGTACTTATGTTCATGATATTGGTCATGATTTAGGGTGCGGTGCTCATTTACAGTCCTTGCGGAGAACCAAGTCAGGACGTTTTTCAGTAGAAGGTGCCTTTCCGGCAGAGCGATTAAAAGAAGTATCGCAAGAAGAACTACTCTCTCATGTGTTAACTCTTCCTGAAGTTTCGCGTCTAAGGGGAGCTTAGTAACTGATGAATGACCTCCAATCTATCACCTCCAACCTCCAGCCTTTAGTTATTGCCGCTGGAACTTTTGATGGTGTGCATTTAGGGCATCAAGCACTCTTAACAAGGGCTCAAGAGGAAGCTGAACGTCTTGGTGGAGAGGCTGTCGTTGTAACTTTTGATCGCCATCCTTTATCTTTACTGAAACCTGATCTAGCTCCAAAACTTCTTACCTCAACAGCTCAGAAAGTGGAGTTTTTTAAAAAATATGGGGTAGAAAAAGTTCTTTTAATTCCCTTTAACGAAGCTTTAGCGGCAATGCCTGCTGAAACTTTTATTCAAAACTTAGTAGACTTCTTTCGAAACTCTACTAATACCGCGAAGTGCGGCGTCGCGCCGGTGTTCGGAGCATCGAGTATGTTATATACGCTCAATTCCTGTGCTCCGTCGATTGACTCGCTCGCTCCCGCTCGGCTCACCCCTATGGGGCTGTTCGAGACGAGCTCTCGCAGTCTATCCCGCGGTCTCCCGACCACCGGTATTCCTTGCACTTCATCAGTATCAGCGAGTTTGGAAAGAAGTCTAGTGTCAGGTAAAATGGTTAAGGCATTTTGCGTGGGAGCTGCATGGTCCTTTGGGCAAGGAGCTCAAGGAAACCTTTCTTTGTTACGCCACATGGGGGAGGAACTCGGTTTTTCAGTGATCAGTATTACTCCCGTTCAGGTTGCCGGTTCTTCTGTGAGTAGTACACGAATTCGCCATCTTACTGCTACTGGTCATCTTCAAGAAGCAGCAAAATGCCTAGGGCGTCCCTATACTTTTCGTGGTATGGTAGTCAAAGGAGCGAAGCTTGGTAAAAAACTTGGTTTTCCAACGGCTAACCTATCGATGCCATCCATACAATTACCACCCGATGGCGTCTATGCTGTGTATGCCATGGTGGAGGGAAGACGCTACCTAGGTGTTGCTAATATTGGATTTCGTCCAACAATCGATTCTACAAACGTTCGAGTTGTTGAAGTTCATCTTTTTGATTTTAACGGGGACCTTTATAATCAAGAGGTGACACTAGAACCAATAACTTATCTTCGTGAAGAAAAACACTTTTTAAGTCTTGAAGACCTTCAGAAGCAGATCCAATGTGATATTGAAATCGTTCAGTCGCAGCTGCACAGCGACTGAAATGAAATAAGAGAAATTGGCATCCTCCCCTAAAGGACGGGGTTTGTCGCGCTTTCAGATCAAAAAAAGCTTGCCACAAATTTTAGATCGAGTTATTGAGGACATGCGAGTACCGATGTACTCCTTAGTGCGTTAGTAGTTCAGGAATCATCCTTGAATTAAATTCTCACCTTTACTCCAGTCGCTGCGAAGCTGCGACTGAATGCCTGTTATGAATGCTTCACAAAGTGCAAGGTATGTAAGGAATTACGCGCAGCCTATTACATCACAAGGAGAATTTGATTCTTTGATGGAATCGGCGGGAAAAGCTCAATTTGTCCTTATAGGAGAGGCTTCTCATGGCACTGAGGAATTTTATGCACTTCGTGCCGCATTGACAAAGCGTTTGATTGAAGAGCATGGTTTTGTTGGAGTCGCCTTGGAAGCCGATTGGCCTGATACAACTCGCATTCATCGATATGTTACAGGTCAGAGTAATGATAGTAGTACGTTAGCCCTTGCTGATTTTCAGCGCTTCCCTCGCTGGATGTGGAGAAATAAAGTTATGCTGCAATTTATTGAATGGCTTCATAACAGAAATGCTTCTGAGGGATTTAAACAAGGTTGTCCTGGTGTTTTTGGCTTGGATCTTTATAGCATGTACACATCGATTGATGCTGTTTTGGATTATCTTGAAAAGCATGACCCTGATGAGGCGAAGGAAGCTCGGGCTAGGTATGCTTGTTTAGAACAATTTGGGAGAGAGCCGCAAATGTATGGTTTGGCAACGACACGTTATGGCAAAGAACCTTGTGAAGAAGAGGTCGTGGCTCAGCTTTTGGCATTGCGACAACGATCTGTAGAATTGATGAGTTGTGATGGTCCTATGGCTAAAGAAGATTTCTTTTTTGCAGAACAGAATGCTCGGCTCATTAGAAATGCTGAACGGTACTATCGATCAATGTTTCACGGACGTGATGAATCTTGGAATCTTCGAGATACTCACATGTTTGAGACACTTTGCGAACTTGCGAGCTATCGTGATGAAACTCAGGCTAAGAACCTGCCTTCACTGTCTACTGAACCTGCGATGGGCTTCGTCACTCCGGTGTTAGAGCGGATAGTTTCATCTCCATCTACTACAACTTATGGAAGGCTCGATGAATGCGGCGTTGGACTTGAATTTGGACTTGGGCAGTATGAAGCATACAGCCCTGCTTCAAAATCCTTCGTCCGCCTTGCCTCATCGGCCTCCACTGCGTCTCGTAACGATGGCGATGAAATATCCGCTCCTGAGTCCTCAGGTATGCCCTATACATTCCGGGCTCTGTGCTCCGAGGCTCTTTGCCCTTCATCAGCCTCAGCGACTTTGAAAACAGGTTCTAAGTTTGTTGTTTGGGCCCACAACTCTCATCTTGGTGATGCTCAAGCAACAGAGATGAAAGATCGTGGAGAGCTTAATCTTGGTCAACTCATGCGCGAGCATTTTAAAGATAGAACATTTTCTATTGGTTTTAGTACCTACTGTGGGACGGTAACAGCAGCTCAAGATTGGG
>DATEBV010000035.1:0-3246 GCA_035287205.1 Chthoniobacterales bacterium | reverse complement strand
TTGAGTGCTTCAAGACCTATTTTTGTCTTAAATGCGTTGTCGTGTCGTTTTCTTTTTGCTTTCATTTTGGTAGTTTGGGTTGCTATTTTACCACACTTTACTACCCTTTTTAAAGCTTAACTACCGGTCCGAATTTTGGGGTCCATCTCTGTAATACTATAATAGCTTCTCTATAGTTTGCCGCTCGAGTTATTTGATTGATTTTTTCTGCTTTACATAATTTTACCTGATAGTCTGCTTTCTTTTGGAGAGATGATCCTTCATTACCCCAACTCCCTCCCTCATTTTCTTTTCCTACTTTAGTAGTTTCAGCTGCCAGTATAAACTGATCCGCAGCTTGTTGTGATGTTATAGCAGCTTCGCTATAGCCTATAGCAAGGATAGTTTTACCTGTCTCTTGCGCTTCCATTGATGTTACTTGGTATTCTACCTGCGATTCAAAAGCTTCACCTGCAGAAACCCAATTTTTACGCTCACTTTCTTTCCCGGCAATATAAGCTTCCACTGCTTGTTTAAACTGATCTGCAGCACGCTCTGATATTATAGCAGCCCCTGCATAAATCGCTGCTAGAATTTCTTTTCCCTCTTCTTTCGCTTCACTTGCTTTTGCTTGGTAGTTTGCCTTAGCCTGAATGGATCTACCTATACCATGCCAGGTACTATAACCTAGATCACTACAGCTCCCTATAACACAAAGCTGAGCTGATTGTTTATGCTGCTCTGCAGCACGGATCAATGTCATTGAGGCCTCTCTATAGCCTGCCCCAAGTGTCGCTTTTCCTGCTTCTTCTGCTTCAATCGCTTTCGACTGATAATCTGCTTGAGTTCTAAGGCACAATGCTTCTGAGAGCCAATACAACCCTTCATAAGTAGAAGTAGAAAATTTCATAGCTGATAATTCACCCTGATTCACAGCCTGCTCTGATGTGACAATAGCTTCTCTATAACCTGCTGATAGAATCATTTTTCCTTCTTCTTCCGCTTCGCTTGCTTTTGCTTGGTATCCTGCCTTATCTTGAAGAGACTTACCTACTAACTCTAATTCAAACTTATACAGATCTACAGCTTTCTTATGCTGATCTGCAGCTTGCTCTAATGTTACTGCAACTTCTCTATAACCTGCTGCCAAAGTAAATTTCCCTATTTCTTGTGCTTCACTTGCTTTTGCTTGATAGTCTGCTTCGACTTGAAGAGAGGCACCTTGTAAACCTAAACCATCTCCTTTTCTCCTGCTCCACCTTCCCCTAGCATAGGCCTCAATAGCCTGTTTATAGCAATCTTGCCGCCAACCGTGATATTGCCGCCGCTTCTCTGTAGCCTGCCGCTAAGGTTGTTTGCCCTGCTTTCTGAGCATCTAGTTCCTGAAGCCTGTATTTCTTGGCCATTCCTTCTGATTTGAAAAAACAGCCTCTACCCCAGTCACCATCCAATAAAAATTGTGTTGAAGCTTGTTTAAATTTTTCTGCTACCTCAAAATATCCTTTAGCAATTCCCTCTTTACCTACACTTCGCGCTTCAATTTCTTTGATTCTGTAATCTGCACTTAACTGCGTTGATTTGCCTATTTCTCTCCATCGCCTACTTTCTTTTTTTGCTTCCTCATAAACTTTTTTATATTCTTCTATGCTTTTCCTTCTTTGCTTAGCTGCTAACTTTGATTGTTCCGCTGCTAAGCTATACCCTTCTTTTAAAACTAATTGATCAATTAGAGATTGAGATGCTTTCTTCCAATATTCAGCACTCTTTTGATAGGATTCTGCAACTTCTTTCCACAAGTCAGAAACAAACCCAAAAGCAACCTCTGCTTCTTCTCGCGCTTCATACTCTCTCTTAGTTAATTCAACTAGAAATTTTTGCATTTCTAACGCATCAGAAAGATTGTATTGATGGGCATCTTCCTCTGGCAGTTTCATTCGAAAATTAAGCGGGCTTTTTACCCTTGGTTGAGAAAATGCCAGCTTCCTTTCAATTTCATCATTTTCATCTTGATGAGCAATTTCATTATAAAATCCTCTTAAGTTATAAGCCTGAGTATTCTCAGCAGGAGCATAATTACTATCACTCATTGCTGCTACTTGAAAATGAGAGTTTAGCGTCTCTGGAAGCAAATAAGATGTCACAAGACATAAAGTTGTTAAAGGATTTTTAAGAATAACTTTTCTTAAGATTTCAGCAGTACTAACAAGATGATTTCCTGCAAACTGAAGAATATCATCAGTTAAAAAATCTGAACATGCTGCATAGGAAATTTCGCTGTTCTCTGCGCTAGAGGTATTACAACTAAAGCTAGAAAAAGGGGTTTGATGAGTACTTGCTTCTGTCCCAGCAACAGCACTCTCCAATGTCTTGTCATTCTCTACCTCTTGGGTCTTCACTCTATCGTATATTATTTCTTTCTGCTCTCCTCCCCAGATTTTTTCAATTCCCAGTGCTACTTCTTCTACCATCTTTGAATCCATAGCAAAGAGTAATGAAGAAGGATGAAGAGTTAGTAAAATGACAGTAAGGAGAATCCAAAAAGGTAGATTTTTCATTTTATAGTTGTTCAGCCTCTCCTCTAGAGGGTTGACGATTGGATAATCAAAATTGGATGGTTCATTTGACTAGCGTTGAGGGATCAACGAAATCAGAATTTAGCTTTTGGTTGAATGCTTATTGACAAACTAAAAAAATGTCAAAGGGTTTTAATAAAATCTCTGAACACTTTAAAAAATTAAGCTGCAAAGGTAGGTATGAATCGATGCCTGTCTGCTTTTTTTTCTTTCTTTATGTTCTTTTGTGGCTATTTTCTAGAAATTTCTTACTAATCGAAATCCTACTTGATGATTTGAAGTAGCAGGATCAAAAGATCGGCGTGATGTATTTTGAAGGAAATCATGGAAAAGACTCAAACCTGATTGAGAGAGCCAAGATCCTCCTCGTGCAATAAAGAACGAGTTAGAGTCATTGGGATTTTTTTGCGTGCAGGTCCATTGGAAGACATTTCCTCCCATGTCATAGGTACCATAGGGTCCAGGAGAACCGCTAAATGCTCCAACAGGAGTAAGGGAGGGAGGGGTTTTAGCAAATTGGTAATACCAAAATCCATATCGATAATTTGCTTCATTATGCAATGTTCCTATGCTGTTACCTGGAGAAAAATTACTTTTGGTTGGATAAAGCCAGTAGAGAGGGCTATCTACTCGATGGCTATTGTAATAAGCTGCTTTATACCATTGATCTTCAGTTGGAAGAGAATAAATTGCT